>PFUR01000071.1:2364-60629 GCA_002790195.1 Flavobacteriales bacterium CG_4_9_14_3_um_filter_40_17
GTTTATATTTTTGGTGCATAGATTTCCAAAAATTTCACCAAACCTTAAAAAACCCTATTTTTGTCAAAAAACAATCATGGCACTACGCAAATGGGAAACGATTAAAACCTACTCAGACATCCTGTTCGAATATTTTGAAGGCATTGCCAAAATCACCATCAACCGCCCGGAAGTGTATAACGCTTTTCGCCCCGAAACAAACTTTCAGATGCTCGACGCCATTGATTGTTGCAAAGAGCGAACCGACATTGATGTGGTGGTATTCACCGGTATTGGCGACAAGGCTTTTTGCAGTGGCGGCGACCAAAACGTGAAAGGCACTGGCGGCTACATTGGCGAAGACGGCGTGCCGAGGCTCAACGTGCTCGACTTGCACAAAAAAATCAGGGAAATCCCCAAACCGGTTATCGCTATGGTCAACGGCTACGCTATCGGCGGCGGGCATGTGTTGCATGTGGTCTGCGACCTCACCATCGCCTCCGAAAATGCTATCTTCGGCCAAACCGGCCCCAAAGTAGGCAGTTTTGACGGTGGTTTCGGATCTTCTTATCTCGCACGCCATGTGGGGCAGAAAAAAGCCCGCGAAATCTGGTTTTTGTGCCAACAGTATTCTGCACAAGAAGCACTTGAAATGGGTATGGTAAACAAAGTTGTACCACTTTCTGCACTCGAAGATACTGTGGTCAAATGGTGCAAAATCATGCAGCAAAGAAGCCCATTGGCGTTGCGTATGATCAAACGGTGCTTGAACGCCGAACTCGATGGGCAACACGGCCTGATGCAGCTCGCTGGCGATGCCACCCTGATGTATTACCTGACTGAAGAAGCACAAGAAGGTAAACGCGCTTTTTTGGAAAAAAGAGCCCCCGATTTCAAACAATACCCTAAATTTCCGTAACTACACCAGAAAAATCCTTCCCTTCGATGAACCAAAAAACAAAAACATGGCTGTCGGCCGCTCGTCTGCGGACTCTTCCGCTTTCGGTTTCCGGCATTTTGGCCGGCAGCGCTATGGCATACCGTGCCGGATATTTTGACCGTACAGTTTTTGTGTTGGCCTTGCTTACCACTGTCAGTTTTCAGGTGTTGTCGAATTTTGCCAATGATTATGGCGATGGGGTAAAAGGCACCGACAACGATCGTAGAATCGGCCCGGCCCGAGCACTCCAAAGTGGTTTGTTGACGGCTAAAGAACTCAAAAACGGCATCGTGGGCATGGTGCTGCTCTCCCTTCTTTTGTCTGTTTGGGTCGTCATCGAAGCTTTCGGGGAAAAATATTGGTCCTTTTCGCTTTTGTTTATTGGCTTGGCAATTGGCTCTGTGGTGGCCGCTATCAAATATACAGTTGGCGACAAAGCCTATGGTTATCAAGGCTTGGGAGATGTGTTTGTCTTTCTCTTTTTTGGGTTGCTGGCTGTCGTGGGCAGCTATTTTTTGTTTGCTAAAACTATCGAAACCCGGGTGTTCTTTCCCGCAACCGCAATCGGGCTTTTGAGTACCGGCGTGTTGCACCTCAACAACATGCGCGACCGCATTCCGGATGCCTCAGCGGGGAAAAATACGCTGGCCGTACTCTTGGGTGCAAAAAAAGCCAAGTATTATCACACTTTTCTCATCCTCGGGGCAATGGTTGCCATGCTGGTTTTTGTTTTGATTGAGTTTGAAAGTTATGCGGATTGGCTTTTTATGATAGCCTTTATCCCGATGGCGATTCATCTGAAAACGGTTTTGAAAAATCAGGTTTCAAAAAATTTAGATCCTGAATTGAAAAAATTGGCACTCAGCACTTTTTTGTTGGCTTTGCTGTTTGCGGTAGGGTTGGTTTGGGGGTGAAAACAGGCTCATATTAACCGTTATCGCGATAAATTAGGTGTGATTTTATGTCAATAAATATAGTGCTTTTGGTTAAAATAGGTTGAAATGAAAATCGAGATTCAACGTAAAAATATTGTTCACAGAATTTTAGAGGTTCAAAACTCAAAACTGCTAAATAAAATTGAGGAGTTGTTGGATACTGAAACTTGTTCGTATAGAGCAGAAGGGAAACTACTTTTAAAAAAGGAATAAACAAATTATCTAAAGCAAATTATGATAGCTTCGGATTCAGTAGAAGAGGGTTATGATACGAATTCGGTGAGTGAGAAAATTGTCAGGAGATGAAAGCTGTCATTTGGTCTGAAAACTCCGTTCAATCCATGCAAAGTGTATATGGTTTTATTCATGTAAGATGCCCCGAAATGCGGAACATGTTATTGACACCTTGTTTGATATCGGTGATGATCTGAATAAATTTCCTGAGAGAAATCCAAAAGATCCTATTTTCAATTCAAATAAAATAAGGTTTTTTCCAAAATGCAATTTTAAGATTGTACATCGCATTGAAAAAAAAAATCTATACACTCGATTTTTTTTTCAACTCGACAAGATTTAGATAAGTTTTTCCTTTAAAATCAAATAGATTAACTTTGTCAAAACAGTCAGGATGAAAACTGCAGAAGACTATCAACACCTTTACACAGGCTCAGCCGTTTTGTGTCTGGGAATGAAAAATGCGTTGCAAGAACGAGGCATCAATGCAGTTACCAAAGACGAGTTTGAATCGGCTCGGTTGGGCGGTTTTGGCAGTCTCCCGGATATGCAGGATTTGTTTGTGAGAGCTGACGAGATGGAAATCGCAACGGAGGTGAAAAATGTTTTTCTGCAAGAATTAAAATATTAATTTTTAAGCTTTTCTGTACATTTTCTCCCGCAACTCGTGTATGTTTGCATCGTCCATATAATCTTCGAAAGCCATATAGCGGTCAATAAATCCGTTGGGGGTCAATTCTAAAATCCGGTTGCCGACGGTTTGTGCAAATTCATGGTCATGGGTGGTGAGCAAAACAGTCCCCTTGAAGTTTTTCAGAGAATTATTAAATGCCGTAATGGCTTCCAAATCTAAGTGGTTGGTGGGTTCGTCGAGCATGAGTACGTTGGCGCGCTGCATCATCATACGTGAAATCATGCAGCGCACTTTTTCGCCTCCCGAGAGCACATTCGATTTTTTGAGTGCTTCATCACCGCTGAAAAGCATCTTGCCCAAAAACCCACGCAAATAAACTTCCTCGCGTTCTTCCTCAGTTTTTGCCCATTGGCGCAACCAATCGACCAAAGAAAGCGTGTTTTCAAAAAATTCGCTGTTGTCCAACGGCAAATAGGATTGCCCCGTTGTGATGCCCCAAGCAAATTTTCCCGAATCGGGTTTCGCGTTGTTGTTGAGGATCTCGTAGAAAGCTGTAGTGGCGCGCGAGTCTTTTGAATAGACAATCACTTTGTCTCCTTTGGCTAAGTTCAGGTTGCCGCTTTTGAATAAAACTTCTCCATCGACCGAAGCAGACAGGTTTTCGATGTTCAATATTTGGTCGCCAGCTTCGCGTTCTTGGTCGTATATGATGGCTGGGTATCTTCGGCTGGAAGGTTTGATTTCGTCCACCTTGAGTTTTTCTAACATTTTCTTACGGCTGGTGGCTTGCTTCGACTTGGCCACGTTGGCACTAAACCGCATGATGAATTCCTGCAATTCTTTGCGTTTTTCGTCCGCTTTTTTGTTTTGTTGCGCACGCTGGCGAGCTGCCAATTGACTCGATTCGTACCAGAAAGTATAGTTGCCGGCAAAGTGTGATATCTTGCTGAAGTCGATGTCGGAAATGTGGGTACAAACTGCATCGAGGAAATGGCGGTCATGCGAAACGACGATGACGGTGTTGTCATAGTTTGCCAAAAAATTCTCGAGCCAAGCGATGGTTTCGTAGTCGAGGTCGTTGGTTGGCTCATCCATGATCAGCACATCAGGATTGCCAAAAAGAGCTTGAGCCAACAGGACACGCACTTTGAGTTTCCCATCCACATCTGCCATAACAGTATAGTGTAAATCTTCTGTGATGCCGAGGTTAGACAGCATCGCTGCTGCATCGGAATCCGCGTTCCAGCCGTTCATTTCTTCAAACTGCACTTGTAACTCACCTACACGTTCGCTGTCTTTGTCAGAAAAATCGGGTTTGGCATAGAGTGCGTCCATTTCTTTCTTGATCGCGTACAGCGGTTTGTTGCCCATCAAAACAGTGTCCAAAACGGTGTATTCATCATAGGCATAATGGTCTTGTTCAAAGACCGACATGCGTTTGCCCGGTTCGAGGGAAATATGTCCGGAAGTGGGGTCGAATTTTCCGGTAAGTATTTTTAGGAAAGTTGATTTACCGGCTCCGTTTGCCCCGATAATGCCGTAGCAATTGCCTTGGGTAAAAGAAACATTTACTTCATCGAAAAGTATGCGTTTGCCAAATTGGACAGAAAGATTGGACACGTTCAGCATGTATCAAAATTTTTTTAGGTTTGCAAAAGTAAGCAATTTTAGAGGCTTTGCGGGTGCTACATGTTAAAATTTAATTTAACAGCCATTTAACAGCGATACTTAACAGCTTCATATACTTTTGTTTACTTAGTAGTTAAGTATAAATTTAATTTGATTGAATGAGAATACTCTTACCTTCATATTTTCTCTTGTTTGTTTTGTTCGCCTGCAATAAAAAATCCGATTCGAATAAAGACGTTTACTTTGGTGGAGTCGTCATCAATCCGTATGACGAATGGGTCTATCTTTTTGAAGGCGAAAAAGTTATTGACTCGGTTTCGTTGAATGAGGACAACACTTTCATGTTTCACTTTAAAGAAATACCCATGGGTTTGTACCGATTTGTTGTCAAACCTGAATACCAGTATGTATTTTTTGAACCCGGAGACAGTTTGATGGTTTATCTCAATACTTTAGACTTTGATGAATCGTTGGTTTTCTCTGGTGATGGAAATGAGAAAAATAATTTTCTGTCCGAGATTTTCCTGCAAAATGAAAAAGAAACAGACAAAATCATCAGTTTTTATCAGTTGTCCGCCCATGATTTTGTGCGTAAAATGGATTCTTTAAGAACGATTAAAATGGTTGAATTGAGCAAATTGAAAAGCGAAATAGCAATATCCGAACGTTTTGAAAAAGTGGCAATCGGGAGTATAAATTTTATAAATTTCAGAGCAAGAGAACTCTATCCGTTCATCAACGCTACTCACATAGAGACGGGTTCGCTAAACTTACCGAAAAGCTATTACGACTTTCGTAAAGAAGTCAGTATGGACGACACCATCTTCATGTCCTATTATTCGTACAAAAAGTATTTGGTTTCATATTTGAATAACGTTTCCTACTTCAAATGTTTGGCCGATTGCAAAAGCCAACCCATTTCTTCTAAATTTTCAGTACACCACAATCTGCATAAATTGTCATTGATAGACAGCCTAGTTATCAATCCGGCTATCAAAGACATGTTACTTCAAGATAGTGCGGTTTCTTTTCTTATCAATGAAGAAGACAGCTCATCCTTGAGCGTATTTATAAGCAAATTTGATAAAATTGTTCGGAATCAGCGAATAAAAAAGGAGATTGATGTGTTGGCAGAAAACGTATCAAGAATATCCAAAGGGAGCAATCTACCCGAAATTTGGGTAGTTAATGCGAAAGGTGAAAGCATCAACCTAACACAAGTGTTGAAAGGGCATGAAGCTGTCATCTGTTTTTGGGATTCGAATTTAATTGGGCATTTCAAAAACGAACATGAAAAAATAGCAACGTTCAAACAAGATTATCCAAAAATAAAATTCATAGCCATCAGTACTTCAACTAACCACGAGCAATGGCTGGGCGAGATTTCAGACAACAGATTGGATGTGAATACAGAATTCAGGGCACTCGATTTCAAAAAATTATCCGAGGATTTGGTGATTAAAAACATCACAAAAACCTTTCTAATCAATGCTGACGGAACCATCAAAGACTCGTCCCTCAATTTTTTTGACCCTGCTTTTGAGACTTTTTTGAAATAAATTTACTTTTCGATTTGGCCGTAAGCAACCACCAATCCGACAACATAATTGTAACTTTTGATGCCTTGTTTTTGTTGGTTTGCTTTGAGATAAGTGTCAAAAGTTTTTGCAAAAACCGGCTCAAAAGGGTTTTCGTATTTCTTCCAAAAATCAATGGATTCCTGGTAGTTTTTAAGGATTCCTTTGT
This sequence comes from Flavobacteriales bacterium CG_4_9_14_3_um_filter_40_17, assembly GCA_002790195.1. Taxonomy (GTDB): domain Bacteria; phylum Bacteroidota; class Bacteroidia; order Flavobacteriales; family Flavobacteriaceae; genus UM-FILTER-40-17. Next base: position 8,462 of record PFUR01000071.1, read on the forward strand.
TTACTTTTTTTAAGTGATATTCGAAACTTTTAGGGTCGCGCCGGGCAAGTTCGTTTAAGCAATAGCGCAAGGCAAAAGTGTAACCAGCGTAGCGAAAATAGGCATTTGGATGATGGATGGCTCCCAAATACCCCACAAAATTAGCTTCGTTTTCTGCCGCATAACCCAATTGATGCGCTTGTTCGTGCAAAACGGTGATGGGCATTTTATTCAACGGCATGATGCCGCCCACCTGTGCTTCGTTGGTAATCGGATTCAAGTAACCACTAAATCCCATGTAAGTGAGTGGTGTGCTGTAAGTTGATGTCTTGAGGTTTGGCCGGGTGAGTCTAAATTGTGGCAGCGATTCAGACAAAGATTGATATCCCAAAAAAGAACGTTTATAAATTTCGCCCCTTTCATAGGGAATATCGACCCGGAGGGTGTCGTTTTTTGCTAAAAGAATTTGCAACGTGTTGCTGTTTTCTGTCAAAAATCCAATGGTTTTTTCAAGTTGTTCGGTACTGTATTCAGGATTGATTTGCATTGATTTGTGAATCGGAAGCCGGTAATAATTAAATCCCCAAAACGTCAAGAAAAGCGCATAGACAACTGTTACGGAAACCAAAATAACAGAGAAAAACCACTTTGGCTTCCGGTAGGCATCTTTAAAATGAAGTACGAACCAACGAATCACCAAAACAACCGAGAAGATGTAGATGAAATCGCCGAACGAAAATGGCAGCCAACCGAAAATCGTGCGCAATCCGGCGGAGAGAACCGGATAAATGCCCTTGCTGTAATAGGATTCGACTAATTCGGGAAACAGCGAAATCATTCGCGTGCCGAAAATCATGGCAACAAACAATAAGAAGAAATAACGTGTGTGCTTCAAAATTTACTATTTATCAGTCTCGAATGTCAGTTAAATCTAAAGAATCGAAAAAATCGTTAATCTTCAATCTTCTATCGTAATTCACAATTCGTAATTCATAATCACCCATCGTTTTCCCCACAAATTACAAATCTAACATATCTTCTCAATATTTTAATACTTCATTTCGGTTCCAAAATCACAAACGGTATGATGACTTCTTCCAAAGAAATGCCACCGTGTTGGTATGAGTTTTTGTAGTAATTCACATAGTGGTTAAAATTGTTCGGATAGGCCAAAAACAAATCGGACTTGGCAAAAATATAGGAGCTGCTCATATTGGTTGTCGGCAAGCGGATGTCTTTCGGATTTTTGATGGCATACACATCTTTGTTGTCATAGGTCAGGCTTCGCCCGGTTTTGTAGCGGAGGTTGAGGCTGGTTTCGCGGTCGCCGACCACCTTGGTAGGCGTTTTCACGTTGATGGTGCCGTGGTCGGTGGTTATGATAAGCTGGAAATTCATCTTTTGTGCCTGTTGGATAATGTCTATCAGAGGTGAGTTTTTAAACCAACTCAAGGTCAGTGAACGATAGGCTTTATCATTGGATGCCAATTCTTTGATAACTTCCGTTTCGGTTTTTGCGTGGGAAAGCATATCGACAAAGTTGTACACCAACACCGAAAGATCAAACTCTTTTTGTTCGGAGAATTTTTCCGCAAATTTTTTGGCAAAATACAAGTTGGTTACTTTGGTGTAATGATGTTTGATGTTGTTGAGGCCCAATCGTTTGATTTGGTGTGTGAGCAACTCGTTTTCAAACAAATTTTTCCCGCCTTCCTCCACGTCATTTTTCCAATATTGGGGATACAGTTTTTCGATTTCCGAAGGCATCAATCCGGCAAAAATCGCATTTCTAGCATATTGAGTGGCCGTGGGAAGGATGCTGAAAAAGGTTTTTTCCTCCATTTTTTTATAATAAGGGGCGATGGTCGATTCGATCACTTTCCATTGGTCATAACGGAGGTTGTCTATCACAACCATCAAGACGGGCTTGCCCTTTTTGATTTCCGGCACGGCATATTCCCTGAAAACCGTGTGCGACATCACCGGGCTGTTTTTGGGATTGTCAAACCAGTTTTTATAATTTTTTTCGATGAATTTGAAGAATTGCAGATTGGCTTCATGCTTTTGGGATTCGAGTATTTCTACCATCGAATTGTCTTCGATGTCTTCGAGCTCTATTTCCCAATAAATCAATTTTTGATACAATGAACTCCATTCTTCAAACGAATTCACCGATGCCAATTCAATGGCAATATTTCTGAATTCCTGCCGATAGTTTGAAGCTGTTTTTTCAGAAACCAAACGGGTGTGGTGCAGATTCTTTTTTAAAGTCAATAAAATCTGGTTTGGGTTAACCGGCTTGATGAGGTAGTCGGCTATTTTTGAACCGATTGCATCGTCCATGATGAGCTCTTCCTCACTTTTGGTAATCATCACCACCGGGATCAAATTTTTGATTTCTTTGATTTCAGACAGTGTTTCCAAACCCGAAAGGCCGGGCATGTTTTCATCCAAAAAAACAATGTCAAAATCTTGTTTTTTAATTTCTTCAATGGCTTCCGCACCGCTTTCGCAGGTGTGCACCAAATAACCTCTTTGTTCGAGAAAGATGATGTGCGGTTTGAGAAGGTTTACCTCATCATCTACCCAAAGTATCTTAATTGGATTCATATGCTTATATTTGTTTTTAAATTGACGAATTCACTTTGAAAAAATCTGACAAACTCAAGTTATTTAACGACCCAATTTACGGTTTTATTTCCATACAGGATACGCTTATTTTTGAATTGATAGAACATCCTTATTTTCAAAGGTTAAGACGGATTACACAGATGGGGCTTTCCTATTTGGTTTATCCAGGTGCACACCACACAAGGTTTCACCATGCCTTGGGATGTTACTACCTGATGCAGAAAGCAATCCGACTGCTCAGATTCAAAAATATTGAAATAAGCTCGGAAGAAGAACAAGCACTGTTAATCGCTATCCTATTGCACGACATTGGCCACGGGCCATTTTCTCACGCCATGGAAAGCAGCATAGCCGAAGGCGTTCATCACGAAGATATTTCACTCAAGTTTATGGAAAAACTCAATCGGGAATTTTCCGGAAAATTGACGCTTGCCATTCAAATTTTCAAGAAACAACATCCCAAAACATTTCTGTGCCAATTGGTTTCCGGCCAATTAGATATTGATCGGATGGATTATCTGAAACGCGACAGTTTCTTCACAGGTGTTTCCGAAGGCAACATCAATTCCGAACGGATTATTTCAATGCTCAACGTGCATGACAACGAATTGGTTGTTGAAGAAAAAGGGATTTTTTCCGTTGAAAAATTCCTCATGGCTCGAAGATTCATGTATTGGCAAGTCTATCTACACAAAACCAGTGTAGCTGCCGAATTGCTTCTCACCAATACGCTCAAGCGCGCCAAAGAATTGGTAGATAAAAAACAAACAATCAATGCATCAAAAGCCTTGTCTTTTTTTATTCAAAACTACGTGTCAGAAGAAAATTTTGACGAAAAAACCATTGCTGTTTTTTCGCAAATAGATGATTATGATATCATTGCCGCCTTGAAAGATTGGCAACATCACGATGATTTTGTACTGTCAACCTTGTCTCGTATGTTGTTAAATCGCAAGCTTTTTAAAATTAAAGTGAAAGACCGCCCTATTTCAGATAAAGCCTACCACTCGCAGTTAGCCAATGTAACTTCCGATTTTAAAATCACGGAGAAAGAGGCTGCATTTTTCGTCGTACGCGGGCAAATGACTAATTTGGCCTACAACGACAAGATTCAAAGCATCCACATCATCAGCAAGCAAAAAAAAATATTCGATTTGATTAATACGCCGGAAAAACTGATTGTCAGTTTTTTAACCGAGCCGGTCAACAAGTATTATCTTTGCTTTCCGAGTTACCAAACTATCACAGAAATTTCCTAATTTTGCCAACATGAAATTTACAGCCGCACAAATTGCAGGAATATTAGACGGTGATGTCGAGGGTAATCCAGACATCGAGGTTTCTAAACTCTCCCGTATTGAAGAAGGTACAGCAGGTTCGCTTACTTTTCTGTCCAACCCGAAATACACACCATTTATATATTCTACAGAAGCCTCTATAACCATTGTTGATAAAAACTTCATCGCCGAGGAAACGCTCAAAACGACCTTGATAAAAGTGGATGATGCCTACAAGTCTTTCTCCAAGTTGTTGGAATATTACAATTTGGTAAAAATGAACAAGCAAGGTATAGAGCAACCCAGTTTCATCGATAAGTCTGCAACAATTGGAGAAGATTTTTACCTTGGTGCCTTTGCCTATGTGGGTGAAAATGTAGTTGTTGGCAAACGGGTGAAGATTTATCCGGGTGTTTTTGTAGGCGACAATGTAAGTATTGGAGATGATGTTGTGATATTTGCAGGTGCAAAAATCTATTCAGAAACCGTGATTGGCAATTTTTGTGTCATTCATTCTGGTTCGGTTATCGGCGCAGACGGTTTTGGATTTGCCCCAGACGACAGCGGTGTTTTTACAAAAATACCACAAACGGGGAACGTGCTTTTGGAAGATTTCGTCGATATCGGTGCCAACACCACCATTGACCGCGCGACCCTCGGTTCGACTATCATTCGAAAAGGAGTGAAATTAGACAATCAAATTCAGATAGCACACAATGTCGAAATTGGTGAAAACACCGTGATTGCAGCGCAAACCGGAATAGCAGGTTCTACCAAGATAGGCAAAAATTGTATGATAGGCGGACAAGTGGGGATAGTCGGACATCTCAAAATCGGAAATAATGTTAGGGTTCAGGCTCAATCAGGTATTACTCGAAACGTGAAAGACAACGAAGTTTTGCAAGGCTCACCAGCTTTGGGATATGCAGACTATAACAAAGCCTATGTGCATTTTAAGAACTTCCAAAAAATTGTGGAACGCCTCAATACATTGGAAAAAAAAATGAAAGAAAATGATTGAAACGGTATCCGTCAAGCAAAAAACCATTGCTTCAGAAATCAGTATGACTGGCGTTGGGCTACATACCGGTAAAAATGTAACACTAACTTTCAAACCGGCACCTGAAAACAACGGTTTTACCTTTGTGAGAAAAGACTTGGAAGGTTGTCCGGTGATCGAAGCCGATGCAATTTACGTCAACAACACCCAACGCGGAACCAACCTCGAAAAGTTAGGTGTCAGAATACAAACATCCGAGCACATACTCGCGGCTTTGGTCGGTATGGATGTGGATAACGCCATTATCGAGCTGGATGCTTCAGAACCGCCTATCATGGACGGCTCTTCTAAATTTTTTGTGGAAGCCATCGAAAAAGTAGGCGTGATTTCACAAAATGCTTGCAGGGAAGAATATGTAGTTACGGATGTCATATCTTTTACTGACGAAGATACCGGAAGCGAAATCATTGTGATGCCGGCAGATGAATACCAGATTACCACCATGGTCGATTTTGGAACCAAAGTATTGGGAACACAAAATGCAACCTTGAAGCACCTGAGAGATTTTAAAGAAGAAATATCCAGCGCGAGAACATTCAGTTTTCTGCATGAATTGGAAATGTTGCTCGACAACGGGCTTATCAAAGGAGGTGACCTGAACAATGCCATCATCTATGTCGATAAACCCCTCTCGAAAGATATTTTAAATAAGCTTAAAGGAGTTTTCAAAAAAGATAATTTAGCCATTAAACCCAATGGTATTTTGGATAATCTGACGTTGCATTATCCCAATGAAGCTGCCCGGCATAAACTTTTGGATGTGATGGGTGATTTAGCCCTTATCGGCATGCGAATCAGAGGTAAGATAATCGCCAACAAGCCAGGTCATCACGTGAATACCCAATTTGCCAAAAAACTTTCTAAAATGATTAAGAACGAGAAACGCAATTATATTCCCAAATTCGATTTGAATCAACCTCCGTTGATGGACATCAATCAAATCATGAAGATATTGCCACATAGGCCACCCTTTTTGCTTGTGGACAGAATCATCGAAATGTCTGACAAACATGTGGTGGGAATGAAAAACGTAACCATGAATGAGTCTTATTTTATCGGGCACTTTCCAGACGCGCCCGTGATGCCCGGAGTCCTCCAGATTGAAGCCATGGCACAATCAGGTGGTATCTTGGTGTTGAGTACCGTACCCGATCCTGAGAATTACTTGACTTTGTTTATGAAAATGGACAATGTCAAATTCAAACATCCGGTTTTGCCGGGTGATACACTCATATTTAACCTAAGTTTAATTTCGCCTATAAGGCGTGGCATTTGCCATATGCAGGGTTATGCTTATGCCAACGGCAAACTCACTTGCGAGGCCGAACTGATGGCACAAATCGTCAAAAAAACCAAACAACTTTCATGAATCAACCTTTAGCATACGTTCATCCCGGCGCAAAAATTGCAAAAAATGTTGTGATTGAGCCATTTACAACCATACATAACAATGTGGTGATTGGAGAAGGCACATGGATTGGATCAAATGTTACCATCATGGAAGGAGCCCGAATAGGCAAAAACTGCCAAATTTTCCCCGGTGCCGTTATCTCGGCTATTCCACAAGATTTAAAATTTAATGATGAAGAAACCACCGTCGAAATTGGTGATCATACTATCATCCGTGAATTCGTAACCCTCAACAGGGGAACAGTCGATCGAATGCGGACTGTCATCGGCAATCATTGTTTGTTGATGGCCTATACCCACGTTGCGCATGACTGCATCATCGGTGACCATTGTATTTTTTCAAACAACAGTACCTTAGCAGGACATGTCACCGTCGGTGAATATGTGATTTTAGCAGGAATGACCGCCGTTCATCAGTTTTGCCAAATCGGCAGCCATGCTTTCGTGACAGGAGGTACGTTGGTCAGAAAAGATGTGCCCCCTTTTGTCAAAGGAGCACGCGAACCCATGTCGTACGTAGGCATCAACTCCATCGGATTGAGAAGACGTGGTTTTTCCAGTGAAAAAATTCATGAAATACAACAGATATATCGGCTTTTGTACCAACGCAATCACAACAATTCACAAGCGGTGGAAATCATAGAGGCCGAAATGGAAGCCACACCCGAGAGAGATGAAATATTACAATTCATCCGAAATTCGAAGAGAGGGATTATGAAAGGTTATTTAAGAAACAGTAATAGAGATTAATAAAATGGCAAGTACATCAGATATCAGAAACGGATTGTGTATCAAATACAACCACGACATTTATAAAATCATTGAATTTCTTCATGTCAAACCCGGAAAAGGGCCTGCTTTTGTCCGTACCAAACTCAAAAGCCTGACCAACGGGAAGGTATTGGACAACACCTTTTCTGCCGGGCACAAAATTGAAGAAGTGCGCGTCGAAACGCACAAATACCAATTTTTATACGCCGAAGGCGATTTGTTCCACTTCATGCACGTGGAAGATTTCAACCAAATATCGCTTGATAAAAATATTTTGGATGCACCGGATTTGCTCAAAGAGGGCGAAAACGTGATGGTTATTACCAACACCGAAACCGGCTTGCCGCTGTCTGTGGATATGCCGGCAAGCGTGGTGCTCGAAGTGACTTATACCGAACCGGGTGTGAAAGGCAACACCGCTACCAACGCCACCAAACCTGCCAAAGTAGAAACCGGAGCAGAAATAAATGTACCACTGTTTATCAATGAAGGCGACAAAATAAAAATTGATACTGTCAAAGGGGTTTATTTAGAACGCGTTAAAGAATAGATTCTATCGTTATTTATAAACTTAAAATTTTTATATTTTTGGTAAAATAATTAATCAATTAAAATATTGATATTTATGAAATTAGCATTGATATTTTTTATTTTACTACAAGTTCATTTTTGTTTTTCACAAATTAAAGTTATTGATTATGAACAACCCGAGCTTATCGGTGAGATTGCGCCAATGGGTGAAACTCACATATCTTGCAAGAAATCTGGTGAAAGTTATATATTTACGTACCAAGACGTTAAATTTGAGCATATAAAAGCCTATAAATCATTTAGTTTTGAAGATAAAGAGGGTTCATTCGATGCCCTCTATAACATTATTATGACTGGTTTTGAAAAAATACCAGATAAAGACATAATGATTGAAATTCCAGAAGGAATTTTATTCATCAAGTTTATAAAGACTTTAGGTGTAACTAACGTTCGGTTTCAACATGTTTATGCTAACGGTGAAGTTTCAGGTTTCACAATTTGGCTAACAAGAAAGAAGATTAACAAATTATTTGGGAAAAAATGAATTTTCAATGAACAAATACTTAAAAGATTTGTTTTTGAATACTTTTTGCTGAATAAAAAAAATGCAAAAAATCAATGAGATAAAACTATTTTTGAAAATATTTTTTGAAAAAAGATTGTCGTAATAAAATTTTGATAGTTTTAGATATAGCTTATGAGAAATCATTTGAAAATAAAAAACGGAAAAATACAGAGCATAATTATTTATTACAGTAAAATTGTGAGGATTAAGTTAGAGTAGAAAATATTAAAAAATAAATTAAACGTAATATTTTAAAAGTCAATTTATAACAATGAAATTTCCCAAACCCCAACAACTGCAAGACATTGCCCGTTTGATTAACGCTGAATTTGTTGGCGCACCAGATTTTCAAGTTTTGGGGATGAACGAAATACACGTGGTAGAATCCGGCGATATTGTTTTTGTCGATCACCCGAAATACTACGACAAAGCCTTGCAATCTGCCGCAACTATTATCCTCATCAACAAGGATGTGGAATGTCCCGAAGGAAAAGCCTTACTCATTTCGGACGACCCGTTTCGGGATTTCAACAAACTGACCCATCATTTTAAGCCTTTTCAGCCTACCCATCAGTCTATTGCCTCATCGGCCAAAATTGGGAAAAATACCATCATCCAACCCCATGTTTTTATCGGCAACGATGTGGTGATTGGGGATAATTGCGTGATTCATCCCAACGTAACCATTTATGACGGCTGCATCATCGGCAATCATGTAGTCATTCATGCCGGAACGGTTTTGGGTGCCGATGCTTTCTACTATAAAAACAGGCCGGAAGGATTTGACCAGCTCAAATCTTGCGGTAATGTCGTGATTGAAGACCACGTCCACATCGGAGCCGTCTGCACCATCGATAGAGGCGTGACGGGAAGCACCACCATCAAAGAAGGTTCGAAGATTGACAACCAAGTACAAATTGCCCACGACACCGTGATTGGTAAAAAATGCCTGATTGCATCACAAGTGGGCATCGCCGGATGCACGATTATCGAAGACGAGGTGACGCTTTGGGGACAAGTAGGTATCATCAGCGGCATCACCATCGGGAAAAAAGCCGTTGTTTTGGCACAAAGCGGCGTTTCTAAATCTTTGGAAGGAGGGCAGGTCTATTTTGGATATCCTGCCGGAGAAGCCAGAGAGAAATACAAAGAATTGGCATCTATCCGCCAAATACCAAAGATTATTGAGAAACTTAAAGGTTAAATTATTCGATATTTTATACTTGATGTTTTACCTTTGAAAAAATTATAAATAGATCTAATATTTTCTTTAAATACCCATTAAAATGAGCGTTTTAGTCAACAAACATTCCAAGATAATTGTACAAGGGTTTACCGGAAGCGAAGGTACTTTTCACGCCGAACAAATGATTGAATATGGCACTGACATAGTAGGAGGCGTTACGCCCGGAAAAGGCGGCCAAACCCATTTGGGCAAACCGGTTTTTAATACGGTTAAAGATGCCGTAGATCAGGCAGATGCCGATACATCCATCATTTTCGTCCCGCCGGCTTTTGCAGCCGATGCCATCATGGAAGCGGCTGACGCGGGCATCAAAGTCATCATCACCATTACCGAAGGAATCCCTGTTGCCGACATGGTGAAAGCTTATGCATATATCCAACACAAAGATTGCCGATTGGTCGGGCCTAATTGCCCGGGAGTCATCACCCCCGGAGAAGCCAAAGTGGGCATCATGCCCGGGTTTGTTTTCAAAAAAGGGACGGTCGGGATTGTCTCTAAATCAGGAACGCTGACTTACGAAGCTGCCGACCAGGTGGTCAAACAAGGATTGGGTATCACGACGGCCATCGGTATTGGTGGCGACCCCATCATCGGAACGACAACCAAAGAGGCGGTTCAACTTTTGATGAATGACCCCGAAACCAACTGCATTGTGATGATTGGCGAGATTGGCGGCCAGCTGGAAGTTGATGCGGCACGTTGGATTAAAGCCAACGGAACCAAACCCGTAGTCGGCTTTATTGCCGGCGAAACTGCTCCCAAGGGGCGTACCATGGGGCATGCCGGAGCTATCGTGGGCGGCGCAGAAGACACTGCCGAAGCCAAAAAGCGCATCATGCGCGAGTGTGGCATCCACGTGGTGAATTCACCTGCCGAAATCGGCAAAAAAGTGGCCGAGGTGATGAAGAAATAGATTTTTATCAGGTGGTTAAATGATATATTTAACATGTAAAAAACATCGTTTAAAATGATTTCTACTTCTGTCACTTCGAGCGCCCGCCTGAATGACAAAATCGGGCAGGCAGTCGAGAAGCAACTTTACTCGACCTGACACTTAAACTATTCAGGTTTTGAAAAGGAATATAAATAAAAAGCGGCTTCAAAGCCGCTTTTTATTTGAAAAGCAATTGATGTTTTGACCCTAATAAATTTTACCGAATGCACTTAGCATACAATGGCCTTTGAAGTGTTTCGCAAAAAAAAAGCAGGCCTTTTGAGCCTGCTTTTTGGTAAAATGATTTTTAATCCGAAATTTATTTCTTTTTAGGTGAGGTAGCTTCTTTGGCAGCGTCTTGTGCGGCTTTCAGCGCAGCACGAGATACTTTCACCTGGCACACAACCGTGTTGTCCGGATGTAGAATCTTGAAGTTATCTGTTTTCAATTCTGTTACATACAAACGATTTCCCATTTCCAGCGAATTGATGTTTACCTCCACATAATCAGGGAGGTTTTTAGGAAGCGATTTGACTTTCAACTTACGGTTGTTGAGTACCAAAGTACCTCCCGACAAAATACCGGGTGCTTTCCCGACAATCTTCACAGGTACTTCGAGGGTAATTTCTTTATCTTCAAACAAGCGGTAAAAATCTACGTGCAAAATTTTATCGTTGATTGGGTGAAACTGAATATCTTGAAGGATAGCCGCTTGTTTTTTCCCGTCTTCGAGTACAATCTCTACTGTATGTACGTCAGGAGTGTAAATTAAGCTTTTAAATGCAGGCTCATCTGCCGAAAAATGCAAGGGTTGGTCTCCTCCGTATAACACGCAAGGAACCTGTCCAGCATTACGTAAGGCTTTGCTTGATACTTTGCCCACGCTTTCTCTTTTAGATCCGTTGATGGTGATTGACTTCATGTGTAAATATTAAAAATTAAATTATTCTTGGCAGTTCCCATACCGAAAGATAAGGTACTGTTGTTACTACATTAAAAATTTCGAACTGATCGAGGTGTTCGAGTGCACGCGTTTCATCACATCGGCAAAAAGCGCGGCAGCACTCACTACTTTAATTTTGCTGCACGGGTATTTTAGCGGGATGGAATCGGTGACAATCAATTCAGCGAGCAATGAGTCTTCGATGCGTTGTGTTGCATTGCCCGATAACAGCGGATGCGTGCAAATAGCGCGAACGCTCAGTGCGCCTTTTTCCATCATCACTTCAGCTGCTTTGACCAAAGTTCCGGCTGTGTCAACCATGTCATCTACCAATACTACATTTTTCCCGGTGACTTCGCCAATGAGTTCCATGTGTGAAATGATGTTGGCTTTTTTGCGCTGTTTGTAACAAACCACCACATCGCTCTCTAAAAATTTAGAGTATGCATAGGCTCTTTTAGAGCCACCCATATCGGGTGAAGCTATCGAGAGGTTTTCTAAATTCATTTTTTTGATGTAGGGCAAAAACAAGGTGGAAGCAAACAAGTGATCGACCGGTTTTTCAAAAAATCCTTGTATTTGGTCTGCATGTAAATCCATGGTGATGATGCGGGTAGCTCCGGCAGCTTGCAACAGATTAGCTACCATTTTGGCAGCAATCGGCACACGCGGCTTGTCTTTCCGATCTTGGCGAGCCCAACCAAAATAAGGCATAACAGCCGTAATGTGACGGGCAGATGCACGCTTGGCAGCATCAATCATCAATAGCATTTCCATCAAATTGTCTGAATTCGGAAACGTAGATCCAATCAAAAACACTCTGCCTCCTCGAATGGATTCTTCAAACGAAGGCTGAAACTCTCCATCGCTGAAGGTTTCGACCGAAACTTTCCCGAGGGGTTCACCGTAAGCTTCTGCAATTTTTTCCGCAAGCTCCACACTTTGGCGGCAAGCAAAAATCTTTGGTTCAGGCTCTGTAAAAGGCATCTCTTTGATGATATTTCGTTTGAATTCAGTCAGCGACTGAAAATGAGGTGCAAATGTAAAGATTTATTTGAATTTATCGAACTTCTGTGACTGCTTTCTTTCTTTAATATTTTAAAAATATCGTAGCAAAGATAGATCGGACGATTTTCCCTCATAAAAGAGTTACCTATACGATTTTAACAACCATCGTAAAATCAAAGAATTTTGTTTTTGGGGATGTAGTATTTTCCATTCAAATTTTCGTCGAAATCATCGATATTGGTGGGTTTTGTCAACTTGGGTTTTTTTGTAGAAACCGACTTTCGCCATTCATCAAACCGATCTTTGGGTAATTTTTTCCTTAGGATGTCTATCACTTCATTTTCCGAAATACCAAACTCTATTTTAAGGGTCTGAAAGGGATTTTTTTCTTCTAAAGCCATCTCGACAATGCGTGTAAGTTGCGATTCGTCAAGTTGCAATCTTTTGCTTTTTCTCATGATGTGCCAAAAAAGGGATACTTAAATTTTAGACAATTTTAATTAAAAAAAATGAATCTATGAAATTTGATGATTTTTTTAACGCATTGTTCTCTAATCCAAAGGATAAAAAACATGATTTTGAAGGAATTGTATCCGATTTCAGCTCCTCAAATACCTATTTTTGAATGTAGAAGGGTTTTCCCCAATCCATTTTTTAAACAATTTATTGAAATAGGAAAGGCTTTCAAAACCAACAGCATAACACGTTTCCGTGACCGATTTGTCTTGAAGCAACATTGTTTTGGCCTGGTTAATCCGGTATTGGTTGACAAAATCTGTAAACGTCATTTTGGTTTGTTTCTTGAAGTATCGGCAAAAAGTAGCTGTGTTCAAATGAACCCTTTGGGCAACCTCGTTCACGTTGGTTTGGGTTTGGTAGCGTTCGTAGATGTAATCGTAGATCTCTGCCATACGGATTTTGTCGTTGTAAAAAAATCGGACGCTGGTGTCAGAATCATTCAGCACGGATACCTCGTCCGAATGCGCAAGCATATCAAAGATGGAAATCAATTCTAACAGCTGAGCCAAATGATTGAGTTTGGATATTTCTGCCAATCTATTTTTGACAAGTTCTTTGGTTTTTCCGTAAAACGACAAGCCGTACATCGACTGATCAAAAAGTTTTCTTATCGAAACAAATTCTGGGCTTTGCGAGAGAGAAGTTCCCAAAAAATCTTCTTTGAGTTGCAACACAATCTGATTGTACTCGGTTTGCAATCCGTAATCAAAGTTGAGATGCGGAATGTTGGAGCCAATCAGCACCAAATCACTTTCCAAATAGCTCGACACATGTTGGCCTACATGCCGGATTCCTGTTTGCGCCTCGATGTAAACCAACTCAATCTCCGGATGATAATGCCATAAAAATTTGTTGCGCAAACTGGGTTTGAAAAGCCTGAATGAACGCCCTTTTTCAATCTCAATCATTTCCCGAATTATTTTCATAACTTATATTTTCCTCTAAAATAGATAAAAATTAATATAAAATTAGATAATAAAGTCAATATAGAGCAAATAAAAGTCATAGATGAAACAATCACCAACTTTCATTTTACAGAATTTTGCTTCACTAACCTATAAAAATTATAAGCATGAACCCAAAAACCGCCGGCTCGTACAATGCGCACAAAGACATTCCGGGCAATCCGTCAACTGCCAAAAGCAGTAATATCAAACTCAACAACCGCAGCAACGGGAAACCCCTAAAAGTGTTGAGCGAAGCCGACTGGGCGTTTTGGATTGCTAACGGCTATGTTGTTATCAAAAATGCTGTTTCAAAAAAACAAGCAAGGCAAACCGCCGATTTTTTGTGGGAATTTGAAGAAAAAGACCCAAATAATCCCGACACTTGGTACACCGCTCCCAGAGCAAACATGGAAATGAAAGAACTTATTGGCACCGGCATGGTGGAAGTTTACAACAACCAGCATCTTTGGGACAACCGGCAATCGCAACGTGTTTACGATGCTTTTACAGACATTTGGGGAACAGACAAACTTTGGGTAACCATCGACCGGGCAAACCTCAATTTTCCTATCCGACCCGGGCATGAATACAAAGGATTTATCCATTGGGACTATGATCCGGAAACCAAACCTCAAAACGTGCAAGGCGTGTTGGCGCTTGCCGATCAAATGGATGAGAATATGGGTGGATTTCAATGCATTCCTTGGCTTTACCGAAATTATGAAACATGGAAGAAAACACAATCAGTAGATCGCAACCGGTTTCAACCCAATGTCAGTGGTTTGGAAGACAAATTGGTTAAAGTAAAACTCGAAGCAGGTGATTTGTTGATATTCAATAGTTTGCAACCGCATGGAATCCGTCCAAATCGCAGTATTGATAAAGTGCGGATAGCGCAATACATCTCCATGATGCCAGCAGAAGAAGACAATGAGCCTCTCCGTCAATGGCGCATCAATTCGTGGAAAGAACGCATTGCACCGGAAGGCTATGCTTTTCCCGGAGATCCACGAAAATTTGAGCAAAACAAATACGAAAGAGCCGTCCTAAACGAATTGGGCAAAAAATTGTTGGGATTGGAAAAATGGTAAATTTTAAAGAGTAAGAATGGATTTAAAATTAAAAGGCAAGCGCGTTTTTATCTCGGGATCTACTTCCGGTATTGGTTTTGCGACGGCCAAGCTTTTTGCCAGAGAAGGTGCTTCAATTATCTTAAACGGGCGGACAGAAGCTTCCGTTTCAAACGCTGTGGATGCTGTCAAAACTGAAATTTTCGGGGCTAATGTATCGGGTATTGTGGCTGATTTTGCTCAAAAAACATCGGTTGATAGTCTGCTCAATCAATTAAATTCAATCGATATACTCATCAACAATGTCGGGGTTTTTGCGTCACAATCTTTTTATGATACGCCGGATGAAGATTGGTTTCGTATGTTAGAAATCAACGTGATGAGCGGTGTGCGTTTGTCACGTGCGCTTTTTCCGGAGATGCTTCGCAAAAAATGGGGCCGGGTTATTTTTATTTCGAGTGAATGTGCACAGTTAGTGCCTCCGGATTTGTTGGCATACAGTGCAACCAAAGCCTCTTTACACGCAGTTTCACGCGGATTGGCACAAATGGCCAAGGGAACGGAAGTCACCGTCAACACCGTGATGCCCGGTTCTACTTTGTCTGAAGGTGCAGAGCGGTTTTTGGAAGAAGCCGCAACAAAACAGCACACTTCAAAAGAGGCAGTAACAACCGATTTTTTCAAAAATGTCCGAACGCCTTCGCTGTTGCAGCGGTTTTTGACCGTAGAAGAGATAGCTTCCACCATCGTTTATTTGTGTAGTGAAAAAGCAGTCGGCATCAATGGATCGACTGTCAAAATTGATGGCGGCTCAACGGGAGGGGTATTTTAAATGTTAGGTGAATAGTGTTAAGTGCTGAGTGGAAAGTTGAATTGTTATATTGACACATTTTTACATTTTCAAATTTCCGCATTTTCAAATCAACATTTCATCTTCGGAAACCGCTTTTTCAACGAAAGGATTTGTTGGTTCAAATCGAATAAAAATTGTTTATACTTAACTGAATTGGTATCAAAAGGTTTGTGAGCCAATGCTTTTTGTATGCTATCCACTTCATTCATCACCGCATAGGCAGTTGCTGAAATTTGTGTTTCCCGAAACCGCTTCCAGATATAATCGATGGCAGTTTGGTTTGGATGAATCATGTCTTCGGAATAAAACCGGTAATCGCGCAATTCGTCCATCACGATTTCATAGGCAGGAAAATAGGTGACTGCATCTGAGAATGGCGCGTTGTTGATAGTGTGGTGCAGGGCGTAGATTAAATGAGCTTTGCTCAACTGATTCTCCACAAATCCGTCTTTGAGATGACGCACTGGCGAAACAGTAAATAGGATTTTCACAGTCGGATTAACGCTGCGGATGTGGGATAAAATCGACTCCAAACTCTGCCGGATTTGTTCAACGGGCAGCAATTCTTTCTGAAACGCTTTTTGCTGGATTTTGTGGCAATTGGCAACGATTTCATCCCTTTCCAAATGCCTGTAAACCCATGCTGTGCCAAGCGTGATGAATACATGGGTAGCCGTATGGAAGTCCTTTTGTGTTTTGGCCAATGTGTGATTCAACTGTTCCAAAAACCGATTTTTATCAGTTTGGCTCAATTCCGAATGTACGTCAAATGAATGCCACTGCTCGTTGTGAAAAAAAAGGTCTTTTTCAGAAAAAGCATCTTGATTGACCGCTTTCGAGATCAATTTTTCTATCGCCGGCGGATGAAACAAAATCCCAAACGGGTTGATGGTATTTTCAAATTTGAAATAGCTGAATTTATGGCCGATGTTTGCCGCAAAACATGACCCCAGGCAAACTATTTTCGAATGATAATCAATCGGGTGATTACTGTTTGAAAGCGGAATTTTAGTGGTGAAATTCATGGGTATATTTTATACCAAATAATCCTTCGCGCGTTCCAATACTTTGGGGATACCGCCCGGGTTTTTTCCTCCCGCTGTTGCAAAAAAGGCTTGGCCGCCACCACCGCCGTGGATGAGTTTGCCGAGTTCACGAACGACTTTTCCGGCATCATAACCACGTTTTTCTACCAATTCTTTTGAGATGTAGCAAGTGAGCATCGCCCTGTCGCTGTCTTGTTGGGTTGCCAGCAGAACAAACAGATTGTCATGCGATTTGCCTAACTCAAACACCAAATCTTTGAGGGCATTTTGCTCTAAATCGATTTTTTTTGCTAGAAATTTTACCCCGTTCAGTCCTTCCAATTCAGTTTCCAATTCATCTTTCATGCCCAATGCTTTCTCCCTCAAAAGTGCGTCTATTTGTTTTTTGAAATTGTTGTTTTCTTCCAGTATAAGTTGCATTGCTTTTGTGGGTTGGATTGGATTTTTGAGCAACTGTTTGATTTCGTCCAACTGCTTGCTTTGTGTTTCATAATAGGCTTTTACGGCATCAGAAGTAATGGCTTCAATTCTTCGGATTCCGGCTGCGACTGCGCCTTCGCCCACAATTTTGAAATACCAAATGTCTCCCGTGTTTTTCACGTGGGTACCGCCGCACAATTCGATGCTTTTGCCAAATCGGATAGCACGCACACTATCGCCGTATTTTTCTCCGAACAATGCCATCGCGCCTTCGGCTAAAGCTTCGGCAAACGGGACTTTTCTTCGTTCTTCCAACGGCAGGTTTTCCTCGATTCGTTCATTGACAAATTGCTCTACTTTTTGCAGTTCTTCATCCGTCAATTTAGCAAAATGCGAAAAGTCGAAACGCAGGTGGTTGGGCGAGACCAAAGAACCTTTTTGCTCGACATGTGTGCCCAACACTTCGCGTAAAGCCTGATGCATCAAGTGGGTGGCCGAATGGTTTGCTTCACTCAGTTTGCGGAGTTTGGCATCTACTTTAGCCGTAAAGGTTTGTTGCGATTTTTTAGGAAGAGAATCGGTGGTGTGGACTATCAGGTTGTTTTCTTTTTTGGTGTCGATAATTTTGATTTGTTCATGGGAGGAAACCAAAACACCCTGATCGCCAACTTGTCCGCCACCTTCCGGGTAGAAAGGGGTTTCGTCCAACACGATTTGATAGAGCTTACCGTCTTTTTTTGAGTCTATTTTTCGGTAGCGTACGATCTTTGACTGACATTCCAAGCGGTCGTAGCCCACGAAGTTGGTTTCACTTTTATCAATAAGTATGATCCAATCATCTTTTGAAATTTCCGCAGCCGCTCTCGATCTACTTTTCTGTTTTTGCAGTTCGGCCTCAAAAGCTTCGGTATCCAAATCATATCCATTTTCGCTGAGAATAAGTGCGGTTAAATCAATAGGGAAGCCGAAAGTATCGTATAATTCAAATGCCTTGACACCAGAAAGTGTGTTTCCGTTCATGTCTTTTATCAAATCGTCCAAAAGATGCAAACCTTGTTCAAGTGTTTTCAAAAAAGACTGTTCTTCTTCGCGTATCACATTGATGATGAGATTTTTTTCTTTGATAAGTTCGGGGAAAACTGTGCCCATTTGCCCATGCAAGGTTTCTACTAATTGGTAGATAAAAGCTTCTTTTTGGTGGAGGAAAGTGAAGCCGTACCGGATTGCTCTGCGTAGTATGCGTCGAATCACATAGCCGGCACCGGTATTGGATGGCAGCTGCCCGTCTGCGATTGAGAAAGTTACGGCTCGAACGTGATCCGCAATGACTCGTATGGCAATGTCGGTTTCAGTTTCTTTGCCGTAAGTTGAATGGGTTATTTTTTCAATTTTTCGAATCAACGGTGTGAACACATCCGAATCGTAGTTGCTTCTCACACCCTGCAAAACCATGCAAAGCCGTTCGAAGCCCATGCCGGTATCGATGTGTTTTGCGGGTAGGTTTTCAAGTGTGCCATCTGCTTTCCGGTTGTATTCCATGAACACCAAGTTCCAAATTTCCACCACCTGCGGATGGCTTTGATTGACCAAATCCTTTCCCTGAATTTTTGCTTTTTCTTCGGCAGAGCGAATATCGACATGTATTTCAGAACAAGGGCCACAAGGGCCTTGGTCGCCCATTTCCCAGAAATTGTCTTTCTTGTTGCCCAGCAAAATACGATCTTCAGTTAGGTGTGTTTTCCAATGATTATAAGCTTCCGAATCGCGTTGCAGGCCTTCGCTTTCATCTCCTTCAAAGATGGTTACATACAAAATCCCTTTGTCGATTTTATAGACCTCTGTGAGCAATTCCCAAGCCCATGCGATGGTTTCTTTTTTAAAGTACCCGCCGGACGGATTGGCAGGGTCGCCAAAACTCCAGTTGCCCAACATCTCAAACAAGGTATGGTGGTAGGTGTCAATCCCGACTTCTTCCAAATCGTTGTGTTTGCCCGAGACGCGAAGGCATTTTTGCGTGTTGGCAACACGTTTATAAATGGGTTTTTCAGTTCCTAAGAAATAGGATTTAAATGGGTTCATCCCGGCATTGGTGAACATCAAAGTCGGGTCATTTTTAATTACCATGGGGGCAGAAGACACGATTTGATGTGATTTTTGACGGAAAAAATCGAAAAAGGTTTGTCTGATTTCTTTTGAATTCATCGGATAGGGTCGATTGGTATTAAAACTTTCAGTTTACTGAAAAACAATTTTTATATTTGTTCGTTTAAGCGCTGCAATCGCAATTGCATTGCAAAAATAGAATAAATTATGGCTGAGGTAAAATATTATTACGACCACGAAACTTTGTCGTACAGAAAGATTGACCCGAAACCCGGAAGAAAATTTAGAAACATCTTCTTATTTCTTTTTTCTTCTTTGCTTTTTGGACTGATGGGGCTTTTTGTCATTCTCAATATTGATGTGTTTAAAACCCCAAAAGAAATAGCACAAGATCGTGAGTTGAACAATCTAAAACTCCAATTTCAGATACTCAATAAAAAAATGGAACAAGCAGAAAGCGTGTTGAGTAATATTGAAGATCGAGACAACAATTTGTATCGGGTGTATTTTGAAGTTGATCCGATTCCATCTGAACAGCGAAAATCGGGTTTTGGTGGGGTCAATCGTTACAAAAACTTGGAAGGGTATGAAAATTCTGAATTGGTGACAAGCACAGCGCGCAGGCTCGATGTGTTGTACAAACAGTTGGCCGTTCAGTCAAAATCATTGGACGAAATTAAGAAATTAGCAGCAGACAAAGAAAAGTTGTTGGTAGCCATTCCGGCTATTCAGCCTTTGAGTAATGAAGATTTGACACACATTGCTTCTGGTTTTGGGTGGCGATCTGATCCGTTTACCAAAGTTCGAAAAATGCATTGGGGTATTGATTTTACAGCACCCAAAGGAACTCCTATTTACGCCAGTGGAGATGGTGTTGTGTTATCGGCAGACAACACGCTTTCCGGATATGGCAACCACATCGAAATCGACCACGGATTCGGTTACCGAAGTTTTTATGCGCATTTGTATAAATACAATGTCAAAAGAGGCCAGCACGTCAGAAGGGGTGACATCATCGGTTTTGTTGGAAGCACAGGCCGTTCGGAAGCACCCCATTTGCATTATGAAATTTACAAAGACGGTATTCGTATCAATCCGATTAACTTCTACTACGGCAGCATGACTGCAGAAGAATTTGCCGAAATTCTCAGAAGGGCTTCTTTAGAAAATCAATCGCTTGACTAAGATGAATGTAGAGCTAACTAAAAAATTGTATTACGGAATTGGCGAAGTAGCCAAGGCTTTTGGGGTCAATACTTCTTTAATCCGATTTTGGGAGAAAGAATTTGACGTGCTTCAGCCCAAAAAGAATGCAAAAGGTGATCGGAAATTTACTCCCGAAGATGTAAAAAACATTGAGCGGATTTATCATTTAGTCAAGGAAAAAGGATTTACCTTAGCCGGGGCAAAGGAGCATCTGAAGGTTGAAAAGAAAAAGCCTTTGGAAAGTTTTGAAATTATACAGAAATTAGAATTTGTCAAAAGTGAATTAATCAAAATTAAAAATCAACTCTAAACTAACATAATCATGAAAAAAGGTCTTATAGCCCTAATTATAGTCGCTGTCATTGGTTTGATTGCTTATTCGAGCATCAAAGGATTTTACAACAAAGCCATCACGATGAATGAAAACGTTTCTAAATCTTGGGGAAATGTACAAACCTCTTATCAACGCAGGAATGACCTGATTGGCAATTTGGTCAAAACAGTACAAGGCGCGGCAGATTTTGAGCGAACCACACTTACGGCCGTGATTGAAGCTCGCGCTAAAGCAAGTTCAGTGACTATCGATCCGGCCAACATCACGCCCGAACAATTGGCGGCATTCAACCAAGCACAAGGCGGTTTAAGTAGCTCTTTATCCCGTTTGTTGGTAACAGTCGAGCGGTATCCAGATTTGAAATCCAATCAGAATTTCCTTAAACTTCAGGACGAGCTGACCAGCACAGAAAATACGATTCAAACAGCTCGTGTACGTTACAACGAAGCTATCGAGCCTTACAACAACCACATCAAAACGTTCCCAAACAATTTATTTGCTGGTTGGTTTGGTTTCTCTGGCAAACCTTACTTTGATTCTGAGCCAGGTGCCGAGAAACCGGTAGATGTCAATTTTGATTTTAAATAAATGTCAAAAGTTGAGCAATTTCTAACAGCAGCTGAGGAAACGGAAATTATAGAAGCGATTCGTTTGGCTGAGAAAAATACTTCTGGTGAAATCCGGGTGCACATCGAAAAAAAATGCCCAAAAGATAAACCGTTTGACCGATCGGTTGAAGTTTTCCACTTGCTCAAGATGAATCAAACGAAACTGCGCAACGGGGTTCTGTTTTATGTGGCAGTAACCGACAAGAAGTTTGTCATTTGTGGCGATGAAGGAATTGACAAAGTTGTGCCCAAAAATTTTTGGGAATCGACCAAAGATGTTGTAACCGGTTTTTTTAAAGAGGGTCAATATCAAGCAGGATTGGTTGCGGGAATTCACGAAGCCGGCGTGCAACTCAAAACGCATTTCCATTATTTAGAGGATGATAAAAACGAACTCAGTGATTCGATATCCAAAGGATGAAAAACACACCCGAACAATTCCGTTTTAAGCTGGTTGCACTACTTTTTTTATGTTTGGTTCAGTCCGGTTTTGCACAGTTCGATATTCCCAAGAAACCGGCATTGAAAACCAGTGTTTACGACTACTCAAACTTACTTTCACCAACCGAAAAAACTGCTTTAGAACAAAAACTCATTCGTTATTCCGACACTACTTCCACACAAATTGTTGTGGTCATTGTGCCGGACATAAAAGGAGAAAACATCGGTTTATTATCTGCCAGATGGGGGCAAGCTTGGGGGGTCGGCCAAGCCGCAGAAGACAATGGTGTGTTTGTGCTGCTGGCGGAAAAAGAAAGGCAAATTTGGATATCACCCGGCTACGGCTCAGAAGAAGTCCTGACAGCCGGCATCGTTGGTGAGATAACGCGCAACGTGATTATCCCGGAGTTCAAATCGGGGAGTTATTACAGTGGTTTAGACAAAGGAACAGATGCCATTATTCAAGTTCTTGCCGGAAAGTACAAAGGCCAACGAATCAAAGATAAACCCCAAGGCCCACCGATATTACTGATTGTAATCGTCGTTGTTGTCATCTTATTTCTCATTTCAAGAGGAAATAAAAACAATCGCAACAACAAAGGAAAGATGGGAGGCCCCAGCCTTATGGACGTAATCATACTTTCCAGCATGGGCCGGGGTGGTTTTGGCAGTGGCAGCTCAGGCGGCAGTTTCGGTGGCGGTGGAGGTTTTGGTGGTGGCTTTGGCGGTGGCGGTTTTAGTGGAGGCGGAGCCGGCGGCAGTTGGTGAACTTGTTTATAGAAAACACAAGGGCTTAGCTGTTGTTTTCGGTTGTCTGTCGATTAATTTCGGTTGTTGGTAGAAAATCTTTTTTCTCTAATATTTAACAAACTATCTTTACATAAGTTATAATTCTGTGCAATAACTGCCTGTTTGATGCATTTGATTTTGTTTCATTTATTTTGTTTTAAATTCTTAAACGGGGTGCTTTCATCCCGTTTATTGCATAAAAAAGAGAATAAGCAACTATAAGACTAACCAATATGACTTTAAAAACATTTGATTATCAGTCGATAGCCTATCGAGAAGCCGGCAAATTTGAAGAAACTCGATTTGAAAAAATCCACAATGTTATTTTCAACTCCTCCGATGAGGGATCTATAGTTGTGGCACAAGAAATAGCCACACTTATCAGAGAAAAACAACAAGAAAACAAGAAAGTTGTGTTGGGATTGGCTACCGGTTCTTCACCCATGAAAGTTTACGAAGAATTAGTCCGGATGCATCGTGAAGAGGGTTTGAGTTTCCAAAATGTGATTACTTTTAACTTGGATGAATACTTCCCGATGGAAAAGAGCGATATGCAAAGTTATCACTATTTCATGCATGAACATCTTTTCAATCATGTTGACATCAGGCCGGAAAACATTCACATACCCGATGGCACAATACCGCAAGATGAGCTCTATCAATACTGCATCGATTATGAAATGCAAATCAAAGAAGCCGGAGGTTTGGATTTTCAATTATTGGGTATCGGTCGTACAGGGCATGTAGGATTTAACGAACCCGGCTCGCACTTCAACTCCAGTACGCGCGTCATCACCCTTGACCACATCACGCGGGTAGATGCTGCCCCGTCTTTTTTAGGAATCAACAACGTCCCTCGAAAAGCGATAACCATGGGGATTGGATCTATTCGCAAAGCCAAACGAATTGTCCTGATGGCTTGGGGATCCAACAAAGCTTCTATTATCAAAGAAACCATCGAAGGTGAAGTGTCCGCTGAAGTTCCGGCAACCTATCTGCAACATCATAGTAACACAACTTTTGTGTTGGATGAGGGAGCAGCAGCAGATTTGACTCGAATCAAAACGCCTTGGTTAGTCACTTCTTGCGTATGGACAGACCAGCTCAGGCGACGGGCTATATTATGGCTTTGTGAAAAAGTAAACAAGCCCGTACTCAAACTCACCGATAAAGATTACAACGACAACGGTATGTCTGGCTTGTTGGCTGAGCAAGGGCCGGCTTATGATTTGAACATTCAAATGTTTAATACACTTCAAAGAACCATCACGGGATGGCCCGGTGGCAAACCGAATGCAGACGACAGCAACAGGCCCGAACGCGCTTTGCCAGCCAAAAAACGAGTGATTATTTTCAGCCCGCACCCGGATGATGATGTGATTTCGATGGGTGGTACTTTCGACAGATTGGTAGAACAAGGGCACGAAGTCCACGTGGCCTACCAGACTTCAGGGAACATTGCCGTATCAGATGAAGAAGCGTTGAAATATGCAGAAGTAGTTGTAGAAATTGAGAATAAGTCTGATTCAGAGATGCATAAAATCATCGATGCGCTCAGAAACAAATACACCAATTCAGATATAGACCATACCATCAGAAAACTAAAAGGCCTCATTCGGAGAAAAGAATCTTTATCAGCTACCCGTTTTTTGGGGCTGCCCGATAATCAAGTACATTTTTTGGATTTACCGTTCTACGAAACCGGAACCATTAAAAAGGGCAGGTTGACGGAAGAAGACTTTTCTATCATGACCCGTTTGGTTTCTAAAGTCAGGCCACATCAAATCTATGCTGCGGGAGATTTAGCCGATCCACATGGCACCCACAAAATATGTTTGGATGCCGTTTTCGAATCACTGCGCAGGCTCAAAGATGAAAATTTCATGAAAGACTGTTGGCTGTGGCTCTATCGTGGTGCCTGGCATGAATGGGACACACACGAAATAGAAATGGCCGTTCCGATGAGCCCCGATCAAGTGCTCAAAAAACGAAGAGCTATTTTTTACCATCAATCACAAAAAGACGGTGTCATGTTTCAAGGAGATGACGAACGCGAATTTTGGATACGGGTAGAAGACCGCACTCAACAAACCGCCGACAAATACAACGCGCTGGGTATGGCTGAATATGCTGCCATGGAAGCTTTTAAGCGGTATCATTTTTGAGTTTTTAAAAATTTCGACATTAGTAGTTGGCACATTTACAAATTGCTACATTTTCAAATTGATACATTAGCATGTTTTCTTGCCAATAAACTTTCCCTTGATTTCTCAACAAAGGAATTGTTATATTTGCAAAACCTTCTTTTAAAAAATCATGCAATACAAACGAATACTTCTCAAACTTTCCGGTGAAGCCTTGCTGGGAGAAAGACAATACGGCATTGATCCAAAAATTTTATTGTACTATGCCCAAGAAATCAAATCTGTAATCGAACAAGGAATAGAAGTGGCAATTGTCATCGGAGGAGGAAATATTTTCAGGGGCGTTTCCGGTGCAAGCAATGGTTTGGATCGCGTGCAAGGTGATTATATGGGCATGTTGGCAACAGTTATCAACGGTTTGGCTTTGCAAAGTGCCCTAGAAGATGCAGGCTTGCAAACACGCTTGCAAACTGCTATCAAAATGGAGGCCATGGCCGAACCTTATATCCGAAGAAGGGCAGTCCGGCATCTCGAAAAAGGCAGGGTAGTTATCTTCGGTTCGGGAACTGGAAACCCTTATTTTACAACCGATACGGCGGCTGTCCTTCGCGCAGTTGAGATTGATGCCGACGTGATATTAAAAGGAACCCGGGTTGATGGGGTTTATAATGTCGATCCCGAAAAAGACGAAAATGCAGTGATGTTCGATTTGATTTCTTTCAACGATGTGTTGAAAAAGGGGTTGAAAGTGATGGACACAACCGCTTTTACTTTGAGCCAGGAAAATAATTTACCGATTATCGTGTTTAACATGAACAAGCCCGGCAATCTCCTCAAAATCATGGCCGGAGAACAAATAGGAACAAAAGTAACACATTGATTAATCTAAGAAAATACCTTAAATTTTAAAAATTTTTAAGTGATGAACGACGAAATTGAATTTATTTTAGATTCGGTAAAAGAATCGATGGATTTAGCTCTTGAACACCTTGAAAAACAGTTGGTAAACATCCGGGCGGGGAAAGCAAGCCCCGCCATGCTGGGAAGTGTATATGTCGATTATTATGGTGCAAGCACACCGCTGTCGCAAGTGTCGAATATCAACACGCCTGACGGGCGTACCCTCACTGTTCAACCTTGGGAGAAAGCGATGTTGACGATTATCGAAAAAGCCATTATCGTTGCCAATTTGGGTTTCAACCCGATGAACAACGGTGAAAGCATTATCATCAATGTGCCACCACTCACTGAAGAACGCAGAAAAGATTTGGTCAAACAAGCCAAAGCCGAAGCAGAGGACGCTAAGATTAGTGTCCGATCAGCACGAAAGGACGGAAATACCGAGGTGAAAAAATTAGAAAAAGACGGCCTTTCCGAAGATTTGGCAAAAGATGTTGAGCAGGATATTCAAACCTTGACCGACCAATACATCAAAAAAATTGATGATGTACTTATGGTTAAAGAAAAAGAAATATTAACCGTTTGACCCCAATTTACGAGCAAAGCTCAAACCCCTAAAAAATGCGCAAATTTATCTTTACTCTGTTGGGATGTCTGTGCATTTCGCCCCTTTTTTCTCAAAACAAAATAATCGGTTTTGTCAAAGACATGGCTTCCAATAAGCCACTTCCTTTTGCGACCATCCTAATAAATAACAGTATCAGCGTCATAACTGATGCTGAAGGGAAATTTGAAATTACCTTGACCAACGAAACCAAAGAGGTGAAAGTTTCCTATTTGGGTTTTGAAACGCAAAAAATTTCGCTCACTCCACAGACAAATTTTTATCAAGTTAACCTCAATCCAAAAATTGAAAATTTAGCCGAAGTAACTGTTTATGCCCGCGACAATGCGGCACTTCGGTTGCTTAAAAAGGCTGTAGCCAAACAAGACGAAAACAATCCCGATAAGAAAGCAAACAATTATCGGTATGATGCCTATGAGAAGATTTTGGTGACTGCGAACCTAGATTCGGTAGCTCGTTGGATTGACCAGTACGCGCCACTCTCCGAGGAAGGTATTTTTTCAAAAGCAGATTCGGTAGATTTTCAACTCATCAATTCGCTTAAAAAAAATCATCTTTATATCAGTGAGAAAATATCGACTGTAAATTTCACTAAAAAGGCTGGCCGTTCGGAAGAAATAAAAGCCTATCGGATGGGTGGATTTAAGGAGCCTGTCTATGAAGTGCTGGCGGTTGATTTGTTATCCTTATCTTGGTACAAACCACGTTATACGCTCTTGGGTACTGAATACAGAAACCCTTTTTCCCCACAAGGGTTAAAAGATTATTATTTCCAAATTACCGACACGATACTGGTTGAAAACAGGCCGGGTTACGTGATTAATTTTAGGCCTCAAAATGCAGATTTGCCAGGAGGCATGCAGGGGACCTTGTTTATTGACACCCAATCGCTCGCCTTGCAGAGAGTCATTATTCAGGTCGATGGAGGCATCAGCATCAAGGCAACGCAAGATTTTACTTACTTAAAGGTGGAAAACCTTTGGTTTCCAGCATCTAAAGGATTGGTCATCAGGCAGGGAGATGCCAACCAACGAATCGAATTGTTGGGAGGGGGTGTTTCATACAAACCTGAAAACGCAACCGATAGCTTACATTTAGATGCCGTCAAAAGCCCAACCAAATTGGTGTATTTCACGGCTAAAACCACGGTGAACAATTTAGAAGTAAATCAATCCATCGGTTTTAAACCTTCTTCTTACGATATTGTTTTAGAAAAAAATGCAGATAAGCTGTCTGATTCGGAATGGCAAAGATTGCGTCCTGAACCCGGAACGGCGAGAGATACAGAAACCTATCGGGTGTTGGACAGTTTGGTTAAGGCCGAGAAAGTAGAGAAAAAAATCAATTTGGCCAGAAAAGTTTTGGCAGGCTGGTATCCTACAAAATATATAGATTGGGATTTGCGGACGCTCGTCAAATACAACAATTTTGAAGGTTTCAGGACGGGTTTGGGTTTTTTGACCAACGAAATTTTTTCAAAGCGCTTCAGATTGGAAGGGTATGGTGTTTACGGGTTTAAAGACACTTCCTTAAAATACAGTTTTGGCGGAGCCGTAAAAGTTTTTCCTGAGACAAATACTTGGGCGGGAATTAATTGGGTGGATGATTTGCAAGAAGTTGGCAACACGGTTTACTTGACTGATCAGCGAATTTTCTCCTTGTTCGAGCCACGTTTGTTTAACATCGAGTTGTTTTATGACACCCAGATTTTGAGTGCCTTTGTCGAATACGATTTTTCTCCACAACTGTTTTCAAAGTTTCAAATATCGACCGGAGATTTTTTCACCAAATTTGATTATACTTACCGAAATGATGGAAAATCATTCAATTTTTATCAATTGGGGACTATCACCTGGTCTTTTCAGTACAACCCGTTTAGCCGGTTTGTGAAAACAAACAGAGGGAAACTCGAAGTCAAACAGGGTTTTCCGAAGTTTTCTTTGCAGTTGACCAAGAGTATCGACGGATTCCTCTCAGGCGATTTCAATTTTTTCAAAGCGGAAGGCCGTGTGTTGCACGAAATCAAACATTTAGACCATACCACGACGACCTTTTTGTTCGAAGCAGGTTGGGGGACAGGCGACATCCCGCTCACGCATCTCTATCACGCTTCGCCCAATAATCCGACGGATAGCAGAATATTGAAACGTTTTTCCGTGACAGGCAGAAATAGCTTTGAAACCATGTTCTTCAATGAATTTTTCTCGGACAAATATGCCGCTTTTCACCTCAAACACAAACTTAACCGATTCAATATCACCAAAAAATTCAGGCCTGAACTTACTTTGATTTCGCGTGCTGCCATCGGCGATGTTTCTAACACACAAAAACATATAGGCATCGATTTTAAATCCCTTCAAGATGGTTTCTTAGAATCCGGTTTTGAACTAAACAAATTGTACAAAGGTTTTGGCTTGAGTTTTTTCTATCGCTATGGACCGAATAAGTTGCCCAATTTTGACGACAATCTTTCTTTTAAATTTACTTATTATTTCAGTTTCGGTTTGTAAAAATAAGCTTGATTCTACAGGTTATTTTAAATCAAAAACGTACATTATGTCGATAGAATCCAACCTTTAATCGAAAAGAATTTTATTATACAATTGGCCGAAAATATCCGTATTATCTTCGGGTAAAAAATTTGGGAAATGGTGCTGAAAACAATAGAAACCGATTTTGTAAAATTAAATTTTTACGAGCGTTTCGTCATAGCGGAGTTGAGCGAAGGGATTGACATTGATGAAAACATTGTGGATATCTTGATTCAATATTCCATTGAATTTTATGGAGATAATCCTTTCGGATATATCTCTAACCGGATTAATTCGTATTCGATAAACCCGGTTATTTATTTCAAATTATCTAAAATTAAAAACTTGGTTGCTTTTGCCGTGGTCTCTACAAGAATGATTGTTTCATACAATGTGCAGATAGAAAAAGCTTTTATGTCCAAACCTTTCGAACTGTTTGACAATTTGGATGAAGCGGTAAATTGGGTAAATCAATTAGTAAACAACCATTGCTGAGCTAATTAAGCCAGTTTTTCTTTTTCCAACCGTTTCAATCGTTGTTCTTTTTTCTTGAAAAAACGAATGGTAAAATAGCCAAGTGTAGCGATTGCAAAACCCCCCAAAAAAGCCAGCCTGTTTTCTAAGTAATATTCTTTACCGATTATTAAATAGAAATTGTATAGTGTTACTAAGATGGCTCCGCAAATCCAAACATAGGTGGTGTTGTATTCTTTGTAAATCATTTTTTTGAAATCGAATTTTTGGCCGCTCAAGGTTTCGCCGAGTCCTTTAAAATTGGGAATCCAACGGTTTACATGCAAGCAATATTCATCGAAACTATCGCCGTATTGCCCTCTCAAATAATTTTCTTCGGCACGCACGATTGCTTGATAGACAAACACGAAAAATGGCACCATCACCAATAGGTAGAAATAGGAATTTGACAAAATCCCCATGCCCAAAATCATCAAAATATTCCCCACATACATTGGGTTTCTACAATGTGAGAATAAGCCTTCGGTCACTAAGCCGTCTGCGTAGATACGGCGATTCCGCCCGCCTCTGACGATATAGGCCAAACCGATGGTTGTGAACCGAATGCCTTGTCCAATCAGCACGACCAAAAAGCCTAAAAGTAACATGATTTTATAATCTGTCGTAACCCTGGGTGAGGGCACAAACATCATCGCGTAAAAAAAAGGGAATAGATAATTTCTGTGTCTAAAGAAGAAGTTTCCGAGTTTGACCATGATAGATTTTATGTAGTTTATATTTTATTTTACGGCAATCATTCCTGAAAAATTATACCATTTGAAAAACACATCGATAAACCGAAAGCCGGCTTCTGCAAAAAGTTCTTCATTCTCTTTGAGGCGATACGGTATCAACACATTTTCGAGTGCTTCGCGTTTTTTGGATATTTCCGTTTCGCTGTAGTCATTTCTTTTTTTGAATTCATAGTAATGTTTAATAAATAAACGATTGAACATCGAGTCTTCACCCAATACTTTTTCGAGTATGATAACCGCGCCATTTTCGGGAAGTTGTTCGTAAATATCTCTGATAAGTTTGCTTCTGCGCAAAGGCCTGACAAACTGAAGTGTCAAACAAAGGATGACCACCGTTGCATTTTCCAACTCGATGCCTTTGTTTAAATCCGCATCCACCAAAACCACCTTGCGCCCTGGGATGGCCTTGTCTAAATTGGTACGGCAGGTTTTGAGCATTTCAACAGACTCGTCAACACCGACAAAGCCAATGCTGGGATCTAATTTGGAGTGTATGGCCATCATGGTTGTCCCGGTTGAACAGCCTAAATCATATACATTGGTTCCTTTGACAGCAAAATCTGCCGTCAAATCGGCTATCATACTTTGCATTTCGAGGTAAAAAGGAACGGAACGGACGACCATATCGTCAAATACTTTGACTACAGATTCGTTGAATTCAAAATCAGAAACCTTTAAATTCGGATCGGAAAAAACCTTGTCTTTGCTCATAAAAATTGAAATAATTTACAAAATAACGTTCTATTTGTTTTGCCCATTCGCTACAAATTATTTTTAAGCGAATCTTAATTTAAAAAAATGCACTTTGATGCTGCCAAAAAACCCAAAGGTAAATAAATAAAAATGTTAATGAAACCAAAAACTTCATAAATCCGGAAGCTATCAATCCTATGAATGAACCAAAAGCTGCCTTCAAAGATTGTTGCAAGTCCTGTTGGTGCATCCACTCGCCTACAAAAGCACCCGCGAATGCGCCAATTAAAAACCCCAACGGGATTGGGATAAAAAGCCCGGCTACCAACCCGATGGTTGCGCCCCAAGCGCCCGATTTACTGCCACCAAAAAATTTACTTCCGGCTGCAGGTATCCAATAATCTAAAATGCTTACAACGACTGTCACAAAAAGCGTAATCCCCAAAATCCACCAATTCATCGGTACGGAGCTTGTCAAATAAAGAACCAACAAACCCAACCAACTCATTGGAGGTCCAGGTATTACAGGAAGAAAGCTGCCGAAAAGCCCCAGTATCGCCAACACAAAACCGGCAACCAACAAGGCGATGTCCATATTGAATTTTTAAAGTTGATAAAATTATAAAACTTAGCCGGAAGAATCGATTTTTATTTTGGGAATATTTCTTTCAAAAAATTGTAATTTTAAACGCTTTTTTAACTTTCGATGACTTTAAAACAGACCACTTTCTTTTTAATTTTTCTTTTGATGTTTTTGTCATCATGTGAATCTTTTTTTCAAAAAAAAATTCATTCGGAAGAATTTTTGCGCGAACAAGAAAAAACCATTCAATGGAACGAAGTCGATACGTTTCCAATTTTTGAAGGTTGCGATGAGCTGGCATCGAAAAAAGTGCAAAGAAGTTGTTTTGAACAGTATGTGAGCAAACAATTATCCGCCAAAATTTCAAGCGAATTCAGTTATTACAAAACATTTTTGGATACACTTTATTTGAATATCTTGGTAAACGAGCGTGGTGTTTTGAGCGTCGAAAAAATAGAAAGCATGAACCAAAACAAATTACTCGACTCACTCATCAGGCAAAGCATAGCAGAATTGCCAAAGCTTTATCCGGCTCAAAAAAGGGACATTCCGGTGGCCTGTAAGTTGCGTCTGCCTTTGATAGTTCGTTTGAAATGAGAGTATCGATTCTCATAACTTGATCTGAACCTTTATTTAATAAAACCTTAAAATGTTTAAAGTTATAATCACTTATTTTTACAAGATTAATACCATTAAAATGAAAAATGCACTCCTGACTTTTTTTACCTTACTCACGCTGACAACTTTTGGACAAGCAAGCGTAGATTTAACGGCCGATTCAAATTCTAAAACAACCAACCCCAAATTAATTGTAGGCATAGTGGTCGATCAAATGCGGTATGACTACTTGACCCGTTTTTACAGTCGTTTTGGAGAAGGAGGTTTTAAACGTCTGATGAGCGAGGGATTCAATTGTCAAAACAATCAATTTAACTATATTCCAACCTATACCGCTCCCGGGCATGCTTCGATTTTCACCGGGACAACACCTGCCACTCATGGAATCATAGGCAATAATTGGTATGATAAAGAAAGCAATGAAGATGTGTATTGTGTAAATGATTCAATATATAAAACTGTTGGAGCTTCAGACAAATCAGGACAAATGTCGCCCCATAGGCTAAGTGTAAATACCGTCACAGACCAATTGCGATTGCACACGCAATTTCGTTCCAAAACAATTGGGATTGCCATTAAAGACCGCGGCGCAATCTTACCCGCCGGGCATACGGCCAATGCGGCTTTTTGGTTTGATGGCGATGAGGAAGGCAAATGGATAACAAGTACTTTCTATATGGAAAAACTCCCCGATTGGGTTGTCAAATTTAACCAATCCGGAAACACAGAATCTTACATGAAACCTTGGAATACGCTTTATGATATAAAAACATATACCGAAAGCGGCTCGGATGACAATACCTATGAAGGACTTTTCAAAGGTGAAACAAAACCTGTTTTTCCTCACGACTTACCCAAACTCAGGAAGAATAACAGAAATTTTGAAATACTGAAAAGCACGGCATTTGGCAATTCAATCACCACCGATTTTGCTATTGCCGCCATCAAAGGTGAGCAACTTGGCAAAGGAAACGAAACCGATTTTCTGACTCTGAGCTTTTCTAGTACGGATTACGTAGGCCACATGTTTGGCGTAAACTCCGTTGAGGTGGAAGACACTTACTTGCGTTTAGATTTAGATATAGCTAAAATATTGTCATCTCTCGATGCAGAAGTTGGGAAAGGGAATTACACTGTTTTTCTTACTGCCGATCATGGTGCTGTGGATGTGCCGGCCTACTTGAAGGATCATAAAATTCCGGCGGGCTATTTTGATTCGAGTGCTTTTAAGAAGTATCTGAATGAATTTTCCGTCCAAAAATTCGATGGAAATCAATTAATCAAAGATGTTTCCAACAAGCAGGTTTTTTTAGACGAAAAATTGATAGACGAGAAAGGCTACGATTTGGATGATGCAGAAGAAGGCTTTGCACAAGCCATTCTCAATTTTCCTAAAATAGCCGAAGTTTATACCGCAACTGCCATGCGAAACACCGATTTTTCAAAAGGTGCAGCCAGTCTTTTGCAAAATGGATACAATCAAAAACGTTCCGGAAACATTCTATATACACTCAAATCAGGAGTGATTTCTTATACAAAAACAGGTTCAACTCATGGTTCCGGATATGACTATGACACCCATGTACCACTACTTTTCTACGGTTGGGGAATCCGCCAAGGGAGTACGGTTCAAAAGACAGAAATTACCAACATTGCACCGACAATTGCAGCACTTTTAGGCTTAGAAATGCCGGACGGTACAACCGGGGTTCCGCTTGAGTTTGTGTTGGATAGGATTAATTGAAAATTTTTCCGTAAATTTTTTTCCATCTGTATTTACGATGAAACTTGCCTTGATCTTGGGTGAGTAATTTGGGTTGATTCGATATCCATGCACTAAAATAACCTCTGATTGCATTGAAAAAATAAACCATACTTTTTTTGCGCCAAGCCAATTTTAAAACAGCAATTTTGGTTAGGAACAATCCGTAATGCAAGCGGTAAAAAACTTCCCCTTGAAGACTGCCAGATTTGGTTTGATACCTTTCCCCTGTTGGTTTGAGATGTTTGGCGAGCAAACGGATGTCCGTTTTTATTTCCCAGCCAAAGTACCGGACGAGTATTTCATCTAAAGTGTCCCAGCCCATCGCTTCCTGAAGCCCGCCGATAGCCGTGAAACATTCTTTTCGATAGGCTTTGAGCGCACCGCGGATGTGATCGGTATCGGTAAGGTTTTCCACCACCCATTGCCCTTCTTTTTCGACACAGGCAAACCCGGCAGTCATGCCGATTTTCGGATTGCTTTTAAAGTGGTGGGTGATGGTTTCCAAATAGTTTTTTGGCAACAAAATATCGGCATCTAATTTCATCAGGATGTCGAAATCTTCATCCAACCGGCGAAGGCCTTCGTTGAAAGCGCGAATTACTTTTGCTCCAGGTCGATGAACGGGTTCGGATTTTGTGGAAACAACTTTTAACCAAGGATGCTTTTTTGAAAATGAATTTGCCAACTCCAATGTGCCATCCTTAGAAGCATCATTTACTACGATGACTTTTTGGGGCAAAAAAGTCTGTTCGGCAAGCGACTCAAGTGTCTGATGTAAAAATTCTTCTTCGTTATGTGCGGGAATGACGATGTAGATTCTCATGATTTTTTTCTTTCCGCATAAACTGCGTAATATCGCGGTGTGAAATGCCGCAGCAAAGGCCGGAATCCGATTTTACCGGCTGGATGTGTCCATTTTTTTCGCGCTTTGATTTCCCAACCCGCTTTTTCCAACAGCCAGTCGAATTGCCAGTCTTCAAATTCGTGGAAGTGCCTGTCCCAAGGGTCGGTTTTACTTCTGTAAGCAGGCGAAAACCACAACCGTAAAGGAACGGTTGCAACGAGTTTTCTGGCTTTTATTTTAGATAAAATGGAAAAGGGAGACAACAGGTGTTCGAAAATTTCAAATGCTGTCACCACTTCAATATTCGGATTTAAGACGGATTCAGTATAACGATCCAAGTCCTCCCCTTGGGTGTTGAATACCCGATAACCTTCATCTTGCATGATTTCAGAAAATGGGTTCTTAACACCTAAATCCAAGACAATAGAACCTTGCTTGATGTGGGTTTTTAGAAAATCAAGTGTTTTGTCGAAGCGTTTTTTTGGAAAGCTTTTTTCGTACATGTTAAAATTGGTACACCATGGCATTGATGTTCATGCCGGCACCTACACTTGCAAAGATAACAATATCGCCATTTTCGATGGACTGGTTTTCTATTTTTCCGCTTGTGATCAAATCGAGTAAGGTCGGGATTGTGGCTACCGAACTGTTTCCGAGCTTGTGGATACTCATGGGCAACACACCTTCAGGCATATCCATACCATACAACTTATAAAATCGCTTGACAATGGCTTCATCCATCTTTTCGTTGGCTTGGTGAATAAGGATTTTTTTTACTTTTTCTATACCGATTCCGGTCTTGTCCAAACAAGCTTTCATCGCAGAAGGAACGTTTATGCAGGCAAATTCATAAATCTTCCTGCCATTCATTTTGATGTATTTCGTGTCGGGGCTGAGGGTCTTGTTAAATGAACTACCATAGTATAAAAAGTAAGCCTCTTCGTAGGTGTATGTAGCAGATTCGTGATTCAGGATGCCGGTATTTTCTTCTGTCGCAGATACGACAGCCGCACCGGCCCCATCGGCATAAATCATGGAGTCCCGATCGTATTTGTCGACAATCCTCGATAGTGTTTCAGAGCCAATCACCAAGCATTTCTTAGCAATACCACTCTTGATAAAAGCATTTGCTTGAATCATCGCTTGAATCCAACCCGGGCAGCCGAAGAGAATATCGTAGGCAACACATTTCGGGTTTTTAATACGCAAAGCGTGTTTCACGCGTGATGCCAAACTAGGCAGCGTATCAGACTGGTTTGTGCCAAATTTTACATCGCCAAAATTGTGGGCAACGATGATATAATCTAACTCTTCGGGGTCAATATTTGCATTTCCTATCGCTTTTTCAGCTGCAAAAAAACCAAGATCGGAAGAGTTTAGGTGATTTTTGGCGTACCTTCTTTCCTGAATACCGGTAATTGCTTGAAATTTTTCAATTATAACTTCATTTGAAATGCCAAAACCCTTGCCTTGGTCATTTAAAAACTCGTGCCGAATAAACTGTTCGTTATTTTCTATTTCGGACGGGATATAGCAACCTGTCCCGATAATTTTAGCGTTCATAACAACAAATGTTTGTTAGTTTACAATCAAAGGTAACAAATAAAAAAAAATGTACATTGTGCATGCATAATAAAAATTACAATGCCCAACTTCAAAGTTTGAGTTGAATTTAATTGCAAATCCGAACGAGATTTGTCAACCGCTGGATGCTTAGCCGATTAACAATTTTGTAGAAAGTCTCTATTTTAGTCAATGTACACTTTAATTGCCTACGATTCTATATAGGCTTCTGTGGGTGTGCAAGAACAGATTAAATTACGATCTCCATAGGCATCATCCACCCTTCTCACACTTGGCCAAAATTTATTTTCAGAGACAAAAGGCAATGGGAAAGCCGCTTGTTCCCGTGAATATGGAAAATCCCAATTGGTTGAAGTCAACATCTTTAATGTATGAGGCGCGTTTTTAAGAGCATTATTTGGTTCGAAAGCCGCTTCGTCAATTTCCTTGCGGATAGAAATCAATGCATCACAAAACCGATCTAATTCCGCGAGGCTTTCACTTTCTGTAGGTTCTATCATCAAAGTACCGGCAACGGGAAACGAGACCGTGGGTGCGTGGAATCCGTAATCCATCAGTCGTTTGGCGATGTCAGTTACTTCCACGCCGTTTTTCTTGAACGGACGGCAATCTACAATCATCTCGTGGGCTGCCCGGCCTTTTTCACCGGCATAAAGTACTTCAAAGTGGCCTTTCAATCTTTCCTTGATATAATTCGCATTGAGGATGGCGTAACGGGTTGCTTCTGCCAAACCTTTTGCGCCCAACATGGAGATGTAAGCATACGAAATCAGGCAAACCATGGCACTTCCCCAAGGTGCGGCTGAAACAGCGGTTATGGCTGAATCTCCACCGGTTTCGACCACCGGATTCGAAGGAAGAAAAGGGGCTAAATGAGCTGCTACACAAATCGGCCCTACACCCGGACCTCCTCCTCCATGCGGAATGGCAAAGGTTTTGTGTAAATTCAAGTGGCAAACATCCGCGCCGATGGTTGCAGGATTGGTCAAGCCGACTTGCGCATTCATGTTGGCACCATCCATATAAACCTGCCCGCCGTTTTGGTGGATTATACGGGTAACTTCCCGGATGGTCGATTCGAAAACACCATGTGTAGATGGATATGTAACCATCAAAGCGGCAAGCTTATCTTTATGTAGCATTGCTTTTTCTCGAATATCTTCTACATCAATATTTCCTTCCGTGGTTGTTTTTGTAACCACTACTTGCATACCCGCCATCACTGCTGATGCCGGATTGGTTCCGTGAGCAGAAGAAGGGATCAAACAGATGTTGCGTTGCGATTCTCCGCGCGCTTGGTGGTAGGCACGAATCACCATCAAGCCCGTATATTCACCTTGCGCACCCGAATTGGGCTGAAGTGAAGTGGCCGAAAACCCCGTAATTATATTGAGTTGTTGTTCTAATTTTTTCAAAACTTCTTGGTATCCTTGTGCTTGTTCGGCAGGTACAAAGGGATGAATTTGTCCCCATTGCGGCGAACTGAGTGGCAACATTTCGGCGGCGGCATTCAGTTTCATCGTACAAGAACCCAAAGAAATCATCGAGTGATTGAGTGACAAGTCTTTTCGTTCTAATTTTTTGATGTACCGCATCAAATCGGTTTCCGAATGATAAGACTCGAATACATCTGCGGTCAGAAAATCACTTCCTCGGATTAATTTTCCCTGAATCGGGCTATTCATTTCTTGAGATTCTTCCGAAGTTATTTCTTTGCCTGTCAATTTTGAAAAAACAGCGATGATTTGATTCAAATCTTCAGTTGTAGTTGTTTCATTCAAAGAAATAGCTACATGATTGGCATCCGGGTAATGAAAATTTATCTGTTGATTTTCGGCAATGGTTTTAACTTTAGCAGCATCTGATTTAAGCAAAAGGGTGTCAAAATAAACGGAGTTGTATTGTTTTATACCTAATTTTTGCAAAGCGGAATTAAGCGTGATTGTGCTTCTATGAATCTTATTCACAATAAACTGCAATCCTTTTTTACCGTGATAAACTCCGTACATTCCTGCCATCACTGCAAGTAACACCTGAGCAGTGCAGATATTGGAGGTAGCTTTATCTCTTTTGATGTGTTGCTCTCGGGTCTGAAGTGCCATGCGAAGTGCGAGGTTGCCGTCTGTATCCTTTGAGATTCCGATAATTCGACCCGGAATACTGCGCTTATAGTTTTCTTTGGTTGCGAAAAATGCGGCGTGTGGCCCGCCGTAACCCAACGGAATGCCAAAGCGTTGCGAAGTACCGACGACTGCATCTGCATTAAACTTGCCTGGAGGGGTGAGTAATACCAAACTCAACAGATCGGTAGCAAAAGAAACTTTGATATCTTTTTCGTGGGCTTGATGTACAAAATCCGAAAAATCATATACTTGGCCGTGCTTGCCCGGATACTGAACCAATGCGCCAAAATAATCTGTAGTTAAATCAAATTTCTCATGGTTGCCAACAACCAGTTCGATGCCCGAAGGCAAAGCTCGTGTTTGAAGTACAGATAGGGTTTGAGGCAATACTTCTTCGGAGACGAAAAACTTGAAAGTGTTTTTCAATTTTTGTTCGCGTGTCCGAAGGTCAAAAAACATGGCCATGGATTCGGCAGCGGCAGTGCCTTCATCAAGGAGTGAAGCATTTGTTATTTCCATTCCGGTAAGATCAATAATCATCGTTTGATAATTCAGAAGTGCTTCCAATCTTCCTTGAGAAATCTCTGCTTGATATGGAGTGTAGGCGGTGTACCAACCGGGATTTTCCAAAATATTCCGTTGGATTACGGCCGGCATGATGGCAGGGTGATAGCCCAAACCAATATAATTTTTATACAACTTGTTTTTTGCACCCAAGGTGTGAATGTGGTTTAGAAAACCATTTTCGTTAAGTGCCTCCGGTAAATCCAAATGTTTTTGGAGTCTGATTTCATCAGGTATGGTCTGGGAAATCAGTTCTTCGAGACTGTTGCAATGAATGGTTTGTAACATTTTTGGGAGATCGCTTTCGCGTGGGCCGATGTGGCGAAGGGCAAATGAATCTGGATTCATAAAATGAAAATATTTTTCACAAAATTACAGATTATAAATTCTTTTTTAACCGATTTTGACAAAACATTTAGGGATATTTATCAACTGCTTTTGTTAGAATTTGGGTATTTTTGAAAGGTGAATATATTTTATAAAATTTTCGATTTTTACATCCGATCAAGTCTTCATGTTGCTTTGGCAATAACTTGCCTCTCAGCGAGTACTTTTCTTGATAGAGGTGAAGGCGTCAATTTTTTTTTAGCGGTTTTTATATACTCGGCTGCGGTTTTGGCGTATAACTTTGCAAAATACGCAACTTTGCCACTTATGGTTTTGAAAAAGCAAAAGGGAGTCTTGATGATTAGTTTTATGGCTTTCATTTCGGCAGCTGTATTTGCTTTTTTTCTGCCAATCAAAATATTTTGGTGGAGCTTGCTTTTTTCGATGCTGACTTTGTTTTACAGTTTTCCGGCACGACCTGATATCAAAAATTTCAGGAATCGTTTTGGTGTTAAAGCCTATTTGATTGCTATTTGTTGGTCGGGTATTTGTGTGGGACTTCCACTGCTTTATCTGGATGTGGATTTTGATTATCAAGCTTTGTCCGCCTTGTTGGAAATTTTTCTTTTTGTTTTGGTTTGGCTTATTCCATTTGACATTCGGGACATGGAGACAGATCACAAAGATTTGGGGACAATTCCAATGGTTTTAGGTATTAGAAAAACAAAGATAGTCGGAAGTATATTGTTGTCGCTCATTGTGTTTTCTAACCTTATTAGTGGTGGATTGGCGTGGAATTCGATTTATTTGATCTGTTTGTTATCTGCGTTTTTTTTGTGGAAGGCACAAAAAAAACAATCGAAATACTTCAGTTCCTTTTGGGTAGAAAGCATTTCGATTGTTTGGTTTTTAATCGAGTATTTCAATAAGTTCAGTGGGTAGAATTTAATTCTTTTTCAAATTTTATCCGAATCAATTCTTTTGAATTTAAATCGAGTTTTTTAGGAGGATGTGAAATTCCAACACGATTAAACAAGTCGGAAAGTTTTTGATTTTTTTTAGAATATGCCCGACAGTAATCACAATAAAACATGTGAATTTTTAGCCTGACTTTTTCCCAAAATGTGAGTTCGCCATATTGTCTTTTGTCACAAGCTAATCCGGCTTCATCGCAGGAATAGAACAATTTTTCTTTGTGATTTTGATCGTGATTGTGGTTGTGTTTCATTATAATTTTTTCTTTTAAGCGTACCAACTTTTTTCTAGGCAATCCATCAGTTGCAACCTTGCACGGTGGATGATAACCCAGAGATTTGACGGGGTGATATCTAGCTCCTTACAGATAATTTCAGTTTCAAAACCTTCGACGGTTTTCATTTTAAAAATGGTTGCTTGCTTCTCCGGAAGCTTGTCCATACACTTGTTGATAGCTAATCCGAGTTCAACGTTTTCCATCTCTGATTCTGCATTGCCGTCTAAGTGATAATCGGCTACACGTTCTTCCAACCATTCTCCTTCATTTTCCGTATCGTCATTGTAGGTGATTCGAACTTCTGCTTTGCCTTTTTTGGAATTTATTTTTCGATAATAATCGATGATTTTACGTTTTAAAATAGAGATAAGCCAAGTCCGCTCGGAAGCTTCTCCTTTAAAATTCTTCATGGCTTTCAGGGCGGACAAAAAGGTTTCTTGCACCAAATCTTTGGCAACCTCATCGTCATTGACTTTTACGATGGTATAGTTAAAAAGATAATCAGAATAAGCATCAATCCATTTATTTGGGTCGAGGGTTTG
The DNA here is from genome assembly GCA_002790195.1 of Flavobacteriales bacterium CG_4_9_14_3_um_filter_40_17. GTDB lineage: Bacteria > Bacteroidota > Bacteroidia > Flavobacteriales > Flavobacteriaceae > UM-FILTER-40-17. The sequence continues at coordinate 49,516 of PFUR01000071.1, forward strand.
TTTTTCCAATTCGTTCATAGTCTGCGTTTTATCTTTTCTAAGCTTTCAAAAGCAATCTTTTTTTGAAAATTTTGAGCAACTTGAAAAGTTAGTTGGTTTAGTTTCCCAAAGTAAACACTTTTATCTAATTTTTCGACAATCCTAATTGTTAAAAATACGACTACGCTGGATGTCAGTTTGAAATTCCGGCTCTTCTCAACAGCGCGTCCGGGTTTGGCTCCGCCCCGCGGAATCGTTTATACAAAACCATCGGATGTTCGGAACCGCCTTTTGACAGGATATTTTCTTTAAAACTTTTTGCGGTTTCTGCATCAAAAACACCTTTTTCTTTAAACAACTCAAAGGCATCGGCATCCAAGACTTCTGCCCATTTGTAGCTGTAATAACCCGCTGAATAACCACCTTGAAAAATATGCGAAAAAGCGGTGCTCATGCATGATTCGGCTACTTCCGGATAGAAATCTGTCTCGCTGAAAACCGTTTTTTCGATGGTTTTCAAATCGGAAAAATGTTCGGGGTTTTCGGCATGCCATTTCAGGTCGAGCAGGCCAAAACTGAGTTGGCGCAAGGTTTGCAAACCCTGCATAAAAGTAGCGGCCTTTTTGATTTTCTCGATGTAAGATAACGGCAGTATTTCTCCGGTCTGATAATGTTTGGCAAACAATTCCAAAGCTTCTTTTTCGTAACACCAATTTTCCAATACTTGACTTGGTAATTCTACAAAATCCCAATAAACGTGCGTACCGCTCAAACTCGGATATACGGTGTTTGCCAACATCCCGTGCAAGGCGTGGCCAAATTCGTGAAAAAGGGTCGTGACTTCGTTGAAAGTGAGCAGTGAAGGTTTGGTTTTGGTCGGGCGGGAAAAGTTACAAACAATCGAAATATGTGGCCTTTCGTGTGTATTTCCTTTTCGATATTGTGGTTTGTAGGAAGTCATCCACGCGCCGTTCCGCTTGCCCGGCCGCGGGTGAAAATCAGCATAGAAAATCGCAATAAGGTTGTTTTTATCGTCCGTAATCCGAAAGGTTTTGACTTCTTCGCAGTATTTGTCAATATCGTAAACTTCTTCAAAATGAAGTTGATACAGTCGATTGGCAACCGTGAATACGCCTTGCAAAACATGTCCTAAAACGAAATAAGGTTTGAGTTGTTCATCGTCAAAATCGTATAATTTTTGTTTGAGTTTTTCGGTGTAGAACGCTGCGTCCCATTTTTCCAAACGTTCAATATCGCCTGATTCTTTGGCGAATTTTTTCAATTGTTGAAACTCTTCTTGTGCTTTTTGTTTCGACTTTTTGAGCAGTTCGTTTAAAAAATCTTTGGCTTTTTCGGGCGATTGTGCCATGCGTTCTTCCAACACGTAATGCGCGTGGGTTTTGTAGCCTAAAAGTTGCGCCCTTTCATGTCTTTTGCGCACAATTTGCAACACAATTTCCCGATTGTCGTGCTGTGCTTTTTGGTAGGCACGTGTGGCGTAGGCTAAAAACAATTCTTTGCGCAAATCGCGGTTTTCCACATAGGTCATAAACGGTTGGTAGCTCGGAAAATCTAAAGTGAAAACATAGCCTTTTAAGTTCTGTTTTTCAGCCAATTGTTGGGCAGCTTCCAAAGCCGATTCGGGTAAGCCTTTCAGTTTAGACACATCGGTTATATGCAATTGATAGGCTTGCGTTTCGGCCAAGACGTTTTCGCCAAATTGTAAGCTTAGCTTCGACAATTCAGAGTCCAATTGCCTGAGTATCTCTTTCTTTTCTTCGGTCAAATTGGCACCATTCCGGGCAAAACTCTTGTATTTTTTATCGAGCAAGGTTTTTTGTTCGGCGGTCAGTTTTAGTTTTTCTTTTTGCGCGTTTACTTTTTTAACGCGCTCAAATAGGGCTTGATTGAGCGCAATATCATTGGAAAAGGCCGTAAGCAGCGGTGATATTTCCTGTGCAAGTTTTTGAATTTCCGGAGTGGTTTCGGCACTGTTCAGGTTATAGAAAATACTTGTGATTCGATCGAGTTGCTTGCCGGAATAATCCAACGCTTCGATGGTGTTTTCAAAGGTAGGCTCTTGCGGATTTTCGATGATGGCATCGATTTCTTTTTGGGTGTTGGCGATTTCTTGTTGAACCGCGGGCAGAAAATGTTCCGTTTTGAGGCTTGCAAACGGAGTGGTTTCAAAGGGTTTGAGGAGTGGGTTTTGGGTCATTTTTTAGGTAACATTTTGAGTAATGGTTTATGTCACAAAGCTACACCAAGACTTACACAAAGCGACACAAAGATTTGATTGCGATATCTTTTATTTTATCAATAGATTTTTTTCTTTGTGTTTTTTGTGACTTCTCAGTGATTTTTGTGTAACAGCTTTTTTTGTCACAAAGTTAGATTTTGCAGGCTTCGTTATTTTTAGTTGCTTTTTTTAATTTCAGCTGAACCCTTAATAACTTTCGCTTTTAAACTTTCTTTGTAGGCATCGAGTTTCGTTTGTACACTTGCATCAAACACCCCGATGATTTGTGCTGCCAAGATGCCTGCGTTTTGCGCACCGTTGAGAGCCACTGTGGCAACCGGCACTCCGGCGGGCATTTGAAGAATAGACAGAACCGAATCCCAACCGTCTATGCTGTTGCTACTTTTTACCGGCACCCCAATGACCGGCAAAGAAGTGAGCGATGCCACCATCCCGGGCAGATGCGCCGCACCTCCGGCTCCGGCGATGATGACCGAAATGCCGTTTTGGCGGGCGTTTTTAGAAAATTCAAAAAGTTTCTCAGGTGTCCTGTGGGCGGAAATTATGTCAACTTCGGTGGAGACACCAAAGGTTTTTAAAATATCGACGGCAGCCTGCATGACCGATAAATCGCTGCTGCTGCCCATGATAACGGCTATTTTGTGCTTCATAATGGGGGATTTTGCAACAAAGGTATTAATCAAATTCTATTTTACCCTTGTAAAACCAAAAAGTTGCATTTGCTTTTTGAATCTAGGTCTGTTCAACTTCCCTTTCTATTGCCGATAATTTCCCCGCCATTGCCTATCTTTGCCGCTTCAAAAGATGTAACACAACCCATGGAAATTCTGATACAGCAAGCCGTCAAAACTGCATGCATAAACCTTTTTCAAGTCGATATTGACCAAGTCGATGTGCAACCCACCAAATCTGATTTTGAAGGGGACCTCACGGTTATACTTTTCCCCTTGCTCAAATACGTCAAGAAAAACCCACCGCAGTTGGGTGAAGAAATAGGCGCTTTTCTCGTGAAAGAAATCGAAGCGGTCGAAGGTTTCAACGTCATCAAAGGTTTTTTGAATCTCACCATTTCCGACACCTATTTTTTCAATTTTTTCAAGTCCATACAAGGCGACAAACATATTGGCATCGCACCAATTGACGAAAACGCACCGGCTGTGATGGTCGAATATTCATCGCCCAACACCAACAAGCCACTGCATCTCGGGCATATCCGCAACAATCTTTTAGGCTATTCCGTAGCTGAAATCCTCAAAGCTTCCGGTAAAAAAGTCTATAAAACCCAAATCATCAACGACCGCGGTATCCATATTTGTAAATCGATGTTGGCTTGGCAAAAATTTGGCAAAGGCGAAACGCCGGAATCTTCCGGATTGAAAGGGGATAAACTCGTTGGGAAATATTATGTCTTGTTCGACACAACATACAAGTCACAGATTGCTGAACTCATGAAAAATGGTTTGACTGATGAGCAGGCCAAAAAGCAAGCACCCATCTTGCTCGAAGCACAAAAAATGCTTCAACTTTGGGAAGGCGGCGACCCGGAAACTGTTTCGCTGTGGAAAATGATGAACGGTTGGGTTTACAAAGGATTTGAAGAAACTTATAAGAATCTCGGGGTCGATTTTGATACCTACTACTACGAAAGCGATACCTATCTTTTAGGGAAGGATGTGGTGCAAATCGGACTCGATAAAGGCGTGTTTGAAAAAGACCCCGACGGTTCGGTATGGATAGACCTAACGGGTGAAGGTCTTGATCGAAAAATCGTGTTGCGCAGCGATGGCACTGCCGTTTATATGACGCAAGACATCGGCACGGCCATCCAACGCGTAAAGGATTATCCTGATGTCAAAGGTATGGTTTATACGGTTGGAAACGAGCAAGACTACCATTTCAAAGTGTTGTTTCTCATCTTGAAAAAACTCGGTTTCGATTGGGCCGAAAACCTTTTTCACCTCAGCTACGGTATGGTCGATCTGCCTTCCGGAAAAATGAAAAGCAGGGAAGGAACTGTTGTAGATGCCGATGATTTGATGGACGAAATGACTCAAAGTGCGGCGGCCATCACCGAAGAATTGGGCAAACTCGATGATTTTGACGAAGAACAGAAGCAAGTACTTTTCAAATTGATTGGTTTGGCGGCTTTGAAATATTTTATCCTCAAAGTAGATCCCAAAAAGCGCATCTTGTTCAACCCCAAAGAGTCCATCGATTTTCAGGGGAATACCGGTCCGTTTATCCAATATACCTATGCACGGATCCGGTCTATTTTGCGCAAATCCGGGAAAACGATAGAAGCAACTTTTCCGAATGAGCTCCATCCAAGAGAAAAAGAAATACTTAAAACACTGCGTTATTTTCCGAGAACGGTGCAGGAAGCAGCCGAACAATTCAATCCCGCTTTGGTGGCAAATTACGTATATGAATTGGTAAAACTTTACAATTCTTACTATCAGGCCGTACCCATACTGAGTGTGGAAGATACTGCAGTCCGAAATTTCCGGGTACAGCTATCGGAGACTGTTGGTTTAACAATTAAAAATGCTTTTGCCTTGCTGGGAATTACAGTACCAGATCGGATGTAAATATTTTAAAAAAACAGCCGAAAACTCACGTTAGGTGTAAGTCCAAGAGAATGGTTGTCAATACGTTGTATGGAAGATATGTTGTTTCTTGTTTGAAGGGTATAATAACTGTTCAGTATGTTTTTTTCATCCAATACATTTAGAATTGACAATCCGGCAACCGCACGAAAGCGGCTGATAAAAAATTGGTAGTCAGCCGAAAAATCAGCTCTTGAAAAATCGGGCAAGGTGCTGCTGTTGGGTGATTGAAAATTGATGGTTTGGAAAGCACCCGGATTTGAGATAGGTTCATCCGTATTGGGTTCGGTGAAAGGTTTTCCGGTTCGCCATTGATATCCGAATGAGAATTTGAAATTTTTGATCTTGTAGTTAGTTATCAGGCTCAATGAATGTTTGACATCTTGGTTGTTGGGAATTCGCGAAGGTGTCAGGCTGTCAAAAGTAATATGGTTGTCTTTGTAGGCGTAGGCTGCGGATACTGAAAAATCGTGAATTTTTTTGTCAATCAAAATTTCTACTCCTTTAATGTCATACTTACCTTCAAGTTTTTGGAATTGCAGTTGATCTTGAAAACCTTGATTGGACGAGGTGATTTCGTCCACGCTTTTTAGAAATCCGGTTAGGTTGATTATCCAATTTTTTTGCGAATAATTGATGTCAAACGATGCCTGACGACTGTGGACGACCGGAAATTCTTCTCCGTTTGCCAATGTCCAACGCCTTTTTTCAACACCGAGAAAGTCTTCCTGCAAATCGATGGTTTGCGTAGTGGTTTGGTGTTTGAGTTCGCCCATGAGTTGGATAGAAAAAGCAGGCGACAATTTTTGATACATGTTGAGCCGAGGTTCAAAAATCCACTCGTCAAAATCTTCGATGTAACTTGCACGGACACCGGCAGTAGTCTTGAAGCCGAAATTGCTGAAATAATTTGTTTCTGAATAAGCAGCGTGTTCGGTCAGGACATTTTTTATACTGCTTGAAAAGAAAGGGTTGTTGACTTCTTGGAGGTTGGTTATGCCGGTTTCCACAACCTGATAGCCAAAATTTAAGTTTATCCGGTTGTTCCAAAAATAGTTAAAGTTGGCTTTTGCGGAAGTTTCCAAGACTTCGTTTTTTTGTTTGAGGCTCTGGTTGGATTGAAGGTTAAAATTGACAGCATCTAAGTTGTAGTTGGTGTAGTAAGCATTCAAATTTATCCGCCAGCGTTCATTCATTCTGATGAGCCCTTCCAATCCCAAAGCAATATTTTCTTGTTCTAACCTGCTTGTCTTGCTTTCGTCTTCATCGTCATCTTCGTCATCGGTATCTATTATCTTTATAGATTCTTTGATGCTTAGTGCATTGTCAAATTTGAATATGTTAATTCTAAATTTTATATATTCATTGAAGTCGAGAAACAATTTTGCATTGAGGTCGTAAAAGTTAAAACTTTCCGAGGAAGAAAAATTATCATTCGGATTCAAATTATCTTTAGCTAAAGCCTTTGAATCTTGAAAAGCGCGTTTAAAATATTCGTCGTAAGTGGGCGTGTTAAAAAGGTTGTTAATTGATCGCCTGCCCGATATTTGTAGGCCTATATTTTTGGAGAAAGGAGCTAAAAGATAAGCGTCGGCATTAATCAGATTGATGCCTGCGCCACCTTTTGTTTTTGCAGGCAATTTCTGGCTTGTTTTGAAGTCGAGCATACCGGAAACACCATCGCCGTATTGGGCGGAAACCCCGTTTTTATACACGTTGATTTCCTCTGTCACATAAGGGTTCATCGAAGAGATTAAACCAAAAAAATGACCGGTTTGGTACATCTTGATGCCATCCCATAGTACCAAATTTTGGTCATTCGTGCCTCCGCGAATGTTGATGGTAGAAACTGTTTCGTTGATGCTTTCGATTCCGGGAAGTTTTTGCACAATTTGCAGGATATCTGGCTCAATCAAGCCGGGGAGCATACCATAATCTTTGGTTTTGATAAGCAAACTTCCGTCAGATTTCAGGTTGAGACCGGAAGTCAATACGTTCTGCACAATGACTTCTGTCAACAATTGGATTTTAGAATTGAGTAATGCGTTTTTGCAGGGCTTTTCATCGTTAAAATAGGATGCGGGAATCAACTTTTCTTCATATCCGAGATGACGAATGGTTAAAATCGCATCGACTCCGACTTCTGTCAAATTAAAAAAACCATCTTGGTCAGAAATTGTGTTGTTACCTACTTTTGAATCTATAATATAGGCTTCCGAGATGGGTTCACCCATATTGCCTACCAATCTTCCGCATACGTTGTTTGTAGTTTTTCCTCTTGCGATGACGGCTATATTTTTATCATTGAGGATGGTATAGCTGAAATTCGTGTTTGATCGGAGGAAGGAAATCAATTCGGGCAATGACAGTGTTGATTTTGGGCGTAAAACAAACTCCGATTCTAAGTCGCTGTTTCGATAGGAGAATCTTACATCATGCGTATTTTCAATCTCTTGCAAAAAGTCAACCAAAGAAACCCGCTCTTGTGCGAACAAGACAGAGCTGAAAAGGAAAAAAATGACAACAATTTGCTTTAGATTAATTTTCGGCATGCAATACAACCTTTTTGTCAGCAATAAAACGATAAGTAAGTTTTAGAGGTAAACAAATTGTTTTTAAGGCTAAATCTAAGTTTCCTCTCTTAAAACTTCCTGTAAATCGTTGATCTAAACTTACTGTGGAATCAACGTCGATTTGAAGATTGTATTGTCTTTTGAGCTCATCTAAGACTATTTGTAACGATTCATTTTCAAAATTGCTTACTCCCGTCGTCCAAAAAGGAGCTTTTGCCACTATGCTCGAAAGTACCAAAGTGCCGTCTGTGGATAGTTTTACGCATTTTCCGGGTGTCAACCGAATGATTTCACGACCGTGAGAAACATCCACCTTCCCTTGATAACATTCTACTTCAAATAGGTTTTCACGCTGATTTACATTGAATTGTGTACCCACAACTTGTACATTTCCAAGAGATGTTTGTACCGTAAATTTTCCCCCTTTTGAAACCTTAAAATAAGCTTCGCCTTCCAGATGAATCAAACGTTTTTTATTCCAATTATTTTTTTGATAGGATAATTTTGAACCTGCATTGATGAGAACTTCAGAGGCATCGGGCAGGACTATTTCCGATTGTTGGGCATAGGCAACTTCAATCACACTAGGCCTGGTTTGAAAGAAATAATAAACACCAACCAAGGCGATAAGAATGGCCGCATAGCGGTAAACCTTTTGAAAGGTAAAAAGTTTGTACACCTTTTGGGGCTGATTGCGTTTGGCAATTAACTTTTCATAAGCTTTTTCTAACTCATATTCCGGCGTAGCCAAATGGGAAGCCGCTTGGCTTATTTGAATATATTCCAACAATTCAGGATCATTTTTGATGGCAGCTATATCGCTTTCGTCTGCCTCTGCATTGAGCCACCGATTCAACAATTCTTTCTGTGTAAAATTCAAGTTCATTTTCTTGGTTTTAGTATAATAACCCTTTAAGTGTGTTTTACCCTACCCGGTAGTTTAAATATTTCCAATTTCCTCCCTCAAAACCATCAGGGCGTTGTGTATCCGTTTTTCGACTGCTTTCACGGAAATCTGCAAATGTTCTGCAATTTCTACATATTTCATTCCTTCAATCCGGTTCAGCAAAAAAGCAGTCCGCTGTGCCTCTGATAAATTTGCTATCGAGTTTTCTAATTTGGTTTTAAACTCTTCTGTTTCTAAAATAAACTCAGGCGACTCGTTGGTGTGTTTTTTGGTGCTTTGGTTTCCGAATTTTAATTTCACTTTTTGATGTGCCACCTCATTGAGTGAAAGATTTGTAGCTATCGTGTATAAATAGGATTTGGCCTTACCGTAAGGTACTTTAGAACAATTCTCCCACAATTTAATAAAAGCTTCCTGAACAACATCTTCGGCTTTTTCAAGATTGCCAAATTTGAAATAGATATAGTTGCGGATTTTTGGTGCCAATTGATTGAAAATAGATTGGTAGAGCCTGTCTTCACACACATTTTGCGTTATTTCAGTAGGGTTTGACTGCATAGTTTTTGTAAAAAATGTGCGTAAAGTTAAAAAAATTAACCATGAAAGTAGGGTATTGCCGAAGTTGTTTGTTACACTTTCAAATCAGAATCACAAAATCTTACCCATTATGAAAAAATTTGTAAAACACCTTAGTTTATTGTTCTTGATTCCGCTGGCTTTGGCAAGTTGCCAAACTGACCGTGCAGACATTGTTTCTCAAAACCCAGAAACAACTATCACAGCAAATTCAGAAACTGCCGCATTGCTTACACTTAGTGCCCAAAATGATGGAACAGTCGATGATTTCATCGATGGATTGAGTGCAACATCCGTTAATTTTCCTTATGTGGTTGATCTAAATGGTCAGTTAACCACCATCACATCTGAAAGTTCTTTGTTGCAATTCAAACAAAGTGTACAAGCCTCCGGGAATTTCAACCCGATTAGCATGGTTTTTCCTGTCGTAGTTCGTTCAGATGATCATGCTGAAAAGGAAATCAGCAACGAAGCCGAATTTGATGATCATTTGCGAAAAGAAAATGATGAATCAGAAAACAAATTTAGAAGCAGAATCAACTGTTTTAGATTCAATTTTCCTATTACCTTGTTGACTTTCAACACCAACCAAGAGCAAACAGGAAGCGTAGTTGTCAGTACCAAAAAGGAACTTTTCGCCTTTTTCACTCAACTTCCCGCCAGCGTTGTTGTAAACATTCAATACCCCATCAGTATAACTTTCAAAGATGAGTCGACACTGCAAATCGAGAGCAATGAACAACTCCGTCGCGTGTTGTTGGAATGTAGGGATGATGACAAAATTAGCGATGACGATACCATCGATGATGACATTCGCGGTGATTTGTTAGACCAAGCCATCAATTTACAACGCACCCTATTGACCGCAGATTGGACCATCGCAAAATTTCTAAACAATGGAAACGACCGTACAGCTGTTTATCAAAATTTGAAATTTGAATTTTTCAGAGGTGGAGCCATCAAGGTTTCTGCAACAGACCGGACGGCTTTCGGAAGATGGGAGATTAATAAATCTGACAATAATGGACTCGAACTCGAATTGAAATTCAGAGATGAAGTCCAAGTGTTAGAAGTTCTTGACGAAGATTGGTTGGTCTTAAACTTTACCAACACCCATTTAGAACTATCCAAAGAAGGTGACCTCCTTACTTTTGAAGGAACACCAAACGGTGGAGTAACCGTCGATCCTGTTGACCCTGCCCCAACACCAGATGCAGCTGCTTTCAAAGAGGCACTAACGGACGGAAGTTGGAATGTCGAAAGCTTTAGCCAAGCCGGTGTTGACATCACTACTCAATTCGCCGGATTCAGCTTGTCTTTCACCGCCACCGGCGTAGTTACAGCCACCCGCGGAGCCGAAGTTCGCGTCGGAACTTGGGCGACTGAAACCAGCTTTACCGGGCTCGAACTCAATTTAGACTTGGAAGATGTCAGCCCGATTGACGAACTCGATGAAGATTGGTTGGTACTCGAATTCAGCAACACCCGCATTGCCCTCAAACATCGCAACGGAGATGGCAGGATAGATGAATTGATTTTCAGTAAAAATTGAGATAATAATTTTGGTTGGTTAGTTAAAAACGGTTGCTGTCTTCGGATGGCAACCGTTTTGTTATAGATGAAATACACCAATTGCTTCTTCCTTTGTTTTATTTTATCTTTGCCATCCATTTTATTTTCAAAAACATGTTTGACAATCTGTCCGAAAAAATCGATAAAGCACTCCACTTGCTGAAAGGCCACGGAAGCATCACCGAAATCAATGTTGCCGAAACACTCAAAGAAGTCCGCCGTGCCTTGGTGGATGCAGACGTTAACTTCAAGATAGCCAAAGATTTTACAGCCTCGGTCAAAGAAAAAGCCCTCGGGCAAAACGTGCTGAAAACTTTGCAGCCCGGTCAGTTGATGGTTAAAATTGTCAAAGATGAGCTGGCTGCGCTGATGGGTGGGGAAGCTTCCGGTATCAATCTTTCCGGAAATCCATCTGTCATCTTGATGTCGGGCTTGCAAGGTTCCGGAAAAACCACTTTCTCTGGAAAATTGGCGCTCTATCTCAAAATGAAAAAATCAAAAAAAGTACTGCTAGTCGCTTGCGATGTCTATCGCCCGGCAGCCATCAACCAACTTCAGGTAGTCGGAGAGCAAATAGACGTGGCGGTTTTCACGGACATTGATAATAAAAACCCGGTTGACATTGCTAAAAAAGCAGTAGC
>PFUR01000026.1:0-8059 GCA_002790195.1 Flavobacteriales bacterium CG_4_9_14_3_um_filter_40_17
ACCTGTCCTACGAAGCACGAAACCCCTGCTTGCGTATAGGTGATGTTATGCCTTCGCCCTTCTTTTTCTGTCGTTTGTTTTGTTGTCATTTCGAGTCTGTTTGGGTGCGTTGGCTTGGTGGCTCTTTTGCAAAACTTGGCTTTAGCGTGGGCTTGTGCGGTTTTGCAAATGTGCCACCAAATGCGTTGGCTATTTGTTGTTTGAAAAGTCGTCTGCTATCATTTTTGCTTGTTCTAAAATTGTCTTTACCGCTTGGTCTTGTTTCTCTGGTGGATAGCCGTATTTCTTCAAAATCCTTTTTATCATCACTCGCATTTTGGCTTGTACGCTTTCTTTCTTGTCCCAATCTATGGTTACAGAGTTTTTTACGCTTATCACCAATTCTCTTGCAATCGTTTTTAAAATATCGTCTCCTAAAATCTGTACTGCACTGTCGCTTACTTCCAATGCGTCATAAAATGCCAACTCTCTAAAGTCAAGATTTAGATTTTCTCCACGCTTGTCGGCTTCTTTAATTTCTTTAGCAAGTCTTATCAGTTCTTCAATGATTTCTGCGGCTGTGATAGCGTTGTTTTGATAACGCTTAATGGCATCAGCCAACATTTCAGAAAATTTCTTGCTTTGTATGATGTTTCTCTGCGAACGCTGTTTGATTTCGTCATTGAGTAATCTGCGAAGAAGTTCCAAAGCAAGGTTCTTTCTCGGCATATCTTTCAGTTCTGCCATAAACTCATCTGAAAGAATATTCAAACCTGATATTTCAGGATTTTGCAAACCTGCTGCTTGGAAAATGTCAATGACTTCTGTTGAAATCAAAGCATCTGAAATGATTTGTCTAATGGCTGTTTCTACTTCTTCATCACTACGTTTTTTGTTGCTTTCTCTCAGCTTTGAAATTCTTGCCTTGATAGCTTGAAAGAAACTCAAATCATCTCGTATCTCAATGGCTTTTGGATGGGGAACTGAAATGGCAAATGCTTTGGAAAGATTGGAAACATTGGTACTAAACCTTTCTTGTCCTTTGTCTAATCCTAAAATGAAGTCTGTTGCATCAAGTAGGAAAGTGAGTTTTTCTTTGGGTTGCAGACCGAAAAAACGCTTGTAATCAAAACCGTGAAATAAGTCCACCACAATTTCATAGAGTTCTTCCATTTTGGCAACTGCTTCTTCTTGGTCAAACTCAATTTTTCCTTTTCCACCGCTCGAAGTATAAACGCTCAATGCTTTTTTCAAGTCTTGGGCTATGCCCAAGTAATCCACTATCAAACCGCCTTCTTTGTCTTTGAAAACTCGGTTTACTCGTGCAATGGCTTGCATCAAGTTGTGTCCTGTCATTGGCTTGTCCACATACAAAGTATGCAAACAAGGTGCGTCAAAACCTGTAAGCCACATATCACGAACCAAAACCAATTTCAAAGGGTCTTTCGGGTCTCGCAAACGGTCTCCTATGGCTTTTCTTCTTGGTTTGTTTCTGATGTGTTCTTGCCAATCCAATGGGTCGGAAGATGAACCTGTCATTATTACTTTGATAACGCCTTTGTCGTCATCACCGCTGTACCATTCAGGACGAATTTTTATGATTTCATTGTGCAAAGCCACACAAATTCTGCGGCTCATATTCACAATCATTCCTTTGCCGTCAAATACTTCGCTGCGTTGCTCAAAGTGTTTTACAAGGTCTGCTGCAACTTGTTTAAGGCGTTTGTCGCTTCCTACAATAGCTTCTTGTTGTGTCCACTTGGCAAAGCGTTGTTGACGTTCCGTTAGTTCGTCTTCTTCGGTTACTTCTTCAATGCGTTGGTCAATAATTTCTTGCTCTGCTGGGTCAAGTTCTATTTTGGCTAGACGGCTTTCATAGAAAATGCGAACAGTTGCACCATCTTCAACGGCTTGTTGTATATCGTAAATGTCCACATACTCGCCAAAAATGGCTTGTGTGTTTTTATCTTCTTTTTCAATAGGTGTACCTGTGAAACCAATAAATGAAGCATTGGGCAAAGCATCACGCATATGTCGGGCATAGCCATCAATAAAATCATATTGGCTTCTGTGTGCTTCGTCTGCAATTACCACAATGTTTCTTCTGTCTGAGAGTTTTGGGTAAGTGCCGCCTTTTTCGTCAGGCATAAATTTTTGGATGGTAGTAAAAACCACACCACCCGAAGCGACTGAAAGTAAGGTTTGCAAATGGCTTCTACTTTCTGCCTGTACTGGTGTTTGCCTTATTAATTGCTGACAATTGCTGAATGTCTCAAAAAGTTGTTGGTCTAAGTCGTTACGGTCGGTTAAAACAACAATAGTCGGGTTGTTGAGTTGTGGCGTTACCACCATTTTACCCGAATAAAAAACCATACTCAAACTCTTTCCGCTTCCTTGTGTGTGCCACACTACACCTGCTCTTTGGTCGCCAAAGGTTGCTGATGCTTTGATGGTGGAATAAATCGCTTTGTTCACCGCATAGTATTGATGATAAGCCGCAATTTTCTTTAAGGTTTTGTCTTTCGTTTTTTCAAAAACAATAAAGTAGCGGATTAAATCAATGATGGTTTTTTTGTTCAACATTCCACTCAACACTACATCCATTTCAATATTAGCGGTGGGTGTTGGAAACAAAGTAGAATTATAAAGGTCGTTTGAAGGCTCCGCAACAATATTATCGGGTTGTGTTTCAGGAATTTTCCATCCACTGAAACGACTCCAATCACTTGTGATAGTTCCTGCTTTGGCAAACCAACCATCTGTTACAATTAAAAAACTGTTGTAATTGAAAAGGGTAGGAATGGCTTGTTTGTAGGTCATCAACTGATTGTAAGCCGCTTTTAAATCGGCTTTTTCATCTGTTGCGTTTTTGATTTCGATAACTACCAAAGGCAAGCCGTTGATAAACACAATGACATCAGGGCGTTTGTTGTTGTGGTTTTCAATGATGGTAAATTGATTGACAGCCGTAAAATCATTGTTTTCAGGTTTTTGGAAATCAACCAACCATACTTTAAAAGTTTTGATTTGTTCGCCATCTCTGCCTTTTACATCAACGCCTTCGGTGATTATTTTATGAAATGCTTCATTGTTAGCTAATAAGTTGGTGAAAGGAATTCTTGCTACATTTCGTACTGCTTCTTCTCGTATATCGGCAGGAATTTCAGGATTAATTTTATCAATAGCCGCTTGCAACCGATTAGTCAAAACCACTTCATTGTAAGCCCGCTCAATGTCTGCACCATTTAGTATGTCATAGCCTTGCTCTTGCAAAGTTTGCAAAGCCATTTGTTCTATTTCGTCTTCTGTTAATATGTTCATCTGCTATTTTATAAACTCAAAAAGGTTGCGGAATTTGGTTTTCGTTTCGTCACTTAATTCAACAACCTGTTCTTGTATGAAAAGATTTTGTAATGCAGTATTGAATTTTGATTTGTCAAATGCAGTAGCAAGAGGGTCAAATGTTTGAACTATTGATAAAAGCTCTGCGTCTGTAAATAGCTTTTCCGTTGCATAGTTATAAGATGGGTCAACATCTTTTAGGGTTATGATTTTACCATCAACAATAACCCCAAATTCTTTAATGTATCTTTTTTTAGCATCTTCACCCGCTTTATCACCATCTAATAAAATAGTAAAATCTCTGCCCCAAGCTAAATATGTAGCAATAATTTGATTGTTCCTGTCGGCACCATTTCCTGGATATAGTTTTATATGCTCAAATTCATTTTGAAAAATAATTTCATTTAGATATTTGAAGGTATAATAATCATTTTTGCCTTCGGTAAGAATGATGTTTGGGACTTCTTCTAAATTACTTGGACTATATTCAATTGCATCTAGTATAGGTTGAAAATATGTTCTTTGCTCGGGATGATTAACTACAAATTGCTTATAAATAGTTGCTTCTACATCTGTGTTTTCAGTTAAAGCGTTGAATTCTTTTTCGTAATCAATTGCCTTATTCTTAACAATATATGCACCTGAAAGCCATTTAGGATTAATTAAGTGGTGGCTGTGAGTTGTATATATCATTTTACATTTAGAAACTAATTGCTCAAATGTTATCAATAAATTCTTTTGAGCAGTTGAATGTAAGTTTGATGCTGGCTCGTCAAGTAAGAAAAGGATTTCTCCTTTATCGCTAAGTCTGTTTTTTCTGAATTCCGTAAATAAAAGGAATGTAAAGAACCATTTAAAACCTAAGCTTCTTTCTGATATTTGGAATTGTTCAGCTCCTTCCTTGAGCTTTACTTCCAAATAAGCAAGATTTGTTGCAGGGTCAATCGCAGGCTTTAGTCTTATTTCTTTCCCTTTTGAATCGAATAATTGCCCCCAAGCAGTGAATACAACTTTTGTTATTTGAACACTCATCCTTTCTATTGTGGATTCTAAAGCTTCATTTGTGCCTTCTGATGGGTTTCTAAGTCGTTTTATGATGTGGTCTTGAATGTTTAAACCTTCATTAAAAGTGTCCATAATATCATTCAGAACTGCTCTGTATGTTTTCTGTTCTTTATCTTCTGCTGTTGATTCTTCTAAATAAATCTTTATTGGAAAATCAAACAAAAAGTTTGGATAATAGATTATTGGGGGCAATAAATTTTTACAAATGAATTTTTGGATTGCTTCAAATTCAGGTGTTTCGGGGTTATAAGTCCTGTTGTATTGTTTTTTTCGCTTTAACCCATTTAAACTAAACTCATATTCCCAACCTGAATCTTCTTCTTTGTACTCAGAGTCTTTGAATTCGTAAACAATCTTTTGTGTGAATTCTTTAATTGGTTGAATATTCTTGAAGTCCTGTGAACCACAAAATGCTTGCACCGCTTTTTCGTCTTCTTCATCCAACTGAAGCGTTGCGTGTATTTCAATTGTATCAGTGAAACTAAACTTTTTACTCTTTGGTATTAGCTTATGAATAACCGAGGCATCAGGCTCTACGCTAAAAAGACTTATTGCTTCAAGAATAGTTGTTTTACCGCTTTCATTCAACCCAACAAGGGTAATTATATTGGTTTTTGGGTCTCTATCAAGGTCGATAGTTAACTCCTTTATACCCTTATAGTTTTTTATGTAAAAAGATTTGTATCTCATAAGTTTTTAATTTCAATTTCCCCCTTCATTACTTTAGGCAAAAGATTTTTTCGCAAAGAAGTAATTGCTGTAATCTCTAGTTCGTTTGAGTATACAAGTTCATCCAATGACCTGCATTTATTCTCAAATTCGTTAATTAAGTTCTTGGGAGGGATATTTATTTCTAGCTTTTCTAGGTCAGTTTTACTTATAGAACCAAATACTGTTCCTTCACCATTGTAAATAGCGAACCTATTATTCAAACTCTTTATTAAATGGTATGCAAACGAGTAGTGATTTTCTTTGCCACTAATTGCTGCTAAACCCCTGCCAATTGAACAATTTTCATTTGCCATATTCACTGTTCCAACTGGTGCTCTAACACTTAATAAAGTATCAAATTTCTTAGCATATTTTTTTGGCTCATTGGTATATTTATCAACCTTAGGAAACCTGAAACCAAATTCTGCCTTTCCTTGAAAAAATATAATTCCTTTGCCTTCTTGGTTAAAGCTTTTTCCGCTGGGAGATTGACCCATAGTAATATTAACCACATCAATTAGTTTTCCAACTTTCCAATTACATTCATTGGAATAAAACATATTTCTAAAAATAGTTTGACTTAAATCTTCTATTGTTTCGTTTGTGGATGAAAGCAATTCAATTGCACGTTCTAATGAATCAAAAAATGATGAAATTTTTATTTGAATTTCTTTAGGAGGTAAGCTAAACTCAATATTCGATAATTGTGTGAATGTTATTTGAGGGAATGTTCCTGACCTTGCTTCTGCAAGCTGTTGAAGTTTATTTACAATTTCTGGACTTGTTAATAAATGATACAAATACTTTGAGTTAATTTTATCGTTTGCTCTTAACACCATCAATTTGGTTGACACAATAAAATCTTCACTTTCGAAATCTACGTAAGCCCATCTGCCATTGGCTGGTCTAATTTCACTGAAAAGTATATCACCTTTTTTGATAGACTTTTTAGCTTGTCCTGGCATTTTTTCAACTAAAGAATAATTCTTATGCAAAATTTTACCACGCTCAATATCGCCTGTATTCAAAAAGATGAGTTTACCTTTTTTGACTTTGTGCGTTTCTGAAATGGTTTCGCACACTTCCCCGAATGTCACATTTTGCCATTCACTAAAACTCATAACCAATGTTTTTTAAGTTTTGACGAATAGTTTTGTGTAGCTGTTCTGTTTCTATGAATTGCTTATTTAAGGTTTCAGTCAAGGTTTTCATTTTTTCGTCAAAAGACAATGGGTCTTCGATTTCATCTTCTGTCCCAACATACCTTCCGGGCATTAGTACATAATTGTTCTCTGCTACTTCTGTCATAGAAGCACTTTTGCAAAAACCTTGAATATCTTTATAGTTGCCTTTTACGTTTCTCCAATTGTGGTAAGTATCGCTAATTGTTTTAATATCCTTTTCAGAAAGTTCTCTATTTTTTCTATTTACCATCACGCCTAAATTACGTGCATCAATAAATAGAATTTCATTACTACGATTCCTGAATTTACCATTGGTTTTGTTTTTTGCTAGAAACCAAAGGCAGGCAGGAATCATTGTATTATAAAATAATTGAGATGGCAAAGCGACCATACAATCAACTACACCTGCTTCAATCATATTTTTTCTAATTTCGCCTTCATTACTTGTGTTGCTGTTCATACTTCCGTTTGCTAACACAATACCCGCAGTTCCGTTGGGGCTTAGTTTATGAATGAAGTGTTGCAACCAAGCGTAGTTTGCATTGCCTGTTGGTGGTAAGCCATATTTCCATCTTTTGTCGTCTCGCAGTTGTTCGCCTTTCCAATCACTAATGTTAAACGGTGGGTTGGCAATGATATAGTCTGCTTTTAGGTCGGGGTGCAAGTCGTTGGTAAAGGTGTCGCCAAATTGTATATTGGCATCAATGCCCCGAATGGCAAGGTTCATCTTTGCCAATTTTACGGTGGTTGGGTTGCTTTCCTGTCCGTAAATACTCAGGTCTCCAATTTTGCCTTGGTGGTTTTCAATGAATTTTTCGCTTTGCACAAACATTCCACCACTACCACAACAACCGTCATAAATTCTGCCTTTGTAGGGTTCGAGCATTTCTACCAATAGTTTTACAATGCTTTGCGGTGTGTAGAACTGTCCACCGTTTTTGCCTTCGGCATCTGCAAACATTCCCAAAAAGTATTCATACACTTGTCCGAGTAAGTCTTTGCCTTGGTGTCCTTCGCCACCAAATCCAATTTTACTAATCAAGTCAATCAGTTCTCCTAAGCGTTGTTTGTCAAGGTCGGGGTCGGCATAGTTTTTAGGCAACACACCTTTCAAGCTGTCATTGATTTTCTCAATGCTGTCCATTGCTTGGTCAATCAGAATACCGATTTCAGGTTGTTTGGCATTGTCTCTCAAAAAAGTCCAACGGGCTTTTTCAGGCACATAAAAAACATTGAAAGCCAAATATTCGTCTGGGTCTTCGGGGTCTGCACCTTCAAATTCTCCTTGTCCTTCTTGTAATTTTTGGTGCAGTTCTGTAAAAGCGTCTGAAATGTATTTCAGGAAAATAAGTCCTAAAACAACGTGCTTATATTCAGCAGCATCCATATTGCTTCGCAACTTGTCAGCCGCTGCCCAAAGGGTCTTTTCAATTTCTCTTATGTCACTCATTTATCTTGTATTTCAAATTTTTTAAAGGTCAAAGTTAATTTTTAAATGCCTGTTATTTTGTTCAACCGTGTCTGTTGTCTGTGGGTGCGTTGGTGCAAAAGCAAATGTGCTGCATTGGGTTGGCTTTGAGCGTGGGGATGCAGCTCTTTTGATTTTGCAGAAGCGTTGGCATTTTGTCTTTCATTTTTCTGTTCGCTTATTGTCGGTAGTGTCGTCTTTTAGGGTGAGGCATAACTAGTAAATATCACCAAATATATACAACTTTTTCTTGTTTTTTTCATCTTTTATGAGCCAATATCCTCTGAAAAACCAATGCAATAGGATTTCT
>PFUR01000026.1:8068-27662 GCA_002790195.1 Flavobacteriales bacterium CG_4_9_14_3_um_filter_40_17
CTTTTCGAAACTTCTTTGGCTTTCTCATATCCCGCGTCTGCATGTCGAAAAACGCCCATGGCCGGGTCGGTGTGCAAAACACGTGTGAGGCATCTTCCCGCACGGTCGGTGCCGTCTGCCAACACCACCATGCCGGCGTGTTGCGAATAGCCCATGCCCACGCCACCACCGTGATGAAACGATACCCAGGTAGCACCGCCCGAAGTATTGCCCATCAAGTTGAGCAGCGGCCAGTCCGACACCGCATCGCTGCCGTCCAACATGCCCTCGGTTTCCCGGTTGGGTGAGGCTACTGAACCACAATCCAAATGATCGCGACCAATCACAATAGGGGCTTTGACTTTCCCACTGCGCACAAGTTCGTTAAAAATCAACCCGGCTTTTTGCCGCTCGCCCAATCCCAACCAACAAATGCGGCAAGGCAAACCCTGAAAAGCAATTTTTTCTTTGGCTTCCGTCAGCCATTTGACGAGCGGTTTGTTATCCGGAAAGGCTTCTATCAACGCGCGTTCGGTGGTATAGATATCTTCCGGGTCGCCTGAAAGTGCCGCCCAACGAAACGGGCCTTTTCCTTCGCAAAACAGCGGACGGATGTATTCCGGCACAAAACCGGAGATGCCAAATGCGTTTTTCTCACCGCCTTGCTCGGCATAAGCCCGCAGGTTGTTGCCGTAGTCAAAAACGATACTGCCTCGGTGTTTCATTTCCAGCATGAACCCTACATGTCGCGCCATGCTGCGGATAGATGCTTTTCGGTAGGCTTTGGGGTTTCCCCGTAAAGCATCAGCTTCTACCAACGAATAGCCGTTGGGCACGTAGCCGTTTACAGGGTCGTGCGCTGAGGTTTGGTCGGTCAGTATATCGGGGATGATACTGTCCTGCAATAATTTTTCGAGTACGTCGCCGATGTCACCTACCAAACCCACGGAAATATTTCGTCCGGATTTTTGAGCTTCTAAAATCCATCTTTTGGCCTCTTCATACGAATGGGTCATCTTGTCGATGTAGTGTGTTTCGATGCGTTTTTGGATGCGTTTGGCATCGACATCTACACCCAAAAAGGTAGCTCCGGCGAGGGTTGCCGCCAACGGTTGCGCACCGCCCATGCCACCCATGCCTCCCGAAACAATCAGTTTTTTGTGCAAGTCTCCGGCAAAATGTTTTTGCCCGCAGGCCATAAAGGTTTCATAAGTGCCTTGCAAAATCCCCTGGCTGCCAATGTAAATCCAACTGCCGGCGGTCATTTGTCCAAACATCATTAGCCCTTTTTTGTCCAATTCGTCAAAATGTTCCCAAGTAGCCCATTTCGGGACGAGGTTGCTGTTGGCAATCAAAACCCGGGGTGCTTCCGGATGTGTAGGTATCACGCCGACGGGTTTGCCGGATTGTATCAACAGGCTTTCGTCGTCTTTTAACCGCAACAAAACTTCGATGATTTTCTCCAGGCTTTCCCGGTTTCGCGCCGCTTTCCCTGTGCCGCCATACACCACGAGCGCGTCCGGATTTTCGGCTACTTCCGCATCCAAATTGTTGAGCAACATCCGCAAAGGGGCTTCGGTTTGCCACGATTGGGCGTTTAACGCCGAACCTCGCGGTGCGTGATAATGTGGGTGCTTGGCATAGGTATCAATAAATTTCGAAAAGTTCATGGGTTTTTGTGTTTGATAAAGAAATGAGTTTCAGCAATTCGCCGCTTTCCACCAACGCACTAGCTTTTTCTATATCGGCAGAAAAAATGCGGTCTTCAGTTGCAAAAGAGATGTGTTTTCGTATTTCGCGATGGACGTTTTCCAAGGGCTTAGAGGATTTTAAAGGCCGTCTCAAATCGATGGCTTGTGCGGCGCAAAGTAGTTCTATGGCCAATATTCTCGTGGTATTTTCTACTACTTGCAATGCTTTTCTCGAGCCAAAAGCCCCCATGCTCACGTGGTCTTCTTGCCCCAGTGAAGTCGGGATGCTGTCTGCCGATGCGGGAAAACAGAGGGTTTTGTTTTCACTTGCCAAAGCGGCGGTGGTGTATTGCAACATCATAAAGCCAGAGTTGATGCCGGTTTCGCGCATCAGCAGTTTCGGGATGCCCCGGTCGCCCAAAAGAGACAGGTAGATGCGCCGGTCGGAGATATTGCCCAATTCGGAGACAGCCAAGCAAGCATAATCGATAGGCAATGCCAGTGGTTGGCCGTGAAAATTGCCTCCGCTGATGGTGTGGTTTTCTTCAAAAATGATGGGATTGTCGGTCACTGAATTGAGTTCGGTTTCGACGGTGTTTTTCAAGTGAAGCCAAGCGTCGCGTGATGCACCGTGTACTTGTGGCATACAACGAAGCGAATAGGGGTCTTGCACGCGTTCGCAGTGCTCGTGTGCTTGTAAAAGAGAAGAATTTTCCAACAACCGATGCAAATTATTAGCTACATGAATGGCTCCCGGGTGCGGCCGAAGTTGATGCAGTTCGGGCGAAAAAGGTTTGATGGAAGCTTGCAATCCGTCTGCTGTCATGGCACCTACCAAATCGGCATGCGCGAGGCAGTTGTGCATTTTCTCTACAAGTTTCACGGCATGTGCCAAGATAAATTGGGTGCCGTTGATGAGTGCCAAGCCTTCTTTGGGTCCGAGTTCGACAGCCTGCAAGCCTGCTATTTGAAGGGCTTCCGAAGTTTCCATTTCCCTGTTTAGATAGTGTACTTTTCCCAATCCGATAAGGGGTAAAAACAAATGTGCCAACGGAGCCAAATCCCCGGAAGCACCGACCGAACCTTTTTCGGGAACAATGGGAATACAGCTGTTTTCCAAATGCCATTTGATGCGCTGAAGCAAGGCGAAACGCACACCCGAAAAGCCCAAAGAAAGGGCATGCAGTTTGAGTACCAACATAAGCCGGACAAGGACGGAATCGATCGGTTTCCCAACGCCCACGCTGTGGCTTTTGAGGATGTTGGTTTGGAGTTTACGTGTTTCGGCCGGTGAGATTTTGGTGGTGCAGAGCGGCCCAAAACCGGTATTGATGCCATAAACAGCCACTTGGTTTTGGGCAATGCGTTCAACGATTTTCGCGTTCGATTCTATTTTTTCGAGGGTGTGAACATGCCATGTAGCGGTCATTTTACTGTTTGACAAAGCCAATGCTTTACGCACGGTAAGCGTATCTTTACCCCAATGAAATATATTTTTAGATTGGATCATGTGGTAGTATTTTTAACAAAGTTAGGGGTTTCAGTTACAATATTCACAGAGCAAAAATCTTTTTAAAACTAAAAATAGGGTTAAATAAAATCGATAAGCTCTATTTTGTTTTAATTTGGTAAAATAAAGTTAGATACCATGAAAATTAGACATTGCATAGCTCATTTTGGTTTTTGGGCAATCTTATTGGTTGCTTGTTCAGGTTCGGATAATAACAATGATGCAATTGTGTTGCCACCGGGTGATGTAGGTTTAAAATTGGTTCAAGACCTACTAGTACCAGCCGGGTTTATAGTTGAAGAATTTGCAACAGGATTGGAGTTTCCAACCACAATTGCCTTTCCACCTGATGGATCAAATCGTTTGTTTGTCAATGAGTTGCAATCCGGAAGAATAAAAATTATGCAAGACGGGCAGTTCAATACTTTGCCTTTTACGGATTTAGAAACAATGGTAACCGGAGGGTTTCCTTCAGCAGGAGAAAACGGATTGATTGGGTTGGCGTTTGATCCGGATTATGTTGCCAATCGTTATGTATATGTCACCTTCGCGGTTCGAAGTCCAAACGGTACGATTGGAAAAATTGCCAGAATGAAAGATCAGAATAACCGGGCTGTTGATTTTGAGATATTGTTAGACAATCTGCCGAGTGCACCGGGACATCAAATAGAAAATTTGGCATTTGGCCCGGATGGGAAATTGTATGTTTCGATTGGCGATGCTTTTGAAGATGCTAAAGCGCAAGACCTCAATCAATTTAATGGTAAAATTTTGAGGTTGAATCCAGATGGGTCAATACCTTCAGATAACCCAGATCCGGACTCTTACGTTTGGGCGAGTGGGCTTCGCAATAGTTTTGGATTGGTTTTTAATGACAATAGCGATTTATTGGCAACAGAAAATGGGCCTGATATGAAAGACGAACTCAATGTCATTGTGAAAGGAGGAAATTACGGTTGGCCACTAGTCTTGGGAAATTCAGCTCAACCGGAGTTCATCAATCCGATATTTGTTTGGGAAAACATTGTTTCGCCCAATACAATCTTGTTTTATAAAGGTTCTCAATTTCCACAAAATTTTAAAGGTAAAATGTTTACTGTGCTTTTTGGCAGCACTTTTTCAGACGGGCCTTCTCCCATAGCAAAACGCATACGAGTCGGAACGTTTCAAGGCAATGGATTGGAATCAACGGTCACATTTGAAGATTTTGCGACCTATAATTTTGATGCAAAAGGCAATCCTTTGGGATTAGCTGAAGGCCCCGACGGGATGCTTTATTTGTCAGATATCTTTCAAGGTAAAATTTTCAGGATTCGTTTTGGCAACTCGGGTGCACCTTTGTAATCATCCTTTCTTTGGTTTGAAGCGCAAGAACGAGTCAATTGACAACAAAAACTCACGGAAGATTTCACTATCGGTCTTTCTTTAATTGCAATTTAGTTCGAATGTTATTTTAGGAAGAAAAGCATTTCTTAGGCTCAAAAAATTCTTGATTAAGCATGCTTAAATCCATTGAACTCGGATTGAAACCCGTTTTTCAAAAAACTTAAATCAATCTACGCCATTTTTCCTAATTTTGTAAAAATCAAGAGCGCATGCTTATCATCGGAATAGCCGGAGGCACCGGATGTGGAAAAACGACGGTTGTTGATCAAATCATCAACGAACTTCCTGAAGATGAGGTAGGCGTCATCAGTCAAGATTCTTATTATAACGATTTGTCTCAATTGACTTTTGAAGAGCGCGCGAAAGTAAACTTTGACCACCCGCGCGCCATTGATTTTGACCTGTTGGTTGCACATCTCAAATTGCTCAAAGAAGGGCATCCAGTCCCACAACCAGTCTATTCTTTTAAAATTCACAACCGAACAGCTGAGGTGGTGATGACCACGCCCCGTAAGGTGATGATTGTAGAAGGAATACTCATATTGACGCATCCGGATATCCGGGATATGTTTGACATCAAAATATTTGTTCATGCCGATTCCGATGAGCGGCTCATCCGACGGTTGCGCAGAGACATATCCGAACGCGGAAGGGATTTGGAAGAGGTAATCAATCGCTATCAAATGACGCTCAAACCCATGCACGAACAGTTTATAGAGCCAACCAAAGAATATGCAGACATCATCATACCGAACAATCGATACAACACGGTGGCAGTTGATATAGTCCGCACGATTATCAACAATAAATTGATTTCTATTTAAAAATGAGTTTAAAAGAATTATTCACTAACAAATATTTCCGGTTATTCACCAATCGATACTTGGTGGTTGGCGTATTTTTTGTGATATGGATGATTTTTCTGGATGCCAATTCTTACCTTATCCATCGCGAGCTCAACAATGAAATTGACAAGCTGGACGAGAAAAAGCAGTTTTTTTCTGACGAAATTGAACGCGATAAAAGAGCCATTCAAGAGCTTAAAGACAGTGAAAAATTGGAAGAATATGCCCGCGACAAGTTTTTCATGAAGCGCAATAATGAAGATATTTTCATCATAGAAAACGACACCTCTACACATGAGTAAAGCCTCAGATTTATCAGATTTTCCTAAAATATCATCCGAAGCGTGGAAACAAAAAATCCAGTTTGGCCTCAAAGGTGAAGACTACAACCAAAACCTGTTGTGGGAGAGTTTGGAAGGGATTCATGTGAAGCCTTTTTATCATTTTGATGAAGTAAAAAAATCGGATTTGTATTTTTCTAAATTTTCGGATGAATGGAAAATAGTGGACACTTTTTTTGTAAAAAATGAAAAACTCGCACGCAAATACATTTTGAAAAGCATTGAAAGTGGCACAACAGGGATTCGTATTCAGGCAAATGAGCCTTTTGACATTGAAAAAACATTTTCAGGATTTCCTTTTGAAGAGGTAACGGTCTTTTGTCAATTCAGTTTTTTTGATTTGGCTTTTGCCGAAAGGCTTATTCATTTTTTTAAACTCAAAAAAGCACATTTCTTCCTGAATTTAGACCCAATCGGACGATTGATAAACGACGGAAATTGGTTTGAAAACGAAACAAAAGATTTCAATAATTTAAAAAGATTGTTTTCAGCGTATCCTGATCAAAAGTGCTTAGGTATCGATGCGGTGGGTTATCAACAAGCTGGTGCCAACATCGTTGAGCAATTGGCTTTCGCAATGGCACATCTCAACGAATATTTCAATCTTTTTTCAAATTCGCTGCCTACAGTTGTCAGCATTCAATTTGCTGTAGGGAGCAATTATTTTTTTGAAATAGCCAAACTTCGTGCTTTCCGCGTTTTGTATGCATTGTTGGCAACGGAATATGGTTTGCCCGAAACCTGTCATCTGTTTGCCGTTCCAACCTTGCGAAACAAAACAATTTATGACTACAACGTCAATATGTTGCGCACTACGACCGAGTGCATGAGCGCTGTTTTGGGTACGGCCGATGCTGCCTGCAATTTGCCCTACGATGCATTGTTTCACAAAGAAAACGAGTTTGGGCACCGTATCGCGAGGAATCAATTGCTGATTTTGAAAAATGAAAGTTTTTTTGATGCTGTTTCCAATCCGGCAGACGGCTCTTATTACATCGAATCCATCACGAAACAATTGGCCGAAAAAGCTTTGGTTTTATTTAAAGAAATAGAAAAATCGGGCGGGCTTATCAAACGGCTCAAAGACAGTACAATTCAGAAAAGAATAGCAGAAAGCCATCAAAAAGAGCAGGCTTTATATGACGCGCATCGGGAAGTTTTGGTGGGTACAACAAAATATACCAACCCCGAAGACCACATGGTGGGAAACTTGGAGTTGTTTCCATTTCTCAAAACAAAACCGAGAAAAACATTGATAAAACCACTTATTCCTAAAAGGATTGCGGAATCTGTCGAGCAGGAACGGTTGTCTTTTGAGGAATAAGCAATTGGGAAAAGGCAATAGGCAGTATGCAGTACAATAGTTGATCACTTTTGAGTTTTAAAAACATGCGCCTATTCATTGAAAAACTTTCGAGTCCGGTAAAAGTTAAATCAAATGTTTTAATCACGGAATATTCACGGGATGGCGATTTATTTTGGCTAAAGCCAACCGCAACTCATCAATTGCAGTTGCTTTTAAGCAGCCGATACCGGCAACAATGTAGCAATAGGCATTAGCCAAATAAAAGGTAAATGAGGTAAGTGGCGATTAAAAATCCGTTGATAATTTTTTTTGAAAAAAAAAGTTCGGACTAATGGGAATATTGTAAAATGTCCATTATTTTGCCGGACAACAATCATTAAAAAACAAATGATTAATAGCCAAAAGCCGCAAAGCTAATGTTTTTTATTCCCTAAGCGGTTGATTGAGAACCAAGTCTAAATATTTGTTCACCGTGTTTTTAAGGTCTTTCCGATGAACGATAAAATCTAGAAAACCGTGTTCCAACAAAAATTCCGAAGTTTGAAAACCGTCCGGCAAATCTTTTCCGGTAGTGTCCTTTACGACTCTCGGCCCGGCAAAACCTATGAGCGCACCGGGTTCAGCGATGTTGATGTCGCCAAGCATGGCAAACGATGCCGTAGTCCCGCCTGTGGTCGGGTCTGTACAGAGTGAAATATACGGTATTTTGGCTTCATCGAGCTGTGCCAATTTGACCGAAGTTTTTGCCAATTGCATCAGCGAATAAGCCGCCTCCATCATGCGTGCACCACCCGATTTTGAAACAATCACCAACGGGATGTTGTTTTTTAAAGAAAAATCTGCAGCGCGAACTATTTTTTCACCTACTACTGAACCCATCGATCCGCCGATAAAACCGAAATCCATTACTGCCATCACCAAATCTTTTCCTTTTGATTTGCCTATTGCAACCCGAATGGCATCTTTGAGTTGGGTTTTTTGGTAGGCATCTTTGAGCCTGTCACTGTACTTTTTGGTGTCGACAAATTTCAGCATATCTTTGGAAGTCATGTCTTTGTCGAGTTCTATGAACTCGTTGTTGTCAAACATGATTCGAAAATATTCTTTACTTCCGATTCTAACGTGGTAATCATCTTCGGGGCTTACAAAAAAATGCTTTTCCAACTCTTCGGCATCCACAATTTTTCCGGTCGGGGATTTGTACCACAGACCTTTTGGGACATCTTTTTTGGATTCCGTGGGCGTTTGAATGCCCTTTTCTTTCCTTTTAAACCAAGCAGACATTGCCATATCGAGCGGTGTTTGGTAAATAATGACGAACTAAGCTAAAGTATTGATGTTATTGAGGTCTTCAAAAGCTTGTTTTAACCGGGCTTTTAAGGTTTCTTCCCCTTTTCTGAGCCATACGCGCGGGTCATAATATTTTTTGTTGGGTTGATCGGCACCAGTCGGGTTTCCGATTTGTCCTTGCAGATAGGCTTTGTTGTCTTGGATGTAATCTCTGACACCCTCAAGGAAAGCGTACTGAAGATCGGTATCGATGTTCATTTTCACCACACCATAGCCGATGGCTTCCCTGATTTCTTCAACCGTTGAACCCGATCCGCCGTGGAAAACAAAATCTATTGGATTGTGTGCGGTGTTGTAATGTTTCTGAACGTATTCTTGTGAATTTCTCAAGATTTTTGGGGTAAGTTTCACATTGCCGGGTTTGTAAACGCCGTGCACGTTTCCGAAAGCAGCTGCAATGGTAAACTGGTCGCTCACTTCTTTCAAGCTTTCATAGGCATAAGCCACTTCAGCGGGTTGGGTATAGAGTTTTGAGCTGTCCAAATCTGAGTTGTCCACTCCGTCTTCCTCACCACCTGTGATACCGAGTTCTATTTCGAGTGTCATGCCCATTTTGCTCATACGCTCAAGGTATCTTTGGCAAGTTTCTATGTTTTCTTTGATGGGTTCTTCAGATAAATCGAGCATGTGTGAACTGTAAAGCGGTTTGCCTGTTTCTTTGAAATGTTTTTCGGACGCATCCAACAAACCATCCACCCAAGGCAATAATTTTTTTGCACAATGATCGGTGTGAAGAATGACGGTTGCTCCGTAGGCTTCGGCCAACAAATGAATGTGTTTGGCTCCGGCTACGCCTCCTAAAATGGCGGCTCTTTGGTTTTCATTAGACAAGCCTTTTCCTGCATTGAATATCGCACCCCCATTTGAAAACTGAATAATCACGGGGGATTTGAGAGCTGCGGCAGTTTCTAAAACAGCATTTATCGTATTGGAACCGGTTACGTTGACTGCCGGAAGTGCAAATCCTTTTTGTTTAGCAAATTGGAAAATTTCTTGTACTTCTTCTCCGGTAGCAACACCGGCTTTTATTTTCGTTGACATAATTTTTGTTTTCAAAGATTGAATGGCAAAGGTAAAAAAATATTGAGTTTAGAAAGGATAATTAATCCCAATATTTAAAACCGCGTTGCTGAAATTGTATTTTCTGAACCACCTCGACCCATTTGGCTCCGCCGGATCGTAGGTTTTAAACCCGGTGTCAAACCGAAGGACAAAAAAGCTGAAATCGTAACGAAGGCCAAAACCGGTTCCCATTGCGATATCTTCCAATGACTGAAGGCCTTTGAATTCGGCATCCGGATCAGTGTTGTCATCATAGACGTTCCAGATATTTCCGGCATCAGCAAAAAATGCACCCTTAAATCCGCCTAAAATCGGGAATCGGTATTCCGCACTTAGCGCAATTTTCATATTGGCTTCGTTAAACTCGTTGTTGTTCTCACTTTTACCCGGGCCGAGGCTATAAACCGTCCATGCACGATTGTCATTGGAGCCACCTCCAAAAAAGCTTTTGGTAAACGGAATGTTTTGTGAGTTCCCGTAAGGGATTGCAAGGCCAAAAAAACTTCTGAAGGCCAAAACGTTTTGCTTTTTCATGTCCCAATATTTAACATAATCCAATTCGGTTTTGATGTATTGCGAATAGGCAACGTTGAAAATCTCAAAATTCCCTTGGTCATTCTTTCTGAGCCCGAAAGCTTCTGAAAGTGTTGAGGCCAAATTGCCCGCAACTTCCAATCGGCCTCTGAATCTGTAAAAATTGTTATCACTAAAAGATTTGCGGCTATCTATAGCCTTAACAAAACTCCCCGAAAGTATCAGGTTGTCGTCAGTCAACCGGACTCTTCGTTGTTCGATGTTTTTAACATCATCAAAAGCGTTGTCTTGCGGTGTCAGTGCAGTTTCACCGTTTAAAACTTCTTTGATAAAATTGGATGCTCCTTCGGGAACAACCAGATCGCCTTTATCATCTATATTTTCAGGTGTTTGATTGAAATCTTTTGCAATCAAATTCAAATCTCGAAACGAGGTGCGATACACGTTGAAGTAATTTTCTGTATTGAGATTTCGCACATATTGAATGTTGAAAATGTCAAAGGAATGACTGACACTTTCGCGCGGATTCCATCGATAGCCGAAGAGCCCGGTAAGGTTTTGCCGATCTAAGCCAATGTTCTGCTGGATGCTTCCGCCGATGGCAATTTGTGTCTGCGGTGAAGCAGTTTTCGGGATGTATTTTTGGGTGTCGAGAAAGAATAAAATACGGGGAATGCTCAGCCGGACATCGGCTCCAAACTCGGTCACATTGAAGAAATTGCCATTGCTGTTCGAAACGTCTTTGGATGTACCCAAGGAGCCGCGAAGTGAAACATCGAGCGTTTCCGTACCTCTAAAAATGTTTCTGATGGAAAGCGTTGTACCAAATGCCACCCCAAAATCCTGAATGTTTGAATGCGATAAATCTACATTGAAACCCAACCCGTACTTTTTTAAAGGAGATAGATAGATATTTGCAATCAACGAATGATTGATGCTGTCTGTCGGATCTTCAACGTATTGTATGTTCGGATAACGAAACGTCCTCAACTCGTTGATATGTTTGATGGTCAACGATCGATCTACATCGCGATAAATTTTGCCGGGTTCGATGAAAATAGGGTTCAGTAGCGCGCTCGATCGATATTTAATAGCTGATTTACCAAAAATGTCAAACCCGTTGACCGTTCTGTGTGCATTGAATATTTGTTCTGTCCCGTCCGTAGTATAATCGGTATAAACATTAACCTTGCTGATTCTAAATATGTTAAAAGGCTCGATTTGTGTTTCATCGCCATTTCTGATTGACCGATTGGGGATAATCATAGCGACCGATAATTTTTTCTTATTATAAAGGGTGTCCTGTGATAGCGTATCCAATTCGTATTTTATCAAATTCTGTTGAAAGTGATATACACCCGAATTTCTAAAAATTGAAGTTAATCGGGCGCGTTCATTTTCAAAATCGGAGGTGTTGAACTGTTTATTTTTTTTGACATAAGATTCAGGCCGGGCAATGTTGTAAATTGAATCGACCACCGGAGAAGCAATTTTATAATCCAAACTATCGACAAAAAATGGCTTTCCGTTTTCAATTTCAAAAAGTATCGTACCCCTTTTCTTTTTGTTTTTAAGGGTGTCGATGGTAAGACTTCCCGTAGCGTTGAACCAACCTCTATTTTTTTGGTAATTTTCCAAGCGAGTGAGGGAACTTTCTGCAATTTTTGAATCAATTATTATGGGTGCTTCCCCCGTGCGTTTAAGCCATCCTTGAAACCCTCCCCGATTAATTTTTGTCGAGTCGACTTCTTTGCCCCGGGCTGTCTTGCGGGCTATTTTACGGTTTGCCTTATCGATTTGCCTTTTGTATTTTCGCGTGGTGGTGTCAATTTCTTTTTTAGCGAGGTTGTACACGTGGAGTTGGAGCGGAAAGCCGAATAGGTCTGTATTTGGTTTTTGGTAGAGCAAGCTGTTGAGGTCTTCATTCCGCGAAGTCTTGCCATCTATGCGGATCGTGTTGTCTTCTAAAAGTAATTTACCTTCATCCACGCGCTTCACGGCACTACATCCTGCTAAAAAAGCGATGAATCCAATGTATAGTGTTATTTTTGTGATGTTATTTTTCAAAAAACCGCTTTTTATTTGCGTCAAAATTAAACTATTTGAATGGTTACTAAAAGCCTCATCAAGAGAATAAAAAACCTGCATCAAAAAAAGCACCGTATTTCCGATGGCTTATTCCTTGCCGAAGGTGTCAAAGTGGTGCAAGAATTTATCCGCACGGGTTTTGAATGCGAACAATTGCTGATTACTCCTGAATGGAAAACGCAATTTGACGAAAAATCTTATACAGAAACCGGCAAGGATACCTTCAAAAAAATAAGTTGTTTGAGAACACCCCCGGGTGTATTGGCAGTTTTTAAAATACCACCGCCTGCACAAGCCGTTCACAAAGGGCTGACCGTAGTTTTGGACGATGTGAATGATCCGGGAAACTTCGGCACCATCATCCGGTTGTGCGATTGGTTTGGTGTCAAACAATTGGTTTGTTCGCCGGAAACAGTAGATTGTTACAATCCCAAAGTGGTGCAAGCCGCGATGGGCTCATTGGCTCGGATAGAAGTGATTTATATGTCGTTGTACTCTTTTTTAGAGGAAAGCAATCGACTCAGGCCTTCTTTTGGAACATTTATGGATGGGAAAAGCGTGTATGGGCAATCGTTTACTCCGGATGCTGCTTTGGTAATGGGCAACGAAGCCAATGGAATTCGTCCGGAAACCGGAAAACTCGTTCAACACAGAATAGGAATCCCTCGATTTGGAGCTTTACAACAAACAGAAAGTCTCAATGTTGCCACCGCGACCGCTATTTTTCTAAGTGAAATGAACAGGGATTTTACTGAAAAGTGAAGTTGATAAAAACACCTCGCGATTTGAGGCTTTCAATATTGCCAGTCCACGGGCTGTTGGGATTGTTGTCTCTCACCAATTCATCGTTAAGCGCGAAAATTCCCCGGATGGAAGGTGTGAATTTAAAGTATTCGGTGTAAAAATCGATTCCGAAACCCAATTCGTAATAGTAGGTGTTGGTCTTTAAGCGAAATACGCCGGCTGTGTTGTCGTCTTTGCTGTCTTCATCACTCGCCAAGTTGATGGAAGTGGACAGCCCGCCCACCAAAAAGGGTTTAAAATTATTCAATCTTTTGGCACTTACTTTCAACAAAAGCGGAAAATGCACATAGGTCGATTGTACATCGCGGGTTGCGTCCGGGCTGTCCGGCGCAAATCCGGGAAAATTCAGCACACGCCGGGTAAAATGAAGACCTGGTTCAAATCTGAGATTGAGAAAACTGTTGAGGCGCATATCGCCGACCAAACCCACATTAAAGCCAACCTCGGTATCCACCAAAATGTCTTGTCCGTTGTTTTTTAAATCTATTTTAAAGTCATTGTTGTTAAAACCCAAATAAAAGCCCAACGTATATTTGTGTTCGTCAAAAGTTTGGATGTTTTGAATGCGATCCTTGCGAAACTGTGCGCAGAGCATCGAAGTCGATAAAACAAATAAAGCAAAAGATAAAAACCAGTTCATAAACTACTTGGTTGCATGATAAATGGTCGCCACCCCAAATGTTTGGGGATAATGACGCACGTTTATAAACCCTATTTTCTTTAAAATATTGTTGAATGCCTCCCCATACGGAAAATTATTGGCCGATTCGGACAGGTAAGCATACGCAGAATGGTCTTTTGAAAAGATTCGCCCAATCGCCGGAAGTATGTTTTTTGTATAAAAACCATAACCCTGCTTAAAGGGTGTTTTGGTAGGTACGGAAGTTTCCAATACCACCAAAACGCCACCCGGTTTGAGCACCCGCAAGATTTCAGTCAATCCTTTTTCAAGATTTTCGAAATTCCGGACACCAAAAGCTACGGTAGCCGCATCGAAATGTGCATCCGAAAATGGGATTTTTTCAGAATCGCCCAACACCATTTTGATTCGCTCAGACAGTTTCTTCTCGGCTATCTTTTTCCTGCCTACTTCGAGCATGCCGTTAGAAATGTCTAAACCCACGATTTCTGTGTCGGGAAAGTGGCTTAGTTGAATGGCCAAGTCTCCGGTTCCGGTAGCCAAATCGATGATTTTTTTCGGCTTGTTTGCCACAACCAATTTTTCTACTTTTCTCCGCCAACTGCTGTCAATCCCAAATGAAATGATCCGGTTGAGGCCGTCATATTGGGTTGAAATAGTATCAAACATTTGGGCAACTTGAGCCTTTTTGCCCAATTTACTGTCTTTGTAGGGTTTAATCTCTGCCATTATTTTTTTTGCAAATATAAGACAAACCCAAACCTTTAAAAATCATTCGCGTTGAGATGAAATAAATAAGTATTTAACAATGAAAGGGGGATTGGTTGATAATTGCTTTTAATTATACTTTGACAACCTTTTTTAAAAACCTATTTTTGGCGACATAAATTTTATGGAAATGAATTCAGTTAAAGAATTGGAAAACAAAGTGTCGCAAGTCAGACGGGACATTGTTCGGATGGTGCACAAAGTCAATTCGGGCCATCCGGGAGGTTCCTTGGGTTGTGCCGAATTTTTTGTAGCACTTTATCAAAATATACTGCATCGTAAACCCGGGTTTGATATGGATGGTATTGGGGAAGATATTTTCTTTCTTTCAAACGGGCATATCTCACCGGTATTTTACAGTGTTTTGGCGCGTTCAGGCTATTTTCCGATAGAAGAATTAAACACGTTCAGATTGCTCGATTCAAGGTTGCAAGGCCATCCGACTACGCACGAAGGCTTGCCCGGTGTCCGCATAGCTTCGGGGTCGTTGGGGCAAGGCATGTCGGTAGCGATTGGTGCAGCACAAGCAAAAAAACTCAACAAGGATAAGCATTTGATTTATTCGCTCCATGGTGATGGCGAATTGCAGGAAGGGCAAAACTGGGAAGCCATCCTGTATGCTGCCGCCAAAAAAGTTGACAACCTGATTGCTACGGTTGATTACAACGGCCAACAAATAGACGGAGCCACCAACGATGTGCTTCCGATGGGAAACCTTCGAGCCAAATTTGAAGCTTTCGGTTGGGAAGTTATCGACATCGATAAAGGGAATGATGTTGCGTCTATTTTGGAAGGACTGGCTCAGGCAAAATCCAAAACCGGAAAAGGGAAACCCGTTTGCGTATTGCTTCACACCGTGATGGGAAACGGAGTCGATTTTATGATGCACACCCACGCTTGGCATGGCAAAGCACCCAACGATGCACAATTAGCAATTGCTTTGGCACAAAACGAAGAAACACTTGGCGACTATTAAAGAAATCAACATGAAAAAATATACTGACAGCGGGAAAAAGGACACCCGTTCCGGATTTGGAGCCGGATTAGACGTTTTGGGAGAAAAGAATCCCAAGGTAGTGGCACTTTGTGCAGACTTGATTGGTTCTTTGAAGATGGATAATTTTGTCAAAAATCATCCTGAGCGGTTTTTTCAAATCGGGATAGCAGAAGCCAATATGATTGGAATAGCCGCAGGGCTGACTATCGGAGGAAAAATACCGTTTACCGGGACTTTTGCCAATTTTTCCACAGGAAGAGTGTATGACCAAATTCGTCAATCGGTTGCTTATTCTGGTAAAAATGTAAAGATATGTGCCTCTCACGCCGGGCTCACGCTGGGGGAAGACGGCGCAACCCACCAGATTTTGGAAGACATCGGGCTGATGAAAATGTTGCCCGGCATGGTGGTTATCAATCCCTGTGATTACAACCAAACCAAAGCGGCAACGATAGCGATTGCCGATTATGAAGGACCTGTTTATCTGCGTTTTGGCCGCCCGGCAGTTGCCAATTTCACACCGGAGGATCAAGTTTTTGAAATTGGAAAAGCATTGCACTTACAAGAAGGTTCGGATGTCACCATTTTGGCAACCGGGCATTTGGTTTGGGAAAGTTTGCTGGCAGCTGAGCAGCTCCACGAAAAAGGAATTTCGGCTGAAGTAATCAACCTACACACCATCAAACCGTTGGACGATGAAGCGATAATAGCCTCCGTCAAAAAAACGGGTTGCGTGGTGACTGCCGAGGAACATAACATTATTGGCGGGCTTGGGGAAAGCGTGGCACGTGTATTGGCCTTAAACCATCCTGCACCCCAAGAATTTATCGGTACGAATGACACCTTTGGTGAGTCAGGCACACCTGCTCAATTGATGGAAAAATATGGACTCAACGCGGCCGCGATAGTGAAAGCAGTCGGAAAAGTGATGAAGAGAAAATAACACAAAGGTTGTGCCCATCCCAATAAAAGTCAGGATTGTGGACGAAATAAATAATGATTTTTGAATATAAAACAGCAATTAACATGTTGACTCCCTTTCACTTAGCCGTTCCGGTGGACGATTTAGAAAAAGCCCGGCTTTTTTATGGGGGGCTTTTAGGTTGCCCGGAAGGCAGAAGAAGCGACCATTGGATCGATTTTGATTTTTTTGGGCATCAGTTCGTGGTGCACCTTAAATCTTCGGGCGAAGGCTCAATAGTAATCCACAATCCGGTAGACGGGCATGATGTGCCGGTGCCACATTTTGGTGTGGTGTTGGAATGGCAAGCTTGGCAGGATTTGGCCGACAGGCTGCGGAAAAAGGGAGTTCAATTTGTAATCGAGCCCTACATTCGTTTCGAAGGGCAAGTGGGCGAGCAAGCTACTATGTTTTTTTATGATCCTGCCGGCAACGCATTGGAGTTTAAGGCATTTAAAGACATGGGTCAATTGTTTGCCAAATAGCCTTGCCGAAATTTATAAAGTTATGAAGGAAGTGATGTTTCCCTTAAAATTCATCTTTAACATCACCACTTTTTCCAATTATTTCTCGGTGGAGGATTCCATTGGGAAGACAATTTCTTAGGTGAAGCAAAAATTAATTAGGGAATCTCTTAAAACTAAATATTCTTTTTTCAAAGAACTAATACCAATATACTTCCCAAAACTCTTTGTATTTTTAAAAAAAACCAACCCATCAATCCTGCAACAACATACAGCCGGCTCATTAAAGCGGAAGCCAAACGCCTCGGTTTTCTGTCATGCGGGATTTCCAAAGCTACCTTTTTGGAAGCCGAAGCTCCGCGGTTTGAAGATTGGCTCAAAAAAAATCGGCAGGGGGAAATGTCCTACATGGAAAACCATTTCGACAAACGCCTCGACCCTCGGCTGCTTGTGGATGGCGCAAAGTCTGTTATTTCCCTCCTGCTCAACTATTATCCCGAAAAACTTCAAATTCAGGACACCTACAAAATCTCAAAATACGCTTACGGTACAGACTATCACTTTGTGATAAAAGACAAACTCAAAGATTTGCTCAAATTTATTCAAACGGAAATTGGTGAAGTCAACGGCCGGGCGTTTGTCGATTCCGCCCCGGTTTTAGACAAAGCCTGGGCAGCTAAAAGCGGGCTGGGCTGGATTGGGAAACACAGCAACCTGCTCAGCAAAAAAGCGGGCTCATTTTACTTTATTGCCGAACTCATCGTCGATCTGCCTTTGGTATATGACACACCCGTTACCGACCACTGCGGGAGTTGCACCGCCTGCATTGATGTCTGTCCTACCCAAGCCATCATCGAGCCTTATGTGGTGGACGGAAGCAAGTGTATTTCTTACTTCACCATCGAACTCAAAAACGAAATTCCCCCGAATGTGAAGGGTAAATTTGACGATTGGATTTTCGGCTGCGATGTTTGTCAGGATGTATGCCCGTGGAACCGGTTTTCTAAACCACACCACGAACCGCTTTTCAACCCAAACCTCGATTTATTGGAAAAGTCAAAGAAAGATTGGGAAGACATCACACAAGAAGTTTTTCAAAAAATATTTAAAAAATCGGCTGTTAAAAGAACTAAATTTGAAGGTTTGAAAAGGAATATCGGGTTTGTAAGAAAGGTTGGGTGATGTTAAATCACTTTGATTAATGCAAGCAAAACTTTTTCACGCAAAGGCTACAAAGATGAAGATGCAAAGAAAAATAAGTAACCATGTGATTCATCCTGATAGTCCCGATAGTTATCGGGATTGGATTTAATAGTTTTTTCTAAAAGAATTAGCAAGGCCTATTTGCCTGATGCCGGAGTTACATACGTTCATAGTTTTATATTCGGCTCATCTACGACCCCCGTTGGGCTCGAACCCGCTAATCTGATACTTCGTCTTTGAAAGTTTAAGCCATCGGAAATTAGCATGTGAGATAGACCTATTGTAAATCAAATAAATACGCCATTTTTCTTGCCGATACATCGGCTGGAAATTTGACAGTCAGGTTTAATTTCAAGTTGAATCTGACGAATTTTTAACTCCTGCCCGACTTTGTAGTTCGGGCGGGATTGATTCCTACTAATTCACATCTGTTACAACAGAGTAAAAGATAAAAAAACTTTTGATCTATTTCTTTTCGTCATGGAAATGGAAACCCTTCCCGTCCGAAAAATCATCCACATCGATATGGATGCTTTTTTTGCTTCGGTAGAGCAGTTGGATAACCCCGAACTCAAGGGAAAGCCAATAGCTGTAGGTGGCGGCGAACTGCGTGGCGTGGTGGCGGCAGCGAGTTATGAAGCGCGGAAATTCGGTGTGCGAAGTGCCCTTTCGGGGCGGTTGGCCAAAGAATTGTGTCCCGATTTGATTTTTGTCAAACCGCGGTTTGAGCGATACAAGGAAATTTCGCAAATCATTCTAAAAATATTTTTGGAATACACCGATTTGGTGGAGCCGCTTTCGTTGGACGAAGCGTATTTGGATGTTACCCAAAACAAAAAAGGAAACCCGAGTGCCACGCTTTTGGCAACGGAAATCCGGCAACGCATTTTTTCTGAAACCTGCCTGACGGCTTCCGCTGGAATTTCCATCAACAAGTTTTTGGCAAAAGTGGCGAGCGACATCCACAAACCCAATGGGCAAAAAACCATCGCGCCGGACGAAGTCGAACGTTTTTTGGAAAATCTACCCGTCCAAAAATTCTACGGCATCGGCAAAGTCACCGCCGAAAAAATGTTTGGTTTTGGTATTTTTGAAGGGCGGCATCTCAAAGAAAAACCGCTGGATTTTTTGGTGAAACATTTTGGGAAGCCCGGTGCGCACTATTACCACATCGTACGGGGTGTCCACAAAAGTGAAGTAAAACCCAATCGCATCCGGAAATCGGTCGGGGCAGAGCGCACTTTTTTTGAAAACCTGACCTCGGAACTTTTTATGGTTGAACAACTCCAAAAAATCTGCGAATCGTTGTCAAAATCACTTCATAAAAACAAAATTTCAGGCAAAACCATCACGTTGAAAATCAAATACAGCGATTTTTCGGTGCATACGCGCAGCAAAACTTTGCCCTATTTTATAGCCGACAAAATGTTGATTTTAGAAACTGCCCAAGAGTTGCTCTATCAAGAAAAACTCCAAAATTCGGTGCGGTTGCTCGGCATTTCTCTGTCCAATCTGAATACGGAGAAAAAGGAAAAGGTTTCGGTTCAGTTAAAATTTGCATTTTGAACGTTGCAGGGATAGAACACACAAAATATTTGTTGCTTTTGTTCAAATATAAATATTTGGTCGCTTCCGGTAAAATCTCTTTCTATTGTTTAATTTTAT
>PFUR01000085.1:0-22695 GCA_002790195.1 Flavobacteriales bacterium CG_4_9_14_3_um_filter_40_17
AAGGTTTTAAAAATGGAGCAAACACTCCCACAGAATACACCTACGACCAAAATGGCAACATGCTCTCCGATGCGAATAAAGGAATTAAAACATCGTTTACAACCACCTCAACCTTCCCACTCAAGTTTTTATCAACAACCCCGAGCATATTGGAAATATTTCATACATTTACGATGCCGTTGGCACAAAACTCAAAAAAGTTGTCACCGATGCAAGTTCTTTGATAACCACGGAATACGCCGGGAATTTTGTGTATGAAAACGGGGTTTTAAAACAAATTTCCCATAAAGAAGGTTATCTTGAGCCCAAAACAGGCGGTGGTTATCAGTATGTGTACAGAATGGCTGACATTTGGGGCAACACGAGAATTACTTATGCAGACGATAACGGCGACGGAACCGTGACAAGCGCCGAGATACGTAGGGAGCAAAATTACTATCCCTTCGGTCTCGAACAGCGGGGTTATAACAACTCCATTTCAGGCCCTAAAAACAACCTGAAAACCTACCAGGGGCAAGAGTTTACGGACGATTTAAACCTGAACACCCACGAGTGGAAATTCCGAGTTAGCGACCCGGCAATTGGAAGGTTTTGGCAGATAGACCCGTTGAGCGAAGATTATTATTACAACTCTACCTATGCGTTTCAGGAGAATAAATTGGGGATGGGGGTTGAGTTGGAGGGGAAGGAGATTTTTACTTGGATACAACAAAAACTTATAAACAATGCATCAGAAAATCCAAATGGGGTTAGTGCACACGTTTTAGGGATTGCGCAAGGACTTGGAAATACTGCAAAAGGGTTAGTAAATGCTGTTACTAATCCAAAAGAAACACTTAAAGGAGCGGCAAATCTTCTTGTGGCTGCAGCATCTCAAGGCAATCCTTCAAACATGTTGGCTGCTGATAATGCCATAGGAACTAATAGTCTTGGGGCAGCCACCTCAATGGTAGAAACCGTTGAACAAGCAACAAATGACGTTATTAACGGCAACGGTATTGAGAGAGGCACGGTTATAGGCGAAGTTATTGGGGCAGTAGCAGGCACTAAAGGAGCGAATGTTGCAACCAAAGCAGTCGTAACAGCAATCAAAGCTAACAAATCAGTTGGTGTATTTAGAGTATTTGGAGGAGATTCTGGACTATTTGGAAAATCATTTACTCCTGTTAATCCAAATACCGTAAGTGATTTTAGAAATGTCGCTGGTTTACCTACAGGCGGAGTTTTTGGAACAAATACTGCAAGATTTATGATTGAAGGAACCGTAAAAGAAAAGAATATTTTACTTAGAAGAAATGCATTACCAATGGATGGCAATAATGGAGGTTTGCCTGAAATTGTTGTCAAAGATGCGTCCAAAGTAAAAATTACTAGAGTATCTGGTATAAACCCTGAATTTTAATATAATGAAGTACAAAGGAATGACTATAAATGAGGCTCTATGTGAGAGCGGACTTATTAACAGGTTTGATAAAGCTGTTTTAATAAAAGATGCACAAGAGGTAAGGAAAATTTTAGAGCAATTAGAGCTTGACGATTCTTCTATTGTTCCTATTTTGAAGCATTATGGGCTATTAAATTCTAAATAATCGATACCATAACGGGTTTCCCCGCTCTACAACGGCAATATCGC
Source organism: Flavobacteriales bacterium CG_4_9_14_3_um_filter_40_17 (assembly GCA_002790195.1). Classification (GTDB taxonomy): domain Bacteria; phylum Bacteroidota; class Bacteroidia; order Flavobacteriales; family Flavobacteriaceae; genus UM-FILTER-40-17. The sequence continues at coordinate 1,634 of PFUR01000085.1, forward strand.
CCTCACCCAATGGAAAACAAGAAACACCGACAGCAGCATCAAGGCCTATAACTATACCTATGATGCACTCAACCGGATAACTTCCGCCACCGACATCAACACCAACGCCAACTACAATTTGGATTTAGTGGATTATGACAAAAATGGCAACATCACTTTTTTAGAAAGAAATGGCTATATCAATAGCGATGCAACGGCATTTGGTGTAATGGATGGGTTAAATTATACATATAATTCGGGCAACCAACTTATCAGGATTAATGATAAAGAAAATGAGGATTAAATAACAATTACCGATTTATGAATTGTCATACCGAGCTTGTCGAGGGGAACGAATTTCGATTTTTGTTTTTTGTTTTTGGAAGTCGGGAGTTACTGGTTGCGGGCTGCTGGAGTGGTCTATAAATTTGGCTTTTGGCTAATGCCTCTCAATGTCAGCAACGAGCAACGAACAACGAGTAACAAATAACGAACACTCGGGACTTGCCACCTGTTGGTTTAAATCCAAATGATTTTCCGTACCTCACAATTTATTTGATTAACCCAAAGACTTTGGCTAATTTCACCCACACAATCCCATCATCAAAAACACACCTTGGAAGCCATTTTAAAAACGCTGAACGAAGCCCAATTAAAACCTGTATTACACAAGGACGGACCACTGATGGTCATTGCCGGAGCGGGTTCGGGAAAAACACGTGTCCTCACCTTTCGCATCGCCAACCTGATGCACCAAGGCGTGGACGCGTTCAACATACTCGCGTTGACTTTTACCAACAAAGCCGCCCGGGAGATGAAAAACCGCATCGGCAAAATCGTCGGCAATACCGAATCTAAAAATCTGTGGATGGGAACTTTTCATGCCATCTTTGCCAAAATTCTCCGCTTCGAAAGTGGCAAACTCGGTTTCCCGTCCAACTTCACCATCTACGACACCCAAGACAGCCTGCGCCTAATCACGACCATCATCAAGGAAATGCAGTTGGACAAAGAAGTGTATAAACCCAAACAAGTGCTCAACCGCATATCGACCTACAAAAACAACCTCATCACCGTCCGTGCTTATCTGAACGACCCCGAACTCATGGAAGCCGATGCCATGTCCAAAAAACCGCGCTTAGGCGAGGTCTATCACAACTATGTGGAGCGTTGTTTCAAAGCCGGCGCGATGGATTTTGATGATTTGCTCCTGCGCACCAACGAGCTGCTGACACGTTTCCCGGAGGTGTTGATGAAGTATCAAAACCGTTTCCGCTATATTTTGGTCGATGAGTATCAGGACACCAACCACTCGCAGTACCTGATTGTGAAAATGTTGTCTGACCGGTTTCAGAATATTTGTGTGGTAGGTGATGATTCGCAGAGTATCTACGCCTTTCGCGGAGCCAATATCCAAAATATTTTCAACTTTCAGAAAGACTACGAAAACGTGGCTGTCTATCGGCTCGAACAAAACTACCGTTCGACCAAAAACATCGTGGAAGCCGCCAATTCACTCATAGACAAAAACAAGCAACGCCTCGAAAAGGTCATTTGGACACACAACGAGGACGGCGATCAAATCCTCGTCAAACGGCTGCTGACCGATGCCGAGGAAGGCCGCTTTGTGGCAAGTACCATTTTTGAAAACAAGATGAACTTACAGATGTACAACCGCGATTTTGCCGTATTGTACCGCACCAATGCCCAATCGAGGTCTATCGAAGATGCCTTGCGCAAACAAGACATACCGTACCGGATTTTCGGGGGCTTGTCGTTCTATCAACGCAAGGAAATCAAAGACGTGGTAGCTTATCTCCGTTTGGTTATCAATCCGAACGATGAAGAGGCTTTGGTGCGGGTCATCAACTATCCGGCACGCGGCATCGGCGACACCACCCTCGAGAAACTCACCGTGGCAGCCAATCACTACAAACGCTCGATTTTTGAGGTCATGCAACATTTGGACAAAATTGACCTCAAACTCAACAAACCGACTATCCAGCGGTTGGAAGATTTTGTCACCATGCTCCAAAGTTTTCAGGTACTCAACCAGACTTATGATGCTTTCGATTTGGCATCGCATGTGGCGCGAAAATCGGGCTTGCTGCAAGAACTCAAAAAAGACGGCACGCCCGAGGGAATTTCCCGGATAGACAACATCGAAGAGTTGCTGAACGGGATTAAAGATTTCATCGAAGGACAAAAAGAGGTGGAAGGAACAACCGGCTCGCTGACCGAGTTTTTGGAAGACATCTCTTTGGCATCTGATTTAGACAAAGGATTGCCCAACGAAGACAAGGTATCGCTGATGACCATCCACATGGCCAAAGGTTTGGAATTTCCACACGTATTTATTGTGGGCTTGGAGGAAGATTTGTTTCCCTCTGCGATGAGCCTGAACAGCCGTTCAGACCTAGAAGAAGAACGCCGATTGTTTTACGTGGCACTCACCCGGGCCGAAAAACGCGCCTATTTGAGTTTCGCCCAATCGCGCTACCGTTGGGGCAAACTTACCGATGCCGAACCCAGCCGGTTTATTGAAGAAATAGACGACAAATACCTCGATTTCCAAATGCCCGACAACCCGCCACGGTTTAAGCATTTTATGAACAATGATATTTTTGGCGAACCCGACTTGTCTAAACTGCGGCTCTCTAAACCCGTTGCGGGCACGCCGCCGAAAGGCCCGAACCAAGAACAAATCCGCAAACTGCGCAAACTCAAACCCGGCTTGGCGGAACCGTTGGAAAAAGCCAATTTGTTTGACAACCAGCTGGTGGTGGGCAACATCGTGACACACGAACGTTTTGGAAAGGGAGAAATATTGGCATTGGAGGGAACGGGTAGCGACCGAAAAGCCGTAATCAAATTTGAAGCCGTCGGTGTTAAAAATTTATTGCTCCGCTTTGCAAAATTGAACGTAATGGGCTGACGGCTGATGAGAGAATCAGCAAGTACAAATCTCACGAAACATCCATTTGAAAGTGTGCTTCAAAAAATACTTTACCTTGTATTTGTATTCTTTGGAATCCTGGCAGAAAATGCGTTTACAAGAGCCAAATGATTTATTTTTATCTAATCAAGGCTGCTATAGCCGAACTGTCAGGCAGTTGACCAAATTGCTTTTTTCGAACGACAAAACATGCGAAAAAGCTTTTAAAAAAGTTGTATATATTTGGGGGTGATTAAACTAACTTCCATGAAAAACCAAACCGCTTCCAACAAATACCTACTTCTTTTGCTGAGTTTGTTATTTGATGTACTTGGCATGCTGACCTTTACCCTTCCCATTGTTGGTGAATCTTTTGATTTGGTTTGGGCTCCAATATCGGCTGTTTTGATTTATAAAATGTATGGTGGCACGGTTGGGAAAGTATCGGGGACAATCTCCTTTTTGGAAGAAATCCTGCCCTTTACCGATGTGATCCCAACTTTCACTTTGACATGGATTTACAGCTTTTTAATCAAGAAGAAAAATCAGAATGAATAGGGTACTGAATCTAAATTCAAACTTTGATAAAAATTTTTTTCTTGTACAACACATATCCCAAGAAAAAATAAAATGCAACCACCGTAAGCGCATACAAGACTGAAGAAAGTTTCTCCGGAAAGAAGTCTTGTACATAAATCAACTGATACAAATATCCGTGTATGGTAGGGCTGCCTTCTAAAGGGAGTTTGATAAGATAGAAACATTTGGTGATGAAACTCGAAATGAAAAATAGCACAATCGGATTCATGCCAAAATATTTTAATGAAGTACCCCATTTGAAATTGCCAACATCGTACAGTTGATACATTGCCATCAACAATAAGGTTGCGTAACCACCTGTGACCAGCACAAAACTACTGCTCCAATTAGCTTTTCCAATTGGGTAAATCAGATTCCATATATATCCGATAATCAAGGCCCCAACTGCTATCACCATCATCTCTCTGGTTCGATTTTTAAGCAATAATTTGCCCATCAACACACCAAAAATACAAGTGGCAATAGCTCCCAAAGTACTCAACAAACCTTCCGGATCGTAATCGGCTTTCCAAGTGTGTTTGCCTAAAACCAATACATCCAAATAGTTGCTCCAATTGTCCGGCGAGCGCTCAAATGTTGGCAAATGACCGTTTGGAAGAGGAATGTAGCCCATCCAAACGAAAGAAATTACCAACAGTAAGGCAAAAATCAACAATTGTTTTTTGGTGTTGGTGTAAAGATAAATAAGCGCTGTGACCAGAAAAACGATGCCGATGCGTTGCAAAACTCCCGGAAAACGAAGGGTCTCGATGGATTTAAAAAACGGCGGAAAGGGAAGAAAAATCGCCAAAAACAACCCCAATCCAATCAGTTTCAAAGAGCGTGAAACTATTTTTACAACAGTTCTTTTGTGTGGCGAAGCATTCTGGTAAGCTATTGAAATAGAAACACCTACAATAAACAAGAAAAAGGGGAATACTAAATCGGTCGGCGTGAGCCCGTTCCACTCGGCATGTAGCAAAGGCGCATAAACCGCAGACCAAGTTCCGGGGGTGTTGACTAAAATCATGGCGGCAATGGTGAGTCCTCTTAGAAGATCAACACAAAGTATTCGTTTTTGCATTTTGGGATAAAGTTTGGTTTGGGCGTATAAAATTATGTTATTTCTTTTTACAAATCGGACAAAACCAAGTTTAATCGATAAGTTTTTAACTTTATTTTAATCAACACCCGAATTGGTTTCAATAAAATTTGATTAATTTTAAAAAAAAAATTGATGTATCAAGGATTTGTATTCAAAACATACGCAGCTCCTTTTCAAACTCCTTTTGATAAACTATTCGATATTTTCAAAGAACTTATCGTGCACACTTCTGGAGATTTTGACGAAGCCATAGACTGGCTGAGGCAGTTGGCTCAGGAGTATCAACTTACGGACGGGAATTACAACATTGATGATTTTATAGAAGACCTTATCAAGAAAGGTTATATCCGCCAAGAAATTGAACCTGATGGACAGAGCGGTATGGCAATCACCAAAAAGACGGAACGCATTCTTCGCCAACACGCCTTGGAACAGATTTTCGGCAACCTCAAAAAAGGCGGTTCAGGCAATCACAAAACAAAAAGCTACGGCATCGGCGATGAACACACCGGCTCGTTCAGAAACTACCAATTCGGAGACCCACTTGAAAGCGTGTCTGTGACCGACAGTCTTCGCAATGCCCAAATCAACCACGGTATAGATTCCTTCAAACTCAACGAGAACGATTTGGTCATCGAAGAAACGCACTTCAAATCGCAGATGAGCACCGTGCTGATGATTGACATCAGCCACAGCATGATTCTCTATGGGGAAGACCGCATCACCCCGGCAAAAAAAGTTGGCATGGCATTGGCCGAACTCATTTCTACCCGCTATGCGAAAGATTCCTTGGATATCATCGTTTTTGGAAATGATGCTTGGCCGATTGCCATCAAAGATTTGCCCTATCTGAAAGTTGGACCTTATCACACCAACACGGTTGCCGGGCTTCAGTTAGCCATCGACCTCCTTCGACGAAAACGCAATTCAAACAAACAGATTTTTATGATCACGGACGGGAAACCGAGTTGTATCAGAAAAACTGACGGCAGTTATTATATGAACAGCGCAGGACTAGATCCGTATATCGTCGAACAATGTTACACCACTGCCCAACAGGCCAGAAAATTGGGTATTCCCATCACCACTTTTATGATAGCGCAAGATCCTTATTTGCAAAAGTTTGTCGCCGAATTTACCAAACAAAATCAGGGCAAGGCATTTTATACCGGCATCCGGGGTCTGGGAGAGATGATCTTTGAAGACTATGAACAAAATCGAAAAAAAAGACTGAAACGATAATTTAAAAATGACCCATAAAAAGATGAACCTAACAAGCATAAAAACACTGGGAGAGCTCAAGAAATACGGCTATCAAGTCCAATCTATCAAAGACGAATTAAGAAATAATTTGGTGGCGAAAATCGAATCGGGCAAACAGACTTTCGAAGGTATTCACGGATTTGAAAACACGGTAATCCCGGAGATTGAGCGTGCCATACTTTCACGTCATAATATTAATTTTCTGGGATTGAGAGGCCAGGCAAAAACCCGTTTGGCACGGCTGATGATTGAATTGTTGGACGAATACATACCGGTCATCCAAGGATCCGAAATCAATGACGACCCGTTGAATCCAATCTCACGTTATGCCAAAGAATTGATTGCCCAAAAAGGAGACGACACCCCGATAGATTGGTTGCCCCGTCACGAACGATTTTATGAAAAGTTGGCTACGCCCGACGTAACGGTGGCGGATTTAATCGGTGATGTTGACCCCATCAAAGCGGCCAATCTAAAACTTTCTTATGCCGATGATCGAGTCATTCATTTTGGCATGATTCCGCGTGCCAACCGAAGTATTTTTGTCATCAACGAACTTCCCGATTTGCAAGCACGCATTCAGGTTGCACTTTTCAATATTTTGCAAGAAGGCGATGTACAAATACGCGGTTTTAAAGTCAGGCTGCCATTGGACATTCAGTTTGTATTTACCGCAAACCCGGAAGACTACACCAACCGAGGAAGCATCGTTACCCCACTCAAAGACCGCATTGGTTCACAGATACTGACCCATTACCCGGTTTCAATAGAAATTGCCAAAGCCATCACCCGACAAGAAGCGCAATTGGATGCTCGCCAAAAAGACAGTATTTTCGTACCCGAATTGGCAAAAAACTTTTTGGAACAAATCGGGTTTGAAGCCCGCAAAAGTGACCTGATTGATGCCAAAAGCGGTGTCAGTGCCCGCATGAGCATCACGGCTTTCGAAAATCTGCTCAGTACAGCCGAACGCAGAAAATTGAAGAACAAAGAGAAATCCACGATCGTGCGTTTATCCGATTTTATGGGCGTGATTCCATCCATCACCGGAAAAGTCGAATTGGTTTACGAAGGCGAACAAGAAGGTGCGCCCATAGTTGCACTTCACTTGTTGGAAGAAGCTGTACACACGATGTTTACTGATTATTTCCCCAAAGTTGAAAAATTGGAAAAACCCAATACACCCAATCCGTATCAGGAATTGATGGAGTGGTTTTTGACGGAAGGAAACTTCGAATTGGCTGACGAACTCCCGGATGCTGCTTATCAAAAGAAATTGGACAGCATCAAACCCCTGCAAAAAATCATTGACAACTATCAGCCGGATTTTCCAAAAACAGAAAGCTACTTTTTGAAAGAGTTTTTGTTGTGGGGATTGGTTTCATATAAAAAATTGAGTAAAAACAGATTCACTACCGGTTATCAATTTAACGATGTGTACGGAGATTTTATTCGGAAATTATAAAAACATTTTCTATAAAATTAAAACTTCAACCCGAAAATAAAACCGTCTGAGATAAACCCATCCTGGTAAGAACGGATATAGTCTATCCGAAGAAATCGGTATTTGCCGAAACCGAGGTTGTTCAATCCGATGGTATATTCGCTGTAAGGTTTGTTTTGCGGTGTTGCCAAGGCGTGAAAACCCGCCACGAGGTTGTAGTTCAATTTTTGAAACAAGGGAATTTTGTTCATAAAATATCCTTTGAAATCGTGTTCGACATGCAAAAAGGCATATTCCTCATTGGTGCTGAGCTTGTAGTAGGGTAGAAAATTAAATACATCCGTGTAGTTTTGTCCCGCACCGACATGGGTTTGATTGCCGTTAAAATGTTTAAAATCAACAAAACTTATCTTGTCTGCACTAAAAAAATTTCCACCACCCAACTGGTAGGACATCACTCCTTTGTTGCCAAAAGAAAGGTCTTGCAACAACCTTGCTTCAACGCGCTGATAGTGATATTCCGGGCTGCTGCCGGCAAACCCTTGGTTGTATTGCAACCACAAAACCGGATACTTTTGGTTGGGCAGGTTATATTTCCGGTCGGGAAGCGAAATGTATTTTTGTGCAAAAGAAATTCGGGCAGCCAGCATCAACTTCATCAAATTGTGGGCTTCAAAAGCCGGGAAGGTAAAATCATCCGGCCGGAGTGGGTTGTTGGAAGTAAACTGTTTGTCATCTTGGCCGATGATGACAAAATCGGCTTGATTGAAAAGAGGCCTTCTCCTTTCGTACCCCAAACTCGAAAAGAGCCTTATTCCGTTGACAATTTCACGGGAAAAATCGGCCTCTGCGAATGTTCGGTCGTACAGTTTGATAAAATTATTCTCAAAGAAAAGTGTGCTTACCGAATTAATCAGTGGCGAAATGGGTTCGCCCCGATTGAATTGGGTTGCTTCTATACCACCACGCAAGCCTAAGGTTGGGCGTTGGACTCGGTTAAAAAGATAATTCACTTCCCCAACCACACGCACACGTTGGTCCGAGATACCGTAATCGGCAGTGGTGGAAACGGTCAGCCCGCTACCTTTTTCATCGTTGTTTTGCGTAAAAGTCAGCCCCAATTTAGGCCGCCAACCTTGCACCGTATTGTATTGAAAACCGGTAATTGGAGCCGAAAATGTCAACTTTCTTTCTTTGTGGGAATTGGCATAAGAGTAGCCAAAGAAAAGATTGCTTATTTTAAGCTTATTGTTTTTGCGGTCTAAGGAGTCCAAATAGGGTTTTGATTTGCGAATTACTTTGATGCTGTCCTTGAGCGTGTAATCGCCGACTTCCTCATCAGTAAGTGGCACAGGGCGCACGGATTTCCAAAAGAGGCTGTCTTTTTTGTTGGCTTCTTTTTCGAAGGAAATGATTTCGTTGGTCAATCGTTTGTTTTCAAAAACAGGATGAAAATCAAAATTACTGTAAACAGCAGTAAACCTACCATTGCCTTTGATTCCCAGAATACTGTATTCGAAATCGATGATTTGAGAACGCCTTACCCATAGCGAATCGGTTTTGTCATACAAATAACTTTGCTTGATGAGTATTTTATCAACCGGAGGCAGTTGAGCCTGCTTGCCGGTCACAGTCAATTCGGTGGCGTACAATTCCCACACATTTTCAACGATATAGACATGCCCTTCGAAAACGCGATCATTCGAACGTTTGGGCGTGATTTTTATTTTTAAAATCGAATTGCCTTCCGCATCATAAAAATTACCTTCATACTTATAAGAATAATAGGCAAAAGCATACTCAGCAATAGGAGAAACGATTTCGGTTTCCCCGACCGGCGTGGTGTTTTTGTAATAATTGTAATTGACATCGGAGGCATTGTTAAAACTGAAACCGTTGTCGTCGCCGCTCACCTTTGACGCGATGATTTTTTCTACGAAATCATTTTTTTCACTTTGGGTTATTTTTGAAATTGTTTCCGAAAGATAGATGATGCCGGTACGTGTAGAATCTAATCCGCCACCAAAATCACCCAACGATTGCCCCAATATTTTTTCGGGTGCATCTTTGATGCGGATCAATCCGCGGGAATAAAAATCAGCTGTGTAATTTTTAGTCTTGTCATTTATTTTCTTGCGGTTGCCGATGGTTTTACGAATCATATCGATCGCCGGATTGTAATCTGCTTTCACGGCAACTTCAGCCAAACTGATGGTTTCCTCTTCTAAAATCACATCCAACTTAAACGGAAATCGATCGATTTCCAGCTTTTTTTTAACCGTTTGATATCCCAAATATTGAAAAATAAGCACATACGACCCGGGCTTGGTGATTTGCAGTAAATATTGGCCTTCATCGTTGGAGGTAGTACCCAAATAGCTGTTCTCGACATATACATTTACGGTGGCAAGTGGTATTTTGTTGGAGCCGGTTACGCTTCCTTCTACTTGCGAATACGTATGTGGACAAAGCATTATAAAAACCGAAAGGCCAATAGCCCTTGACAAAATTGTTTGTATTTTTAAAATCATAAATACAATTTTCATCAAAAGTAAGTTAAAAGTCGGGTTTTAAATCGCGGTTTAACTGTTTTTAAGAACTCTCCATTTTTAAAAAATCAATCCTCACAATTGGTGGTTGAATCTAAGGATGTATCGCAAAGACCCATAAAAATTCAAATAATTTTTAAGTGAAATAGTTTTTTGTAATTTAACGCCTTCAAAATTTAATAGATGCAAAAACACCATTTAAAGAACAATCGCTTAGAAATAAGCACTTTAGACTTTGGCGCAACACTGCATCAATTATGGGTAAAAGACAAGTCTGGAAAGGCTGTCAATGTCATTATGGGGTTTGACAACATCCATCAATACTTAGACAATCCTTTTTCTATCGGATCGAGTATAGGCCGATATGCCGGTCGCATTTCCGGAGGCGGGTTTCAGATTGATGAAACTTTTTATCCAATTTATACCGAAAATGGAGTTCATTTACACGGTGGCTTAAAAGGTTTTGACAAAGTCTATTGGAAATTGTCATCAGCAACTGAAAAGGCCGTCACCTACCATCTTGACAGTGCAAACCAAGAAGAGGGCTACCCCGGAAACCTTCAGGTAGAAGCAACCTATACGTTGTATGAAAACAGTTTGGCTATCGAATACAGGGCAAAAACAGATAAAAAAACGGTTGTAAACCTCACCAATCATGCCTATTACAACTTGGATGGTGAAGGTGATATCTTGAATCACAACTTGTTTTTAGACAGCAAGGAATATTTAGAAACCGATTTAAAGCAATTTCCTACCGGAAATTTTTTGTCAGTTGAAGGTACTAACTTTGATTTTAGAAAACCCAAGACCATTGGGAATATTTCAGGTTTCAAAGGCATTGACACTTGTTTTATGCATCAGAAAACGCAAAGGTACATCGGAAGTTTGCATTCGTCAAAATCGGGTATTGAAATGTGTGTAGAAACCAATCAGCCCTCAGTGGTCATTTTTACACCGGAACATTTTGGCAAGACAAATCCGTTTTTTGAGGAAAATTTTTCAAAATTCTCATCCATTTGTTTTGAAACTCAATTGCCACCCGATGCGCCCAATCATTCTAACTTTGCCGATTGTATCTTAACCACTGATAAAGTTTACTTAAACAAGAGTGTGTTTAGTTTCCGTATTATCTAATTTTATTTACCTTTAAACGAAATCTATTAAAGTATATGAAAATTTTCAAATGGGTACTGATTGTAGCGATTGCTTTGGCATTGATCAGCTACGGAATATTCGCATTAAATAGAGCTAACACCAAGAAATTCAGTCCGGAAGACACCATAAGTTATATAAAAAACGACTTACAACTATCTGTTTTTTACAACCGCCCGTTCAAAAAAGGAAGGCCCATATTTGGTGCTTTGGTACCTTTTGGAGAAGTGTGGCGTACCGGTGCCAACGAAGCTACTGTGTTTACAACCAACAAAGATTTGATGTTGGAGGGCCAAGTTCTGCCGGCGGGTAAATATACGCTTTGGACCATTCCTAATTCAGATATTTGGGAAGTAATTTTCAACTCCAAACAATATGTTTGGGGTGTTGATTCTGAAGGCAAAGCGAGTAGAGATCCTGCTTTTGACGTATTAAATATCAAAATTTCTATCGATAAAAAAATGGATATAACTGAACAGTTTACCATCTATTTCACTGAGATTAATTCACAAACAAATATGGTTTTCGAGTGGGATCAGACGAAAGTTTCTGTCCCTATTCAATGAGAACAATCGCAGCAATTGAAATTAAAATCAAGGTTGCATGTCCAAAAACAAACAAACAAAAATAACGGATGCATCCTCAAGGAACACCAATCCTGCATTGGCTTCCTCTATACGCAATTTAAGGAAAAAGCCCATTTCACCCCAACACCTTTTTGAAGGAATCAGAATCGGGAATACCACAGTTCTCAGCCAGGCCATCACGCTGATAGAAAGCAACAATCCAACGCAAGCTAAATTCGCCGCCGAATTGTTGTCTCTTTGTTTGCCATTTACCAACCAGTCTGTCCGGATTGGCATCACCGGAGTCCCAGGCGTTGGAAAAAGCACCTTTATAGAAAATTTCGGCAAACTGCTCACTTCCATAGGAAAAAAGGTAGCCGTATTAGCGATTGACCCGAGTAGTTCTGTTACCAAAGGCAGCATTTTGGGCGATAAAACCCGTATGGAACAACTGGTAAAAGACCCGAATGCCTACATCCGCCCCTCAGCCGCAGGCGAATCCTTGGGAGGGGTTGCCCGAAAAACCAGAGAAAGCATTATCCTGTGTGAAGCAGCCGGATTTGACACCATTTTGATTGAAACTGTTGGCGTAGGACAAAGCGAAACTGTCGTCCACAGCATGACCGATTTTTTCTTGCTACTCCATCTGACCGGAGCCGGCGACGAATTGCAAGGTATCAAAAGAGGCATCATCGAAATGGCAGATATCATCGTCATCAACAAAGCCGATGGAGACAATTTGAAAAGAGCCAACCGGGAAAAAATAAACTTGCAGCGCGCTTTACATATTTGGCCGGCCAAAGAAAATGGTTGGACTCCTCCTGTCATGTTGTGTAGTTCGCTGGAAAACAAAGGCATAGAAGAACTTTGGGAAATTATTTCTTCCTTTTTCTCTTCCAACAAAAAAAATGGTTTTTTCGACAAAAAAAGAGCCCAACAAAATGAATATTGGCTTTTTCAAGCCATTGAAGAAAAATTGAAACAAGATTTTTTTCAAAACAAGTCCATACAAGCCGCGTTAAAAAACGAACTGCAAGCACTTCATACAAACATGAAAACACCTTTTGAAATCGCAGAAAGGCTCATTGAAACCTATCATCATTTATTGGATAAGAGCTAAACTAAAGGCAGGTTTTTTTTCTGTTTTTACAAAAAAACCCGATTACTATGACTAAAACAAATAAAAAAGGCAATTTTTTTTTAAATGAAATTAGGTTTTTTTAGGCATAGGAAGCCTCTGAATAAGAATTAAAAGGAAGAATTTTACATTTTCTTTTCTGTTTTGACTTATTCGTCGGCATCACCAAACCAACAGCAATCCCGATGGCGTAGATATGTCTTCGAAAAAAAATAGATATAGACAGATAAACAAAAATTGTATCTTTACGATAATAAAAAAGAAATAATTATGACAACAATAGATTTAAGAAATACGGTCAAAGAGTATATTAACACCGCAGACATTAGACTTCTAAAAATGATAATAGCATTAGCGGAAAGTTATCAAAGTGACGAACAAGAAACTTTTACGTTAAGTGAAGATCAGTATCAAATAATTGACAAGCGCAGAGAAGCTCACTTAAAAAATGAAAGTCAATCATTTACTTGGGTGCAAGTCAAACAAAACGCAAGAAACGCTGCTGGTTAATGGCATACGATTTAGAAGTTAAAGACGAAGCTAATTTAGAAATCATAGAGGCTTATCTTTATTACGAAGAAAAACGCATAGGTTTGGGCGAGGAATTTTTAGAGCATCTGGGCACATATGTTGATAGGATTACAGCCAATCCAGAGCACTTTCCACAAAAACGCAAGCCTTACAGAGAAGCATTTATAAAACGCTTCCCATTCGTGGTTATTTATGAAATTTCAAAACGAAAAGTGATTGTGTATTCCGTGTTCAATATTTGGAAAAATCCGGAAAAGAAAAAGAAATAAATATGAAAATATCTGAAAAAAATCCGATGCCGCGGATGTGTCGTCGTTAGGCTATCTCGTCTGGATAGCCATCATTTATAGAATCTAAACTAAAGGCAGATTTTTTTTCTATTTTTACAAAAAAAATCATGAACTATATCTTGTTTGACGGCCCGGTTCGCAACCAACTCTTGCCGTTCACTTATACCCGCCCCGTTGCCGATATCCGCATCGGAATCCTGACGATACGCGAAAAATGGGAACGATTCTTAGGCAGTACCACGACCACGATTACAGAAGATTACCTGAGTGAAAAATACCCGATGGTGGAGCTGGAAGAAAATGTATTGATCAACAGTTCATTTTTACCCAATGAAGAATTGGCAGAAAACATTCGGGGTTTACAATCCAAGCAGGCACTGTTTTGGGAAGAAGAAGTTATCGCCTTTTTCACACAATATGCACAAGAAACGGTTGATTTTGAAGATTACGAAACCATCGAATATAGCGGCGAAGTAACCAGAATCGAATATCCGTGGGATATTTTTTCAAAAAACGGAGCTGCTATTGAAGCCGACTTAGAAATACTTACACACAGAAGAAAATCTCAGCCGATTTCGTCAACCAACCAAGTTACCTCATCTGAAAATATATTTATAGAAGAAGGTGCGAAGGTAGAATTTTCCATACTCAACGCTAGCTCTGGTTCAATCTATATTGGAAAAAATGCGGAAATAATGGAAGGCAGCCTCATCAGAGGTCCTTTTGCTTTGTGTGAAGGAGCCACCGTCAAGATGGGGGCAAAAATATATGGCCCGACCACAATTGGCCCTTATTCCAAAGCCGGCGGAGAGATAAACAATTCCGTTATTTCCGCATATTCCAACAAAGGGCACGACGGTTTTTTAGGGAATTCTGTCTTGGGCGAATGGTGCAACCTGGGTGCCGACACCAATACTTCAAACCTGAAAAATGATTACAGTGAAGTAAAACTTTGGAGCTATGACCAACAAAAATTTATCCCCACGGGATTGCAATTCTGCGGGCTGATGATGGGAGATCATGCCAAATGCGCCATCAACACCATGTTTAACACCGGAACCGTTGTAGGAGTGAATGCCAACATATTTGGTGCCGGTTTTCCGCGAAATGTCATCGGCTCTTTTACCTGGGGAGGTCCAGCAGGATATAAAACCTATTTACCCAAAAAAGCATTTGAAGTAGCTCGAGAAGTTATGAAGCGGAGAAATATTGTGTTATCTCAAGTCGATGAAGACATACTTTTGCATGTTTTTGAGATAACCCAAAACGAACGCAAATAAAAAACTCCCGGAAAAGGGAGTCTTCGTTTTAGAAAAATTATTTCGGTTTATTTGTAAACCGATTCTTTTTTGAAGTGCTTGGCCAATAAGTAATAAACGACTGCACGATATTTGTTTCGGTTGGCACGCCCGTATTGGTCGATAACTGCGTCAATGGCTTTGTCTAAATCCGGACTGTTTTTCAGCCCTAATTTTTTAACTAAGAAATTGTTTTTTACCGTTTCCAATTCTTTGGCATCCGTACCCGAAACCGTTGCAGAATCAGCATTGTAGATTGATGGACCACAACCGATGACAACTTTTGTCAAAAATGCGAGGTCTGGTGTAACACCGCATTTATCTTTTAGATCGGTGGCATACTTGGCGATTAATTCATCTCTTTTACTCATAATATTTGTTTAATTAATTGATTAACACACCAAATTAAAAATTTATTTAATAAAGTTAAAATAATCTTTTAAAATTTTATCATTTATTAATCTTGGGGTAAATATTTCAAGTAATTTAGGCCTATCGGACAAATCATAAAACGAATGAAGTTTATCATTTAAAGTAACTAATTCATCTGCTTTTTCGTACTCAAAACCATACATTTCGCACAGTTGCTTTGCAGTCAAGTGGTGTGATGCTTCAAAATAGGTTTTGAAATTGGCCGTTTCTTCATAACCGGGTAAAATCCTAAAAATACCGCCTCCTTGGTTGTTGAGGACAACGATTCTAAAATTTTCAGGTATGTAATTATTCCACAATGCATTGCTGTCATAGAAAAAACTCAAATCTCCACATACAAAAATTGTTTGTTTAGCTGAAGCAACTGCCGCTCCCACAGCCGTTGAAGTACAACCGTCAATGCCACTTGTCCCCCTGTTGCAATATACGTGGAGCGAAGAATTCACATCAAAGAGTTGTGCGTACCGGATTGTTGAACTATTGCCCAGTTGCAAAATGAAATTATTGGGAATTGAAGCCAAAACTGCATCGATAGCTTTAAAATCTGAAAAAGGAATTTGGGATAAATACAGCTGATGTTTTTTAGAGCGTCCTTCCCTAATTTTCAACCAATCCGACTGATATCCAACTTTCTTCGGAGTTATCCTTTCTAAAAATTTATCCAAAAAACGATTCGGATTGCATTTTATTTGGCCTTTCAAACAAAAAAAAGTATCATACGCTTCATACGCTCCGATATGCCAATGTGCATGGGGTTTATGCATTCGCAAAAATGCTTTAACTTTTTTGGAAACAAGCATGCCACCAAGGGTAATCAATAAATCGGGTTTGAGTTTTTCCAGTTGCTCAGCATCTAAAGGTGCAATGAGTTTATCAATGCTGTTGATGAAATTGGGGTGATGCAAATTGGAGGTTGTCTCGGTTAGGACAATTACCGAAGAATCTGCCGCTACCTTTTCTATCCATTTTTTTTCGATTGAGCCCGGAGCCAGTGCCCCAATTAAAATCATTATTTTGTCAGATTGATTCCAAAGCTTAATTAATTCGTCCTCTTTCAAACTTTCATTTGACTTTGACAAAAAATCTTGCGTATTTAGTTCTATTTCAATTAATTGATTGGTCAACCCATAAAGCGGTTCTTCCAGCGGAACATTGATGTGGACAGGCAACAATTTTTCAGAAGAAATGTGCATGGCTTCTCTAATCAATTTAATATTCTTTGAAAATTGATTGTCCAAAACATCTTCACAATCGACTAAATTGGCAGAAAAACCGATGTGATTGGCATAGACATTGGGTTGGCGAATGGTTTGTCCGTCACCAATGTCGATAAAATGAGCCGGCCTGTCGGCAGAAATTACAACCAACGGAATATGACTATAAAATGCTTCGGAAAGAGCCGGATAGTAATTTAACAAAGCTGAACCGGAAGTGCAAACCAAAGCAACCGGTTTTTGCAATTGTTGGGCAATTCCGAGTGCAAAAAATCCGGCACACCGCTCATCGACAATGCTGTAAATTTCAAAAAACGGGTCGTTGATAAATCCCAAAGTGAGGGGTGCATTTCGAGAGCCAGGGGAAATGACAATATTCTGAATTTGAGCTTCTTTGCAAAGTGATATGACCACTTGAGCCAGCGGTTTGTCGGTGTATTTCATATTGCTTGTAAAGTTACAAAAAACACCCACACGCCACTTAGGAAAATGCCGATAAAACATACAAAATCCGCTTCATGGTTTCAGCTTTGGCCATGGTTTCTTTCCACTCTTCCTCAGGAATCGAATTTCGGGTGATGCCGCCACCGACAAATATGCGCGCTTGGTTATCGACTATCTTCATACAACGGAGGTTGACATACAAATCGGTTCGGTTTTCGGAATAAACCGGCCCTAAGAAACCGGTGTAATAATCCCGGCTGTAACCTTCATTTTCCAATATAAATTCTTTGGCTGTTTCGCGGGGCAAACCACAGGTAGCCGGTGTCGGATGCAGTAAACTTATTGCTTTGTGAATATCTGTCGAAAGTAAATTACCGGTGATTTCGGATCTCAAATGAAACAAGTTTCCGGCCTGAAAGGACGAAGCAGCCGTTGAGGTGAGTTTGGCCGTATATGGCTTGAGTTGTTTGCAAATAAAATCGGTGACCAATTGCTGCTCGTGTTTCTCTTTTTCTCCCCAAGTGACATACTGGTTTTTTAAAAATTGTTTGGTGCCTGCCAAAGAAACGGTCATAAAACGTGTGTCTCTCACAGAAAGAAAATTTTCGGGTGTGGCACCCAACCATGTCCCCACTTTCGGATGATAAAAACCATAAACAAAGGCTGTAGGATAAGCAGACAACAAACTGACGAAAACATCGATGATGTTAAATTTGTTCAATGGCACAAACTCCTCTCTTGACAAGACAATTTTTTCGACCTTCCCGTCTTCAATAAGTGCTTTTATTTTTTTGATTTTCCGAATATAATCTAACATCGCCACATCATCGGGCTGGTAAAAATGCTGAATCGTGTCTTTTTTCTTGCGAGACGGTTTCCAATGCAATTCGGGAATTTCGACAGATTCGATAACGCCTTTGATTAAAACGGTTGGTGACTGATTATCAAAAGGAGCAAAAACAAAACCTTGGTCCTTAAAAGTTTCTACATGGATAAGTGCATCATCATCTTGACGGACTACTTGCAAGAAAGTGTCGTCCGGCTTCCTGAAGAAAACGACGGGGAGCCGATTGTTTAGATGTGTTTCCGCTTGTTTGAGAAGTATCTCAAAGTCGATCATGTTATGGATTTTTAGGAATTGCGATGGTGGTCAATTTGCAATCTGAAATCAACTGCCCTGAATCGTTGGTAACCGGTATGTGCCAAAGTTGAATCGTCCTGCCTTTGTGAATCAACTTTGCCGTGGCAAAAACAAAACCTTCCCGGATACTTTTGACATGATTGGCTGAAATTTCGATGCCTCTGACTGTAATTTCTTCTGCATTCAGAAAAATAAACGCGGCTGCACTGCCAACACTTTCAGCCAATGCAACCGTTGCACCGCCATGCAAAACACCATCCGGCTGATGAACTCTTGGGTTAACAGGCATTTTGGCCGTCAAAAAATCTTCTCCAATATCGACATACTCAATCTGTAAGGTTTCCATCAGTGTGTTTTTTGAAATATTGTTGCAAATTTCAAGCAGTTGTTCTTTGGATTTTTTCATCAGTTGACATTTATTTTTTTTAACGGTCAGATGGAATTCGCCAATCAACATTTTCGGTTTGTATCAACTTAATTGTTATGGCTCATTTCATGTAAAAACTTATTGCTTCGATAAATTTTCTGCCAAAGTATTGATGAACTTGCCTATCGGTCCTTTAATCATCATTTGTATCATCGGGTTAAATTCGCCACTAAAATTGAGTTGTACTTCCGATTGGTTTTCAGAAACTGGTTGGATATCTGCCACTAATGTAAAAGGTAATTTATCCGAAACCGCACCAAGGGCAACCTTGTTGGAAGCCTGCTTTTCAGTCAACTTGAGTTTGATTTCGGGCATGCCACTCAAGGCAAAAACAAAACTATCTTCGTCCAACATTTCAAACTTTGCTATGTTCTCAGGCATTAAATGTTTAAAATTTTTGACATCGGACAAAAAAGAAAAAGTGTCAACTTGAGACTTAGCTACGCTAACTTTCGGGCTTTCTAAATTCATGGTAATTGTCGTATTAAGATATTGGTTTCCAAGATTGTGGGTTTAATTTCCATTCTTCCAAAAGAAGTAACTCATTTGCATGGATATAGTCTGATTTTAAGGCGCGTTGCAAGACAAAATCATAGTTTGAGATAGTGAATAAATCGAGATGGTTTTCTTCAAACAACTGTTTTGACTCCTCAAATTCATACGAAAAAACGGCTACCATCCCTTTGATGTGGATGCCACTTTCTTTTAAAGCATGAACAGCCAACATACTACTTTTCCCCGTGCTGATAAGGTCTTCAATCACCACGCAAGACTGCCCACTCTCCGCATGGCCTTCTATTTGATTTTTCCGGCCGTGGTCTTTGGGCTCGGGGCGTACATACACAAAAGGAATTCCCAAAAATTCTGCTACCAAAATTCCAATCCCGATGGCTCCCGTAGCTACACCGGCAATCAAATCGGGCTTGCCGTAATGCTGATCGATAAACTTGCCCATTTCATCTCTGAAAAAATTCCGGATTGGCGGGTAAGACAGAATTAGCCGGTTGTCGCAATAGATAGGAGACTTCCATCCGGAAGCCCACGTAAAGGGATTTTTGGAATTCAACTTAATTGCATTAATTTGCAACAAAAGTTCGGCCGCCTTATCGGCTATGTTTTCATCTATAATCATGATTACAAATGTATAAAGTTTTTATTAATGACCGTCCGATCATCTTAACCAATCAGGTGATAAATGACAACAAACACGAAATGTTTTTGATGGACGAGGTCAATTTAGATTATTTGATAGAACGCGTCAACAAAGGAACTTTGCACAAAGCTTATATTTTGGCTAAAGGTGAACAAAAGCCCATCAAAAAATTAAAGAAAAAAATCAAGTCGGTTGTCGCCGGTGGCGGGTTTGTTACAAACGAAAAGGGCGATATCCTTTTTATCCATCGAAACGGGCGGTGGGATTTACCCAAAGGGAAAAGAGAAACCTACGAAACCATCGAAGCTGCCGCAATCCGGGAAGTCACCGAAGAAACTGGCGTGAATAAACTTGAGATTGTCCGGTTTTTGGGTAAGACTTATCACGTATTTAAACGAAACGGCAGTTATCGGTTGAAGATTACCCATTGGTATGAAATGAAGACTACATTCAGAGGAAAACCACGCCCCGAACCCGAAGAAGGAATTGACGAAGTTGTTTGGGTGCAGGCAGACAAAGTAGAAAAGATTCTCGAAAATTGTTATGCCAACATTCGCGAATTGTTTGACCGGGTCATTCATGCAAACAAGACGAATGTGTGATTGAACCTAAAATCTCGCGAGATTCCTAATAATTAGAGGTTTCTCATGCGTATTATGTTTACAACCACCGTAACTTTTTCCGGGACAAATAAAAAAATTGATTATTTTTACGATGCCGTTGGTACAAAACTCAAAAAAGTTGTCACCGATGCAAGTTCTTTGATAACTACCGAATACGCGGGCAATTACGTTTACGAAGGAGGTGTATTGCAATTTTTTAGTACAAGTGAGGGCTATGTAGAGCCAAAAGGGCTTGGTTGGGAGTACGGTTTCCAGTACAAAGACCATTTGGAAAATATACGACTCTCCTACTCAGACGCAGACGGCAACGGGGTTATTTCCCCCTTTGGGGGAACACAAGGGGGTGAGATACGGGAGGAGAACAACTACTATCCATTTGGGCTGAAACATAAGGGGTATAACAATATTGTAAACGGAGTTGAAAATCCTTATAAATACAATAACAAGGAACTTGAAGAAGATTTACAACTTGGATGGTATGATTACGGAGCAAGAAGATACGACCCAGCAATTGCACGTTGGACAACTTTGGATCCATTAGCTGACTTATACGAAAGTTGGAGTCCTTACAGCTATACACTAAATAATCCGATAAGATATGTTGACCCTGACGGTATGATGGTCAGTGATGCTTTATCAGGCGATGATGTTACAAATGATACCGATTCAGATCCGGAAATTGCACCAATTGTTTTAGATGAAGTTGTTGTTGTAGCAAAGAAAAAGAATTCTTCAAATTGGGTTAATTGGTTGCAAACTGGATTAGATGTGGTTGGTTTTATTCCTGTAGTAGGAGAAA
>PFUR01000085.1:22704-24507 GCA_002790195.1 Flavobacteriales bacterium CG_4_9_14_3_um_filter_40_17
CTGCAAATGCAGTAATCTATTTAGCCCAAGGAGATTATGTCAATGCAGGAATAAGTGCATTAGCTATAATTCCTATAGTAGGAGATTTAGGTAAAATATTTAAATACGGTAAAAAATTAGATAAATTATTAGAAGCATCAAAAGGTGTTTCTGGAGTATATGAAATTACATTAAAAAATGGGGATAAATATGTAGGGCAATCTAAAGATGTTGCAAAACGATTAGAACAACATTTTAAGAAGAATAAATTTGACCCAGATGATATTGCAGATGTCAAAGTTACTGAAGTTGTGGGAGAGAAAATACAAAGAGAGGTTTTTGAGCAACGGACAATAAATGGAGTGACAAAAGGTGTCGGCGCTCAAAGTGGTTCTGTACTTAATAAAGTTAATCCTATAGGATCGAATAGAGCTGGTGCTATGTCTCAAACTATTAGTACAGGAAAAACAATTAAAATGAATTGATTTTTTATGATTTTAAATAAGAAAAAAAATATTGAAGATACTGAATGGGGTCAAGCTATATATGTGTCTTCCGATACAATTAAAGATGATATGTTATTTATAATTAAGAATAACATAAAAGGAGTAATTATCTCAAATGATAATGGATATCTTCTAGATAACGTTGATTTTTTTAAAGAATATAATTTTATTGAAATAGTTATTATATCAGCTTATAAAGAAGTTGATTACGCTGGAATACAGTACTTAAAAAACTTAAAAGTATTAGCCTTAAATATTTTATCAAAAGATAATCAAATTATTGATTTTAGTAAGTTTCCAAACTTATTAGATTGTAGGTTTACTTGGAGAACTAAAGCAAGCTCATTATTTGATTGCACATCGTTAGAATATTTGGGTATTACCAAGTATAAGGGTGAAAGTCTTGAAAAGTTTAACAAATTAGTCAACCTCAAAACTTTAAGTATAGGGCAATCATCAATAGAAACATTAAACGGCTTAAAGAAATTAGTGAGTTTAGAAAATTTAGATTTATTTAATAATAGAAAGTTAGTTGATTTTCATGGTATTGGGGATTTAAAATCATTAAAAAAGCTTAGCATTGAGTCTTGTAAGGGACTAAATAAAATCAATGAAGTAGGTTCTTTACATAATTTGGAGAAATTAATAATTAATAATTGTGAAGACATAGATTCAATAAAGCCGATAGAAGGCTTGAAAAATTTAAAGGAGTTTTATTTTCAGGATTCAACTAATATTATCGACGGTGATATATCGCCCTGTATAGGTCTTTCTAAAGCTTCTTTTCAAGACAGAAAACATTATAATTATAGATATCAAGAAATTAAAAGACTAAATTAAATGAATAAGTTTCTAACATTATTATGCTTATCTTTTTGTCTTATGTCATTTAACATTGAACTTAAAGAAAGAAAGGTATTGAATGGCAAAATAAGTTTGTTATTGCCATCAGATTTTACCAAAATGGATGAATCTATATTGTTAGTCAAATATCCAAATTTAGGTAATAGACCAAATGAGGTTTACACCAATGATAAAGGAAGTGTCAATGTTGCGTTTAATCACACATCTAGTCCTGTAAATGAAAGTGAATTGCCACAAGTAAAAAAGGCTATTCAACAGCAACTGTCGAATACTAATGGAATAGAAATTCTTAAAACAGAGAAGTTAAAAATAAACAACACTGATTTTATTACTATTGAGTTTATGTCTAATGCAGTTGATACAAAAATTTATAATACAATATTTATAACTGCATTAGATGGTAGATTGTTATTAGGCACATTCAATTGTACAGTTAATGATTTCGATGAATGGC
>PFUR01000085.1:24545-24864 GCA_002790195.1 Flavobacteriales bacterium CG_4_9_14_3_um_filter_40_17
TAATGAGACCCAAACCAACAGCAACCCCGCCCAACGTATAGCAGACAACAGCTACGACCCGCTTGGGCAGCTCGTGAAGAAAAACGTAGGTGGCAAAACCACCCAAACCGCCCTGCAAGCCGTGGACTACGCCTATAATATAAGAGGTTGGCTCAAACAAATAAACGATGTGGCCAACCTCGGCACGGTGGATTTGTTTGCTTTTAAACTCGGCTACAATGAGGGCACAACCCCGCTCTACAACGGCAACATCGCCCTCACCCAATGGAAAACAAGAAACACCGACAGCAGTTTAAAGACTTACAACTATACCTACGAT
>PFUR01000004.1 GCA_002790195.1 Flavobacteriales bacterium CG_4_9_14_3_um_filter_40_17
AGGCAATTGAAAAAGCCGGCGGGAAATTATTTGAAAATGCACACATCGAATTTGATTTCAGGAACATTCACTACATTTCTACGCGTCAGGGAAGCAAATATTCCTACGAACGCGTCCAGGCCGACTCAACAGGGGCTGAGATTCACGATGTGCTGACCAATAAAGGTTTTGAACGATTCATAAACGATACGCTGGTGCAAGTGGTGGATTCGATGGCAAATAAATATGCCAATTCGGTGAACTCAGTCCACTATTTTGCCTATCTTCCTTACGGGCTTAATGACAAGGCAGTTCACAAGAAACTGTTGGGCGAAAAAAACATCAAAGGGAAAAATTATTACTTTATCGAAGTGACTTTCTCTGAAGAAAACGGTGGCGATGATCACAGTGACGTGTTTCTTTATTGGATAGACAAAGATACATTTTTAGTAGATTATTTGGCCTATCTCTACCATACGGATGAAGGTGGCATTCGTTTCAGGGAAGCATTTAATCCGATAACGGTAAATGGAATCATATTATTCGATTACAAAAATTATAAACCTTATGCGGACGACATTGATTTCTACCAAATCGGCGAACTTTTTGATGCCGGAAAATTAGAATTACTGTCGGAGATTGTCAACGAAAATGTGTCGGTGGAGATTAAAGAGTAGTTGTTTCAGACATAATTCACCTAACTCCTAAACACCTCCAAAATATTTACAATTTTTCCCCTAATAATTCTTTACGCCATACAGCGGATGTTTTGTAGATCACAGGACTCCCATCAGCTTGGCAAACGCTTGTCATAGAACTTTCTGGATATCAGATTAAGATTTTAAAAAGAAAATAAGAACACCAGCAGTACAAGCTAAGAATGCTGATTTGAAGTTAAAAATACATTATTTTTTTAATAATTTGATAGCTAAAAACCTTTGAATTAGAAACTTAATAGATTGCTGATTCGAAAAATTAAGTTTCATCTGTTGATATTTATTTGTTTTTAAAAGGCCGGAACCGCCTGAAAGGACAATCAGGTGTAACTCGCCAATCAACATTTCGGTTGGTATCCAGAATTGTTATGGTTCATTTCACGTTGCATTTGTTGCGATACAAAATCAAAAATTGGTTGTTTCAAATGGTTATAAGCTTAGGCTTTATAGACCCTAAAATCCCTATTAATAAAGGGCTGACCAATAAAAGCTATTTGCCTAAGCCAAATAAAACATCAAACCAATCTTTCCACGAGCAAGGCATCGCAGACCACTTTAGAAAATGTTTCAAAGGGATGATTTTCATACGAAACTACCATGCTGTTGTCATAATTTTCAATCGATTCAATCTTCAATTCAGCACCCAAAAGCAATTCGCGTCTGTTAAGAAATTTTAAAAAATCGGAAGATGAATGTGCCAAAGCTACCAATTTAGCTTTTTCACCGGGCTTGAAAACCCCAAGTGGATCGTGGTTTTTTTGTTGTATTTCACCATTTTTATCAGGGATAGGCGATCCATGCGGGTCAACGTTCGGATTCCCGAGCAATTCATCCATACGGTCGAAAAAAATGGTTGAGTCGATGTGTTCCACTTGTTCAGCTATCTCATGGACTTCCTCCCAGCCAAATCCCATCTTATCTACCAAATACATTTCCGTCAATCGATGTTTTCGCACAATCAGAGCAGCTTTTTTCTTTCCTTTAGGCGTAAGTGACAGCGGTTTGTATTTTTCATAACTCACCCAACCTTGTTCGTGTAGGCTTTTTATCATGCTGTTTGCAGTCGGCAATTTCACCTGAAGTAAATGGCTCAATTCGGTAATATTGACTTCTCCCCTTTCAGCGGTAAGCGAAAAAAGTGCTTTCAGATAATTTTCGGCTGTTGGTGAAACCATACTTTTTTTAATAAGTAACAAATGTATAAAAAAGTTTTAGTAAAATAATTTGTTAGATTAACTAAACTTAATATTTTTGCTTATCTATTATTCTTAAATTGCAACCCGATACGCAACGATTAAAAGCATTCAAAAAATATGGGACAAAAGTCACTAAGCGAAGTAAACGCCACGATACATACTGATAAATCAACCCCTTGGAAGCGGTTTTTATCATTTGCGGGACCGGCCTATTTAATTAGCGTGGGGTATATGGATCCGGGAAATTGGGCTACTGATATTGCGGGTGGTTCAGCGTTTGGTTACAAATTGATTTGGGTATTGTTGGCATCAAACTTAATTGCTTTGTTGTTGCAGTCCTTAAGTGCACGTTTGGGTGTAGTAGGCGGATTGGATTTGGCGCAAGCAAGCAAAAATGCTTATCCGAACTGGGTGAATATTCCGTTGTATATATTGGCCGAAATAGCCATTGCAGCCTGTGATTTAGCAGAAATTGTCGGGATGGCCATCGGTTTGAATTTGGTTTTTGGCTTACCGCTTATTTGGGGTATTTCTATCACTGCTTTTGACACTATTTTACTATTATTTTTATTAAAAAAAGGCATGCGTATCATGGAAATGGTGATTATTTCATTGATTTTCATCATTGGCCTGTCATTTTTGATAGAAATGATTATCGTAAAACCCGTTATTGGCGATGTGCTTCTAGGTTTTATCCCTACCAATCTGGATGGAAGTGCACTTTACATAGCCATTGGAATTATAGGAGCCACCGTGATGCCGCACAATTTGTATTTGCACTCCTCACTTGTTCAAACCCGAAAAATAGATCCGTCTTTCAAAGGCATAAAAAACGCACTTAAATACAATTTTATCGATTCGGCTATCGCTTTGAATCTGGCATTTTTTGTCAATGCTGCGATTCTCATTTTGGCGGCAGCAGCATTTTATGTAAACGGTTATTTCGGAGTGGCTGAAATACAAGATGCTTCCCATTTGTTGGATAATTTGTTTGGAAAAACGGCTCCGATGTTTTTTGGTATCGCGCTGATTGCATCCGGGCAGAGCTCCACTATCACGGGAACGCTGGCAGGTCAAATTGTGATGGAAGGACACCTGAACCTCCGGATTCAACCGTGGCTCAGAAGGCTTATCACAAGGCTTTTAGCTATTATCCCCGCCCTGTTTACCATCCTCTATTTTGGTGAGCAAGGATTAGGCAGCCTCCTGATTTTGAGTCAGGTAGTGTTGAGTTTGCAGTTGGGTTTTGCCATCATTCCATTGATTCATTTCAATTCAGACAAAATATTGATGCGTGAATTTGTCATCAAACCATGGGTAAAAATATTGGCTTGGACGAGTGCAGTGCTCATTGTTTATCTGAATGTCCGGCTGGTAGTGGAAGAAATCGGTACTTGGATGGAAGCACCCGGAGATCATTTACTTATTTATACCTTGGTGATACCGATTGTTTTGGCCAGTTTGGCTCTTCTTATTTATATTTTTGTGTATCCCATTATTTCGCCAAAGATGAAAGAAAAGAAACAATTGCCTCATGGCTATGCCAAAAAAATAGCTCTTACTGAATTGACTGATTACAAACGCATTGGTATTGCAATTGACTTTTCGGGCAACGATCAGGTTCTAATCCAAAATGCGCTCAAGCAAGGTGGGAAATCGGCCAATTACACTTTTATCCACATCGTTGAAACTGCCGCCGCACGCTATTTGGGAAAAAATGCTTTAGACAATGAAACCAAGTTGGACGAACAAAACATACGAATCTACCAAGATCGCTTGCGCGAATTGGGATATACCGCTGACTTTCAAATTGGGTTTGGAGCACCTGCTAATGAAATAGTTAAAATCGTCCTTGCCCATGATTTAGATTTCTTGGTTTTGGGTTCGCATGGGCACAAAGAATTGAAAGATTTGGTGTTTGGAACTACGGTTGATAAAGTAAGGCATCGCATCCAAATTCCTTTGTTGATTGTTTATAAATGATTTGCTACAAAGCCCACGAATCTTGAATTCACCACTCAATCCCCCGAATTCCCTTAGCTTTCAAATAATTATTGGTTTTGATAAAATGGCCGTTGCCAAACCAAAGGCCTCGGTTGGCGCTGAGTGGCGAAGGATGGCCTGAAGTTAGTACCAAGTGTTTGGTTTTGTCAATATCTTTTCCTTTGCGTTGGGCATAGCTTCCCCAAAGTAAAAAAACCACATTTTCCTTTTTTTGTGAAATTACCCCGATTACTGCATCGGTAAAGGTTTCCCAACCCCGGTTTTGATGCGAGCCTGCCAAGCCTCGCCGGACAGTGAGTGTAGCGTTGAGCAACAGCACACCTTGCGAAGCCCATCGAAGCAGGTTACCACATTTGGGGTAAGGAACACCCAACTCTCGTTCTATTTCCTTAAAAATATTGATGAGCGATGGCGGATGGGCGATGCCCTCGTTTACAGAAAAACACAATCCATGTGCTTGGCCGGCTCCGTGATAAGGGTCTTGCCCAATAATTACCACCTTCACAGCTTCAAATGGGCAACTATCAAATGCAACAAAAATTTCAGAAGCTTTCGGATAGCAGGCACGCGACTTATATTCGTCTTTGACAAAAGTAGCCAATTGTGCAAAATAGGGTTTTTCAAACTCCGCTTGCAATTCGTTCTTCCAAGATGGGTGAATAGTAACTTCCAATTTGCGTATTTTTGCCCAAAAATAACAATAACTTCCGAGCATGCAGCCTATCGCACCCAAAACACTTCTCGATTTAGAATTCGACAAAATCATCGACCGCGTGCAGGCTCTGTGTAAGACAGAGACGGGGCGGCAAAAAGCTGCTGACATTCAGGTTTTCCGGCAAAAGGAAGATTTGATGTTTTCGCTTGCGCAAACCAATGAATACTTAGCTTCGTTTGACAACAACAACCGCATACCGGCGCATGAGTTTGAAGCTATTGATAAAGAACTACAACTACTTAGAATTGAGGGGTTTGCGCTGGAGTTGGTAAGTTTTAAAAAGATTTCATCCCTCTGTTCGACCACCAATACGCTCATCCGTTTTTTTGAGGAGTTTCAGGTTTATTACCCTGTTTTGCATCAAACTGCCCAAGCAGGCTTTTTTAATACATTTTTAATCGAACAAATAGATCAAATCATCGATAAATTTGGAGAGGTCAAAGATGATGCTTCCGGCTTGCTGTCGCAAATCAGAAAGCAACGCAGACAAGTTCAGAGCCAAATCAACCAAAGTTTCGGCGCGGCTTTGAGCCGATATGCAGCAGAAGGCGTGTTGGACGAAATCCGAGAATCGGTCATCGACAATAAGCGGGTTTTGGCGGTTTCAGCTATGTATAAAAAAAGAGTAAAAGGCCAAATGATGGGCACATCCAAAACGGGAAGCATCATTTTTATCGAACCTGAATCGACTTATATCCTCACGCGTCAACTGAGCAACCTGCTGTTTGAAGAAGCTGAAGAAATAAAGTTTATCTTGCTGAAATTGACAGATATAACACGTCCATTTGCTGATTTTTTAAATGAGATACAATCATTTCTTACCCTGATGGATTTGATTGCTGCCAAAGCCAAATACGCGCAACAACTTCACGCTGTTTTACCCGAAATCGTGGAGGAAAGAAGGCTTTTCCTAAGAGATGCCTATCATCCACTACTCTATTTGAACAATAAAGAAAAAGGCGCAACGACTTATCCGCAAACCATCGAGTTTAATCCCGAGAACCGCATCATCGTCATTTCGGGGCCGAACGCAGGTGGAAAAAGCATCACACTCAAGACGGTAGGACTGCTCCAACTTATGTTGCAAAGTGGTTTTTTAATTCCTATACATCCACGGAGCCAAGCTTGTCTTTTCGAAAACATACTTACCGACATTGGCGATCATCAATCTATTGAAAATCATTTGAGTACATATAGCTACCGGCTGAAGAATATGCGCCATTTTTTACGCAAATGCCAGGCTGAAACCTTGTTTCTCATCGATGAATTCGGTAGTGGTTCCGACCCCGAATTGGGTGGCGCGTTGGCAGAAACGTTTTTGGAAGAGTTCTACCACCGCGGAGCTTTCGGCATGATAACAACCCACTATGCTAACCTGAAAATCCTCGCCAACGAGTTGCCGCACATGGCCAATGCCAACATGGTGTTTGACCAGCAGAGCTTGGAGCCTACTTTTCAACTGAGATTGGGCGAAGCGGGCAGCTCCTACACCTTTGAAGTGGCTCAGAAAAACGGCATCCCGTTCGGGCTGATTAACCGTGCGAAAAAGAAAGTCGAAAAAGGCAAACTCCGTTTTGACAAAACCATTTTGAGCTTGCAGAAAGAAAGAAGCAAATATGAGTCTGAAACCGAAAAATTAAAAAAAGAATCGGAAACCCAACGCAATCTGTCCAAGAAAAATGAAGAGATTCAGCAAAAAATTCAGGATAAACTCGAACGCTATCAGGAGTTGTACGACACCCATCAAAAAACCATTTATTTGGGCAATAAAGTCAGTGAAATAGCTGATAAGTATTTTCAAAACCCTTCCAATGGCAAGTTAGCCGGCAAACGGAAAGAGCTTACGGCTGCTTTGATACGTTTGATAGAAATCGAAAACAGCAAGAAGAAGAAACCCGAACCGGTGATTCCTAAATCCACCCCTACCCCGATAGCTATCGGGGCAAAAACTAAAAAAAAGCAGTTAGATCAGACAACGGTTATCAAAGAAATCGAACCCGAATTGGAAAAAATACGTCAAAAGAAAAAGGAGAAAAAGCACAAAGACAAAGCAGAAGCAGTCAAACCCGAATTGCCTAAAAACATAGGCGACCGCGTGCGATTGCTATCAGGTAAAGCCATCGGCACCATCGATAAAATCGAAAAAAACAAAGCCATCGTTAATTACGGCACCTTCACCACCAACGTCAATATTGACCAACTCGAATTAGTAGAAAAAAATAAAACAAAATGATTGATCAACTTCCCAAAAACAAAGAAATCATCTTATTTGACGGCGTGTGCAACCTTTGTAACAGCGCGGTTATATTCATCATCAAACACGATTCAAAAGACGTATTCAGGTTTGTTTCCTTCCAAAGTGATTTAGGCCAAGAAATAATCCGGCACATCGGCGCAGATGTTTCCAAAATCGATTCAATCGTTTGGTACAAACCTGGTGTAGCGTATCATTGCAAATCGGATGCGGTGTTGAAAATAATTGAGCAATTTGAAGGCATTTGGATTGCTCTCCGCGTTTTGACAATCATCCCTTCATTTTTGAGGGATTTCCTGTATGATTTTGTTGCCAAAAACCGCTACCGGTGGTTTGGGAAACGGGAAAGCTGCATAGTCCCTACGCCGAAATTGCAACAAAAGTTTTTGTGAAAAACAGAGTCGAATTGTTTCTATACAAAATCGAAACCCCGCCCGAATGCTCGTTCAGGCAGGGTTCATAAAGTTGTTTAACACTTAACCGGGCATTCCTGTATTTTCTTCTTTGTGTGCTTTGTGCCTCTGTGACCAATCTTTCACAAAAAAAACTAATCCAACCAAGCGTTCATCATCCAAATGGTTTTTTCCTGCTCGGAAATAAAATTACTCATCATGTTGTTGGTGCCTTCATCATGTATACCGCCGGAAAGACTGAGTAGCTGACGTTCCAAAACCAACAATTCAGACAGCGATTGGTTGATTAGCCGCACTGCTTCCTCATCTTTACTGATGTTGACTCCGGCAGTCACCTTCGCGTTTTTCAGATAGTCGTCAAATGTGTGCATGGGTTTACCGTTCAGCGTTAATACACGTTCGGCAACCAAATCAATCTTGATTTGTGCATCGTTGTAGAGTTCTTCAAACTTGAGGTGCAGGTCAAAAAAACGTTTGCCGCGGATGTTCCAATGCAAACCCCTGAGGTTTTGATAATAAATTTGAAAACTTGATAAAAGCACATTCAAATGTTGGATGATTGTTTCGCTTTCTTGAGCAGGTAATCCCAAATTATTCGTTTTCATGATGTTATGTTTAAATGATTTATTACAAATTTAATTTATAGTGTGGTATGTTTTTTAATAATTTTTATTGATACCGCTGCCGATTGGATAAAGCAACTCAATGAGATACTTGATATTGAATTAATAAATTCAGCCTGTTTGAAACCATAAATTTACAAAATATTCCCCGAAATCGATGGATTTTTTGAGATAAAAAACTATTTTTGAGAAACCAAAAAAACTTTGAAACCATGAAAAATTTTACTGCACTATTTTTCATTTTTCTGTTGATTTCCTGTAAAAACGAATCCACCAAAAATGATGCGTTGAAAACTGGCGCTGCGACAACAAAAAGCATAGTTGAACAACGGGAATTCCCGGCTTTTATGGATAGTTTGTTTGCCAAACACGGCGGATATGATGCTTGGCAGATTCAAAACTACCTCACCTTCGGTATTCAAAAACCGGATGGTTTGGAAACTCATCAAATCGATTTGAAAAGGAGAAGGGATAAAATAGCCACCGAAAAATTTTCTTTGGGCTTTGACGGTAAAACGGTTTGGCTCAAGCAAGATTCAGCCTATTTTAAAGGCAATCCGAAGTTTTATCACAACCTGATGTTTTATTTTTACGCCATGCCGTTTGTCTTGGGTGACAAGGGGATTAACTATGGAGAAGCCGAAAATTTGGTGTATGAAGGGACAATCTACAAAGGCGTTAAAATTTCCTACGAAAGCAATGTTGGGGATTCGCCGGAAGATAATTACTACCTGTATGCCGATCCGCAGACCGGGCGTATGGCTTGGTTAGGCTATACTGTTACATTTTTCAGCGGGGCGTCAAGCGACAAGTTGAGCTACATCCGTTATGCAGGTTGGGATACGTTTGACGGGTTGTTGCTCCCCACCCGTTTGGAATGGCATGAATATAAAAACGGAAAATTGGGAGGCATAGCCAATACAGTGAATTTCTCGAATATCTCAATTCAAAATGCCAACCCTTCAGTTGTTGATTTTTCAAGACCGGAGGGTAGTATTGTGTTTGAATAATTATCAACTTAATCTCTGTGTGTAAAATGAAAAAAATCCTGTTTGTATTCCTTTTATTGTTGCTCAATGCCTGCCAAAAAAAGACAAAGCAACCGGTTGTGGCTTGGTCTCCGTTTGACCAAACCCAAGAACTTATCGAACAGCAAAAACACGAAAACCCGAGGATGCGGTACAAGTTAATTAATTCGAAAGTTTTGGATAAAAATGATTTATGGAAACCCTTCGAAGAAGATTTAGCCTACTTTTCCGAAGCAGATTACGAAAACCTGAAACCACTCATTTTAGAAAAAGACATCCCAGCACTCCAAGCTGAAATTACGGGTAGCCAATTGACCTATGAAAAACTAACCTTATTTTATATATACCGGATCAGAAAATATGAAAGCGACAACCAACAATCGCTTAATACAATCATCTCGCTCAATCCAAACGTCTTGAACGAAGCGCGGGAAAGAGATAAAAACCGCAATAAAAACAAACTACATGAAATTTACGGCATGCCTATCTTGTTAAAAGACAACATCGGTTTTGCCGGATTGCCAACTACCGCGGGTTCGATTGCTTTAAAAAACAATGAAGCTCCCGATGCATTTATTACCAAACAACTCAAGAACAAAGGTGCGTTGATACTCGGCAAAGCCAACCTGAGTGAGTGGGCTTATTATCTCTGTATAGGTTGCCCGGTTGGTTACAGCGCCGTGGGCGGGCAAACACTCAATCCCTACGGGAGGAAAGTTTTCGAATCGGGCGGTTCAAGCTCAGGCAGCGGTGTTTCCGTCGCAGCTAATTTTGCAGTCGCAGCAGTAGGCACAGAAACCTCAGGTTCTATCTTGTCGCCATCCAGTCAAAATTCGGTTGTGGGACTCAAACCGACCGTCGGCCTACTCAGCCGAACCGGGATTGTGCCGATTTCAAGCACTTTGGACACGCCCGGCCCGATGACGAGAAATGTCACCGACAATGCCATTTTGCTGGATGCGATGACCGGAAAAGATTCAAATGATTCTTCTTCGGTTAAAAGTTCATTTCAATTAGAAAAAATTGTCTATGAAGAACTTGCTGGCAAACGATTTGGGGTATTCAAATCCCTGATTGAAAGCGATACGGTTTATAAACAGACCGTTGACAAAATCAAATCCGCTGGGGCTAAGATAATCGAACTCAACCCAGAACAAACTCGTTTATCCGGTTTTTTGACACTCTTAAATATTGATATGAAACATGATTTGCCTGCCTATCTTTCATCACAAGCAAGCAAAAACATCACCGTCAAAAACGTGGCGGATGTGGTAGCGTTTAATCTGCAAGACACTTTAATTCGCGTTCCATACGGGCAACAACTTTTTCAGGGAATTATAAAAGACACGACATCAGGCGAAGCGTTTGATAAAATTAAAATCGGATTGCACAAAGCAGGAAGCGAGTATTTCGATGACCCCATAGATGCCTATCAATTGGATGCAATTTTGTCAATTAACAATTATCACGCGGGATTTGCCGCGGTTGCCAAACATCCCGCACTGACTGTCCCGATGGGATATAAAACGAGTGGTGAACCCATAGGTTTAACCTTTATCGCCAAACCTTTTGAAGAGCTGAAACTTTTGAAACTTGGCTTGGCATTTGAACAATTGACACACGCCCGCGTGATTCCTAAATCTTACCAATGATACGCACAAACCTACGGATTACACTTTTTAAAATCATTATACTCTATTGCTTTTTTTATGCGGTTGTCAAAGTTATCGGCATCTGGAAAGGCATGTGGTTAATTCCCAATTTAATTGTTGTTATCACATTGGTAATCGTAGGGATTACTGGCATCTGGTTAACCCGGCAAAAAAACTACCCGCTCATCTACGTGATGGCGGGTAGTTTTTTTATTATTCTTTTGCGTGTTTATGAAACACGATGGGTTCTTTACTTAAACCAATACTTCAATTAAGCAAATTGTCTTCCAAAACGTTTGCGGTCTGTTTCTTTTAACAAGATTTTACGCAACCTGATGTTTTTGGGTGTGACTTCTACATATTCATCTTTTTGAATATATTCAAGTGCTTCTTCCAAAGAAAATTTGACTGCGGGGAAAATTTTTGCCTTGTCGTCAGTTCCTGAAGACCGTACATTGGTTAGCTTTTTGGTTTTGGTCACGTTGATAGCCATATCGTCTCCACGTGAGTTTTCGCCAATAACTTGGCCTTCATAAATATCTTCACCCGGATCGATAAAGAATCGTCCACGATCTTGCAATTTATCGATTGAATACGGAATGGCTGTTCCCTGCTCCATGGACACCAACGAACCGTTGATGCGTCCAGGAATGTCTCCTTTGTAGGGTTGGAACTCCAAAAACCGATGGGTCATCACCGCTTCGCCTGCCGTGGCAGTCATCAACAAATTACGCATGCCAATAATTCCTCTTGAAGGAATCAGAAATTTGCAAATCATGCGGTCACCCTTGGGTTCCATTCCGATCATTTCACCTTTTCGGATGGTGGCCATATCGACCGCCCTGCCGGAAAGATTGTCCGGAAGGTCAATGGTGAGTTCCTCAACCGGCTCGCATTTAACTCCGTCAATTTCTTTGATGATGACTTGTGGTTGGCCGATTTGCAGTTCGTAACCTTCCCTGCGCATGGTTTCTATGAGGATGGCAAGATGCAAAACACCTCTTCCGAAAACCAAAAATTTATCGGCACTCCCAGTTTCTTCCAGCCGCAAAGCGAGGTTTTTTTCTAGTTCGCGATTGAGCCGGTCTTTTATGTGTCTGGAAGTGACAAACTTGCCGTCTTTTCCAAAAAATGGAGAGTCATTGATGGTAAACAGCATACTCATGGTGGGTTCGTCTATCGCAATCGAGGTTAGTGCTTCCGGATTATCGATATCAGCGACCGTATCACCGATGTCAAAACTTTCCAGGCCAACAATGGCGCAAATGTCTCCGGCGTGTACTTCGCTGACTTTTAATCTGCCCAATCCTTCGAATATGTGTAATTCTTTGATTTTTGCTTTGCTGATTTTACCGTCTCGTTTAACGAGCGAGATAGCCATGTTGTCTTTCAAAATACCACGTTCCAATCTTCCTATGGCAATACGGCCTGTGAAAGACGAATAATCTAAGGAAGTAATCAGCATTTGAACTGTGCCTAAGCCTACTTTTGGAGCAGGCACATGCGCAATTACCATATCCAACAAAGGTTCGATGTTGTTCGTTTGATTTTTAAAGTCCAAGGACATCCAATTGTATTTGGCGGAACCATAAACGGTCGGAAAGTCAAGTTGCCATTCCTCTGCACCCAATTCATACATCAAATCGAATACAGCCTCATGAACTTGTTCCGGTGTACAATTTTCTTTGTCAACTTTGTTGATAACCACACAAGGTTTTAGTTTTAATTCTAAAGCTTTTTGCAAGACAAAACGGGTTTGAGGCATGGGGCCTTCAAAGGCATCCACCAAAAGGAGTACGCCGTCTGCCATGTTGAGTACACGTTCTACTTCCCCACCGAAGTCCGAGTGACCCGGTGTATCGATGATGTTGATTTTATGTCCTTTGTAAACAACCGACACGTTTTTGGAAACTATAGTTATCCCGCGTTCACGTTCGAGGTCGTTGCTGTCAAGGATCAAATCGCCGGTGGCTTGGTTGTCGCGAAAAAGCTGGCAGTGGTGAAGAATTTTATCCACCAAGGTGGTTTTCCCGTGGTCAACGTGCGCAATGATGGCGATGTTTCGAATAGAAGTCATAGTGGCTGAATTTTAAGCCTGCAAATGTACAGTTTATTTTGGCTGCTAAAACGGATTTAATAATTATTTAAAATTAAAGTGATTTTGGCTTGTCCCGGATGTGTAGTGACAGTCAATAAACTCTATAAAAATAACCAATTATATGTGAATGAATGAATTAATGTTAAAAATATTTCGAAATAAAACCGATGGCCATCTTTGAAAGCACGGGTTTTAGAACCAAATTAATCGATTGAGTAAATCTACCTTGCTCTCAACAGATTTTTGTGTTTGTACATTACATGATAAAATAATGTATATTTGCAAAAAATTTCAGTTAAGATTTGTATTCTTTATTCCTTCATTTTTCCAATCCGGGACAAGATTTTCTCCATAATTAGAAATTAAAAAAACATGGCATCTCATTTCATCAGGCTGGTGATTGGGAATGCTTCTAATCATGCCCGGCCTGAAAAATAATTATTGACATTATGTCTTTTGAAAAATTAAACTTGATTGAGCCTATCCTCAAGGCGTTAAAGAACGAGGGTTACACGATTCCTACTCCCATTCAAGCGCAAGCTATCCCTTTGTTGCTCAACCGAAAAGATGTTTTGGGATGCGCTCAAACCGGTACTGGAAAAACAGCGGCTTTTGCTATTCCGATTATCCAATTGCTCAGCCAAATCCAGAGGCCTACGTCCGGAAAACGACCTATTCGCAGTTTAATATTGACCCCTACGCGCGAGTTGGCCTTGCAAATTGGTGAAAGTTTTGCTAATTACGGAAAATATACCCATCTGAAATACCAAGTGATTTTCGGAGGTGTTGGCCAACAGAGCCAAGTGGATGCTTTGCATTCCGGCTTTGACATTTTGGTTGCTACACCCGGCCGATTGCTCGATTTGATGAATCAGAATCTTGTAGATTTGAGAAACATTCAATTTTTTGTTTTAGATGAAGCAGACCGCATGTTGGACATGGGGTTTGTACACGATGTGAAAAGAGTGATTGCCAAATTACCGACTCAACGGCAATCGTTGTTTTTCTCGGCTACGATGGCTCCGCCGATAGTCGAATTGGCCAATACGATTTTGGTAAATCCTACTAAGATAGAAGTCACGCCCGAATCAACAACTGCCGACACAGTCAATCAGGTAATTTATTTTGTGGATAAAGAAAATAAAAAAGATTTGCTGTTTGACATTTTAAGTACACAAAAAATCGAACGCGCATTGGTTTTTACACGTACCAAACACGGAGCTGATAAAGTTGCCAAAGGATTGACGGCATCCGGCATACATGCGCAAGCCATCCACGGAAACAAATCGCAAAATGCAAGACAAAATGCATTGAACAATTTCAAATCCAAACAAACACGCGTTTTGGTAGCTACGGATATAGCCGCACGCGGCATCGACATAGACGAGTTGACGCACGTCATCAATTTTGAATTGCCAAACATACCCGAATCGTATGTGCACCGCATCGGCCGGACCGGGCGCGCCGGAGCAAGCGGGATTGCCATCGGGTTTTGTGATGCTGAGGAAAAATCTTATTTAAAAGACATTCAAAAACTCATCGGGAAAACTATTCCTGTGATAGATGACCACGATTATCCATTGGAAAACCACACGGTGATTAAAACACCCAAGCCTCAACGTCCGCCGAGAAATAACAACCATCGGCCGGAACCTAAAAAAGTAGAAAAAGCTGACTATTCGCCTCGATTTACACCCCCAAAGAAAACAGAATCGCAGAGTCCTGTCAGAGAAAACAAAAGACAGTGGTTTGGTAGAAAATCATAAGAAATTGGAGGCTACCCTTCCCCTCTTCATTCAATAAATAATTTGCACAACTAAGGCATTCCCTTCTTTTTCAACTGCCGAAATGTACATTTTGGTGTTTTTGTCAATGAGTGTATTGTTGGTGTTATTGGCGTTTCTGTTGTCAGCGTAGCGATAGGTTCTTCTGGCAGATTCATTTGTTTTCAGCACTACGACATCATTGGCTTTTAGGATATCTTTCTCAGAAAAATCTACTCCTCTCCACACCAAATCAAAAATACTTTCTGTCATCGATTCTTCTGAGAATCTTCCGCAGTACAGCCAGCCCTTTTTGCCAATTTCATTTATTTTTTGAAGTGCTTCTTCTCTATGAGAGCCTATAATCGTTTGATTTGTGTAATAATCTAAAAAAGCATTGACCGTAGCTTGAAGGGTTGCTGATTTCCAAGCATCATCGTCCAGTCTGATGTTATTGAGATTGTTTGAGAGTGTTTTAATTTTTTCTTCGGCTTCTATCACATGATTCCCGTTCGGAAATTTTGTCAGATAAGCGTGGTAGCCATCCAAATTATCACTACTTGACGCATCGTCCCATGCTTGATTATCTTGTTTAACCTTGTTTCTACTTGCTTTAGCATATATACTATCGCGCGCCTGATCAACAAATTTTCCTTCCGGAAATCGGTTTATATAAATTTCAAAATCTTGAATCGTATTACTTTTTAAAGAATCTTTGAAAAATTGGGTGTCATCATCTTCACGGAAAAACCCTCCAAACCAAGCCGCCACCACCAAAACAAGTAGAACAAGAAGGCTCAAAAGAATTATTTTCGTCATTTTGTACTTCGATTGCTTTTGATTTATGTTTTTTGAGCTATAAGACTCTTTATACTGAATTTGGGCAATCGGTTTATAATTAGAGGGTTGTGTTTTTTTAATTTCGATAACTTCCTTGATTTCTTTGGCTTTTGTAATTTCTTTGTCAGTCGTTATGTCAATTTCTTGTTCAGTAAAATCACTAAGTTTTGATGCCACCTCTTTGTCTAAGTGGAGTGCCTGAATCAAGGTATGAATACCCTTTTCTGGATTTTCAGTGAAGTCGGCGTACTGCAACCGTCTCAATCGGAACGGAATTTCACAATCCTCAAGCAGAACCGGAACCACTCTTTTTCCCTGCTCAAGCGCAAAAGAAACTTCATCGAGTACATTGTCTGATTCTACGGAAGTTTTAGAGAGTATGACCAGTAAGACTTTCGAATTTGTCAGCGCATCTTGGATAGATTTATCCCAACGAGATCCGGGAGAAATATCTAATTGGTCTAGCCAAATATTTGCGCCGGCTTGCCTTAAATTTTTGGCCAATTGCAGGACAAATTCCGTATCATCTCTCGAGTAGCTAAAAAAAATAGTTTCGGTTGACACGATAGTTGTTTTTAGTTGGTGTTTAGTGGATGCGTTTTACTTTTCATAGGCAACTTTCAACCATAATGCAGCACTTTCCTCGTATTTTAAAACTTCTGTAACGCGAACGATTTGATCAATGCTGATGATCTCGTCGTGCAGGGTTACGTATTGGCCATTTTCAATTGTGTAAACATTTTTGCTTTTGATGGCAACAAGCAAATCTCCTTCTTCCGGTTTTTTGTAATCTTCGCTAATCATATATTCATTGTCCTCCGCAAAAACAGCTCTGTAAAAAGAAAATTCATCGTTTTGATTTCGATATTCCACATAACCTTCGTAAGTTAAAAACAGGTTGATTGAATCCATGGCAACTTCAAAATTTTCATCTGAAACACCGTGATTGATGATGTACTCATAATATGCATCTACAGTATCTTCCGAAGTTGCCGTTTGCCAATCATCATAAGCAGTACTTTCTTGGGTGGTCATTTGAGTAGGTTCTTCAGTAGTGGTGTCTCCGTTAAAAAAGACAAGATAGATGACAACTATGAGAAACAATACCAAAACACCCACTACATAACGAATGGATTCTTTTAATTTTGAAACAAATTTTGACAAGGCAGAAGCTTGTTTGGCCTTATAAATCCCATCGGGCGACTGAAGCCGTAGGATGAGGTTTTGAACGGCCAGGTTTTTGTTTTCCGTAAAATAGAAGGATTGATTGAGCCGCAGCCTGAAAGGTGCTTCCACCGATTCAATAAAAATCGGGATGATGGTTTTTTGTTGGTCAATGGCAAAGGAATATTCTTGCTTTACGTTTTTGGAGTCGTTGGCAGCTTTAGAGAGGAAAACCAGTACCACATCCGAACTTTTGATGGCGTTTTCAATCGATTCATCCCAGTCTGACCCTGGTTTGATAAAGGCATCATACCAGATGGTCGAGCCGGCATCGGTTAGTTTTTTTATAATTTCTAAGACTTCCTCTGAGTTGGCGTGGGCATAGCTGATAAAAATAGTTTGTTTTGACATAGTTAGTTGTTTTTAGTTTTTTAAATCGTAGGTTTTAAGAAAAATTTCGTTGTCGCATGGGTACATTTCTCCGTTGATGCCAATCATGAGCCAGTCGTCTTTTTTTCCTCTTAAAGTGCCTTCCATGGTTTCCACTTCAAAGGGTTCGTGAATTTGCACACACCGGATGGTAATGGGCTTTTTCACAGCTTTTTTAAAAGTCAAATCCTTCAGATTTTCAGGCTTGATGATGCGCATAATCACTGTTTTTTTAGGATAAAAAAGTAGTCTTTAAAAAATTTCTAAAATTGTCTTCCTTACTGTTGCCAATATTTTTTAAGCAAGTATAGGCGGTATCGGCATTGATGTGGATAGAAATTTTTTCTCTAATTCCAGCTAGTTTTGCTGCCTTCTCATAAAAGCTTTTGGCTTTGACGAAATCATTTAAATACATATTGGCTTCGGCAATGGTAGCCCATTTCCAAAGGTCATCGATTTCGTATTTTTCTGCGGCAGCTAATGCTTTAGAGGCATTGCTTCTCATGTTTTGGAAGTCGTCTTCAAAAACCAAACTCATAAAAGCCAAATTAATGGCGTGATAAAATACTTGCCCCGGGTTGTCTTGCTTTTCGGCAGTCTGCAATCCCAATTGGTAAAAAAATTGCGCTTGTTTGCCATCAGTTCTTTTGTAGTTTGCCAAATATTCTCTTTTATATCGCCCGGCCAACAATCCCATAATGTCTGAATTTTCTTTTGCCAACGGGTGGTTGAGCAAGATGTCCATCACTTCATCACGCCTGTTCAAGCCTTCGAGCGCAAACACCAATAATTTCAAACCTTTTAAATCGATTTCATCTACATTGGGCAACAATTTTTTGACCACGGCTTCGTATTCGCCAAGCGTGTTGTTGATTTCTTCTTCATTGGTATATTGGTTACTGAAAGAGTGGTTGTTGAGTGTTTCTAATATCAAATGATAGGCATCGTTCTGAGTGTTTTCCGGAGTTATCATCGAAAAATGGTCGCCCGCTACGGTGGCTCTGTCTTTTTCATCAAAAGGAGACAAGGCACAATGGACCGTGACATATGTATCTTTAGTGCCTACAACTGTTTTAAAATCAAACGGATAGTTTTTGTTAAAACGTTGGTTCCAGTCCGATCTAAGATTTTTGATAAAAGGAGATTCACTCAGCAAATCTTGCAAGCGTTTGCTCCACATTTTTGAGGAGGTGTTAATTTCCAAACCGTTGCTGGGTGTGCCAAACAGAATGAAATGGCTAATCCGGTCTAAGTTTGCATCGTCCAGATTGAGGATGGCTCTTTGGGCAACGAGTCCACCCAAACCGTGTGCTACGATGGCAATTCGTTTATATTTTCCGAATTTGTATTTAATGGAAGTTTTCAAAAAGTCGGCAATCCGGGTGATGTCTTCGATGGAAGCCCAAATGCCTTTTCCCATGTAGGGGTTGACATTTTCGCTGTAACCAAATGGAAACATATCCCAACCGTCCATTTTGGATTCTTCCATTAAAAATTCCGGAATCTTTCCAAAAGTTTTAGCTGCCTCCCCTGAAAATCCATGAATAAACAAAATGACGTTGTTGGCGTTTTCTGTTTCCCGAAAAACGGTAACCACTTCATCTTTGATATTTTTACTGTTGTTTGTTTGTTGTTTTTCTGTAATTTCAGGATTGTTTGCTAAAAGTTTGTCCGGGATACGGCTTAAGATAAAATCGTCATAAATCTGCAAATTGGCAAATGGATTCTGCAGCGGTTGGCGTTCGGGTACCTTTCTGAAAACGTACTGAACGACTTCGGAAATCCGAATATAGGGTTCTTCAAAATACTTTTTGTGTTCTCCACGTAAAACTTCCTGTAAACACTTGGTATATAAACTATTG
>PFUR01000061.1 GCA_002790195.1 Flavobacteriales bacterium CG_4_9_14_3_um_filter_40_17
GTTCCTTGCGTCAGCGCATAAATACGGTTGGCATCCGTGGCAGAAATTTCTATTTCTGTCCGATCGGAAGCAGGCAATTGGGTAACCTGCGTCCAAGTAGTCCCATCGGTAGAACTGTAAATTCGGCCACCGCCGGTGTTTGTCAAACCGGGTGTCCGGATGGTTCCCATCCAAAGTTTGTTGTCCGGGCCGATTTCAAAATCATTGGGGATAAAATAAAAATCAAAACCCGAAAATTGAAACTGCATATTCGCAGACTCGATGCGGTTCCAGTTGGCACCATCGTCGGCGCTTCTGTACAATCCGGCAGATTGCAACCCGAGGAAATTATTGGGATTGCCGGCATCGGCAATTTTGCTGGCACCAAAAATATGTGCTCCGACACCGATGAAAACTTCTGTGTTGCCGGCATTGTTCCAAGCGATGATGTCGTTGATAAAAAATATTCCGGAGAGCAATTCCGATCCTCCTGTTAAATTTGTTCCACCCACTCCTGTGGTTGCAGTGGCTAAGTTGATATTCAATTTTACCCACGAATTACCGCCATTGGTTGATTTGTAAACACCGTTGCCCACAGCAGCCCCGAAGGTATATTGTTCACCCGTTCCCAAATACATAATCAGGGGATTGTTGGGGTCAACAGTAAAAGAAGATACATTCAAATGGCCGGGCACGGAATTGACCAAAGTCCAAGAAGAATTGGCATTGGTGATATCTTGATTAACCCAAAGCCCGCCGCTCACACCTCCGGCAAATACGCGTTTGTGTGTGGCATCGTTCGGATCAAAAACCACCACCCTTGTCCGGCCACCGATGTTGTTTGGCCCTCGTTCAACCCACGGGTTGTCAACCGGACTGTCGCCGGGTGCTCTTTGTGTCCGCACGCCGGCTAGGCTGTTTTGGGCAGAATAAATTTCATCCTGCAATTGATTGATTTTATCAAGAGTCGGGTAGCCCAACGCCGGATTCATGGTCAGCTCCCACAATCTTTCGTAGTAGGGATTTGGCGGAAGACCTCTGCCTTTTCTGTCTGCCCGGGAGAGAGGAATACTGTTTCTGAAGGGGCTGTTTTTGAGAAACTCGGCGTGTTTGGCACGCAAGGCTTCAACTTCGGAAAGAGAACTCTTATGAGTAGGAATGTTTTTGAAGTAATTGACTGAGAAATAAAGCCCCAAGGCCAAAATTAAAGACACTAACGGGTAAGTTATTTTTTTATTCATAGTTAATTTTTTTAACAAAAATATTCAAATATTTTAATTTATCCATTTTTTAACAAAAATAGTTTATCGTTTGATAAATGAAATTCAAACAGGGTTTGCTTTTGAATAGATTGTGTTGTTTACTATTCAGCATGTTAGAATCAAATTAGGTTTAGAAAAGCCAATAAAAAATTATTGTTTTATCAAACTGATGGCTGCGCCTCCACCTTCGGCAAGATGTAATTCAATTTTTGAAGTGCTGTCAACCGTCAACGTTTCGATTTCAATAGACGTAGGGTTTTTATCCCAGTGTGCATCTTTACCGTCTTTGTAAATTGTGGCAGTATATTTTTTCCCTACCTCCAAGAAAGACAAACCGATTGTAAAAGTGCGGGTGTTTTCGTCTGTGATGCTACCCACAAACCAATTTCCCGTGCCACGTTCTTTTCGTGCAATGGTCACGTAGTCGCCTACTTCGCCGTTGAGCACTTTGGTTTGTTCCCAATCTACCCCAACATCTTTGATAAACTGAAAAGGTTTGGGATTGGCTTCATAGTGCTCTACCAAATCGGCCGCCATCTGCACCGGGCTGTAAATGACCACATACAAAGCCAATTGCTGGGCTAAAGTGGTGTTGACTTGATTGTCTTTTTTGTACTCGTTAAACTTGATGTTGAAAATCCCGGGGGTAAAATCAATCGGGCCGGCGAGCATGCGGGTAAAAGCGATGATGGGCAAATGTTCGGGCGGATTTCCGCCATCGGATGCCCAAGCATTAAATTCCTGGCCACGCAAACCTTCCCGCGCAATGGTGTTTGGAAAGGTTCTGCGCAAACCGGTCGCTTTGATGGGTTCGTGGGCGTTGACAGCGACTTGATATTGCGCCGCTTTGAT
The DNA here is from genome assembly GCA_002790195.1 of Flavobacteriales bacterium CG_4_9_14_3_um_filter_40_17. Taxonomy (GTDB): domain Bacteria; phylum Bacteroidota; class Bacteroidia; order Flavobacteriales; family Flavobacteriaceae; genus UM-FILTER-40-17. Next base: position 2,094 of record PFUR01000061.1, read on the forward strand.
GACGGTATTGTTGTATTGATTGACCATATACTGCCCGTGGTGATATTCACCTTTGGGCAGGATTTTCCCCACATAGCCTGTCTTGACCGCATGGATACCCAAACTCTTCATCAGCGCAAAAGCAGTATCTTGTTGTTTGGCATAGGTTTCGGTGGCGGCTGAGGTTTCGTGGTGCATGATCAATTCGACTCCTTTTTCCCGGCCATATCGGACAACTTCTTTTAAATCATAATCCGGATAAGGCGTGACAAAATCGAATACACCTTCGCGGTCTTCAAACCCAATCCAATGTTCCCAACCGGTGTTCCATCCTTCTACCAAGACTCCTTTGATGTTGTTTTTAGCTGAAAAATCGATGTATTTTTTGACGTTTTCGGTCGTTGCACCGTGTTTGCCACTGGGCTTCGCATCGGTGGTGAAGGAGGTCATGTCTTGTATGCCACTGTAATCCCAAGTGGATTTTCCCAAGTGCATTTCCCACCAAACACCGGTATATTTCATGGGTTTGAACCAAGAAACATCGCCTATTTTGTTAGGCTCGTTCAGGTTGACAATCAATCGGGATTCGATTAATCCTCCGGCATTTTCAGAAATCTGAATGGTTCGCCACGGGGTTTCGAAAGGCAACTTGCGTTCGACTTTATAATCTCGGTTTTCGGAGCCGACCAACACACTTTTCAGACTCAAGTTTGTTGTGTCAACTTTGAGTGTCATGTCTGCGTAATCGACCAAAGCTGCTTCGTGAAAACTCAGGTGGATGCCATCCTCACCAACCATAGTCACGGGCGTGTTGACTGCATTTTCGGGAATATAGGTCTGGGCTAAATCTTTGTGATGGGCATATTGCAGGGCATTGATTTTGGAAAGGCTTGTCGTTCGGTACAAATGCTCGTAAATATCCCAATCGCCCGGAATCCAAAATGTTTTGTAGTCCTTGGTCAAGTTAAATTGGGTGTTTTCTTCCGTTATCAAAGCCGTGTCGAAATTGGGTTGTTGCGGAAATTCGTAACGAAAACCGAGACCGTCATCGTAGATTCTGAACACGATGTTGAACTTTCTTTTTGGCGCAACGGTTTCTTGCAATTCGACACGCAATTCGTTGTAGTGATTGACCACGTTTAACTGTTCACCCCAAGGCATTTGCCAGGTTTCGTCAAATGAACTTGTGTCGGTTTTTACAATTCCCAGGTTTTTGTCGAATGATATGGCATTTTTAAAATCAAATCCAAAAAAAGAAGTGTCGATGATGGTTTTGTTTTTATAAAAAACCTGATAAAACGGTTTCCCTTCCTTATTTAACTGAATAGAAACTCTGACGGCTTGATTTGGAGAGGAAGTTTCGGCTTTTTTCAATTTTGGGTAAGAACACGAAAAAGCAAATGTTGCAGCAAAAATAAAGATAAATAAATTTTTCATGGCGCTTGTATTTATGAGCCAAAAAGGCGTTAAAATTTTTAAAGTATCACTACAAATTTACCAAAAATAAAAGCAGCTTTAACCCACTTCAATTTGTCCGTTGATTTTTTTTTGCAATAAAATGGCTTGGCTATCCGTCAGCATGGAGATATAACCGCAAACATCCAACAACCGATTGTAAAATGGCGAACCGGAGTATTGGCTTAATTTTTCAGGTAGATTTTTTAAGACAATCTTGTCATAATGATTTAGCTTATCTTCCATCTGATTGACGGTGGACTGCACAAACACCGCCAACAAATCATTGATGATTTTGAAACCACCCAATTCTTTTTCAAGCACCTCCCGGCTTTGGTATATTTTACGTATACTCAAACTGATAATGTCATTCATTTGCGCCTTAAAAATGGATTTATCTAAAAGCGATTGTTCAAAAGTGCCGTTGAGAATAGCCGCTTCATTTTCCATGAATATCCGAACAGCTTCTTGAATCAAAGTATTGATGGAAATGGCTCGCAGGTAGGCAACGCGTTCTTCCAAAAATTGTAAACCGGTGTACTTTTGGGTGTCTATTTGCCCGGCAACCAGTTTGACCAAATATTCGAGCGCGTATTCTTCGGGTATCCAACCGAGGTTGATGCCGTCTTCAAAATCAATCAGGGTGTAACAAATGTCATCAGCAGCTTCCACCAGATAGGCCAAGGGATGCCTTGCAAATGAGTTGGGGTTTCTCTGGTTTTCACCCAATCCGAGTTCGGAAGCCAACTCCTCAAAAAAATCTTTTTCTGTTTGAAAAACGCCAAATTTTTTGTCTGCAACGTGCGAGGTGGGTTTTATGGGTAGCGAAGTTTTGGGATATTTGATAAAAGCGCCGAGTGTCGCGTAAGACAGCCGAAGCCCGCCTTTTTCTTGGCCGTGGCGCGACAGAATACGAAGCCCGTTGGCGTTTCCTTCAAAGTGGGTAAGGTCGTGCCATTGCGCTTCGGTGAGTTGGTTTTTAAGAACTTGGCCTGGTCCGTTGCTGAAAAAATGACCGATGGCTTTTTCTCCCGAATGGCCAAATGGAGGATTGCCAATGTCATGAGCCAATGCGGCGGAGGCAGTAATGCTCCCGAAATCATTGGGTTGATACCCGAGTACTTCTTTTAAGTAAGGGTGTTTTACCAATATTTTTTTGCCGGCGATTCTTCCCAGTGAGCGAGCCACTACCGATACTTCGAGACTGTGTGTGAGCCGGGTGTGGACAAAATCGGTTTTTGACAACGGGATGACTTGCGTTTTGTCTTGCAACAGCCTGAAAGGTGAAGAAAACACAATCCTGTCATAGTCAACATCAAAGCCCAAGCGGGTGTCGTCTTGCTCTGTGCGGAGGCGTTTGTGCTTATCGCCGAAACGTTTTAAAGAAAGTAATTGATCCCATTTCATGTTTTGACGGTTGATTCATATAAAAGTAGTGACAAAAATAAGTTTTTAAATGCTTAAAAGCATACCGAAAATACGCTTAACACAGATAACATTAAACTAACATTTTATTGAAGGAGGTTTAATGTATGGTTAACTCAGACTTTACGGTGGTGTATTTCCTTTGCCTCAAATAAAAATGAAACAAAATCATCTGATGAAAAATATTATACTAAGCATTTTTCTTTCTATTGCAGCATTCGGATTTGCTCAGCAAGCCACCATCAAAGGCGCAGTCAATGACAAAGACGCAGACAACCAATCCTTACCTTTTGCAAACGTACAAATAAAAGGAACTAATATTGGGACTACCACAGATTTGGATGGTTTGTTCTCCTTATCGGTTGCGCCTGGAACCTACACCATAGTTTTCAGTTTTATCGGTTACGAAACCATCGAAATTCCCAATTTAAAAGTTAATGCAGGTGAAACCATCACGGTCAATCAGTCACTCGGAGCCGGATCGGTGGTGCTCGAAGCCGTTGAAGTAAAAGCGACCATCACCCGCGAGTCGGAATCGGCCATCCTTACCGAACAAAAAACAGCCACCATCATGCAAACCAAAATCGGCTCGCAAGAGTTGACCCGCAAAGGGGTGGGCGATGTAGCATCGGGTTTGACCAAGGCAACAGGCATCGCACGCGAGAGTGGAAAGTTTTACATCCGCGGTTTGGCCGACAGGTATAACAACGCTTATTTGAATGGCTTGCCTCTTCCATCGATTGACCCAAAGTTAAAATTAATCAACCTTGAAATATTTTCGACCAATGTTGTTGAAAATTTAGGTATCTATAAAACCTATACTCCGCAATTATACGGGGATTTTGCAGGTGCAAGTATCGACATCGACACCAAAGACAACCCCGGAAACGGATACTTGGAAATTGAAATTGGATCTAGTGTCAATACCAACGCGCACTTCAACGACTTTTTTTTGCTCAACGGTAGCAAGTACGATTACTTTGGAATAGAAGATGGTTCGCGAAGACCACCCTCTCTTTTAAAGGCTTTCCGAGCCGCAGGGCTTATTTACGACAGCCGGCGCGCACCGATTTATCAGTTTGATACTTCTTTCAATCCGTCGGAGAGGTTCGGCGATCCGAACACAAACGTTTCGGTTAATGCGGGGAAAAGATTCAAAACCGGCGATGAATCTCGTTTGGATGTGATTGTGAATGGTTCGTTTTCTCAAAATCAAAAAGCTTCTTTAGACGGGCTTGATGTGGCACTAAACGCTCAAGGCGAAGTACTCCAGTCTTCATTTTTCGGAAATGATTTTAAAAAATATGAATTTTCAACCAATGCAACTTTGTTGGGAAGTTTAGTTTTCAGGTCGGATTTGAACAACAAATTTAGCTACACCTCTTTACTAATAAACGACACCAGCGATGAACTTCGGGAAATCAGCGGGATTTCTGGTGAAAATGCCGATAACATTTTGAAAGTAAGAAGAGGAACCTTTAAGCAAAATACCCTTCAGACGCATCAATTGTCAGGCCAACACCTATTTGATAATCGAAAATTTGTTTTTGATTGGGGCGGGTCTTACAGCCGATCGACCGGTAATGTGCCCGAGAGAAGACAGTTGTTTTTTACAGAATTGTCCGATGGCAGGACTGTTTTCGGTAAATCGGGTGCTAACAACAACTCAGACAACCATCGCTTTTATCAAAATCTTGATGAAAATGATTACAGTGCAAAATTTTCATTGGATGTGAATCTAGGAAAAGACGCGGATGGGAATTTCAAACACAAATTTACTTTGGGTATGAATGTCCGGGACAAATCGAGAGATTTCCGTGCGCAGCAAATCAATATTTTCTTTGATGCGCTTCAAAATGAAAATGTTAACTTCAATAATCCTGATGCATTGTTGTCCCAAGAAAATTTTGAAAGAGAAGTCTTTCACGTCGAGGAATTCATCCGCCCGCAAAATTCATATAAATCCGATTTGAGAAACTTTGCCTCGTTTGCCAATTTTGAATTCAAGTTTTCAGACAGGCTTATCGTCAATGCCGGGCTTCGAGTCGAAGATTTTAGACAGCGCGTGTTTTTTGCTCCGGAAGGCTTGATAGATGTGATTGAAAAGGAAAGTATTGATGAAGATTTCTTTCTTCCGAGTTTGAGTGTAAAATATGCCTTGAACGAAAAATCTAACCTTCGTTTTGCTGCCAGCAAGACTGTAACATTGCCATTGTTTACTGAATTAGCTCCGTTTTTGGATGAAGACATCAACGAATCTACCTTGGGGAATGTGTTGCTCGAACAATCGGACAATTACAACGTCGATTTGAAATGGGAATATTTTCCGGATAGAAATGAAATTATTTCAGCAACCGCTTTTTTCAAATATTTGGATTCCCCCATCGAAAAGGTAAGGGTGGCATCGGTCAACAACAACGTCTCTTTTGTCAATGCTAACGAGGCTTTGGTTGCCGGAATCGAATTGGAATACCGGCAAAAATTAGGCAAACTATTTGGAAGTGGCGAATACAGTGCGCTCAATGATTTCTACTTGGGAGCCAACGCGACCGGAATGTTTACCGAAGTCCGATTGAACCCTGCTGTAACCATCGGCAACGGGTCGAGCATCGCACCAACCAATACCACGCGCAGAATGCAAGGTGCATCACCTTTCCTGATCAATGCAGACATCAATTACGGAAAAACATTCGGCAAACATGATTTAAGCACCACCTTGGATGTCAACTATTTTGACGATCGCATCTACGCGGCAGGTGGAAACGAGGTAGACGACGTGTATGAAAAAGGATTCGCGACGCTCAATTTCACTCTAGTGGACAAAATCGGCGAGCATTTTGAATTCAAGTTTACCGGAAGAAACCTTTTAGATCCTAGCATCGAACGATACCAAGACCAACGCAGTTTAGGAAGAGAGATAACCGTCAGCAAGTTTAATCTCGGAGCAGACTTTGGATTGGGAGTTACCTATAAATTTTAAATCATAAACATCAATTATTTAAATCAAAACTAGAATGAAAACAATTAAACTTTTTTTCGGATTGATATTGGCCTCAACGGTTCTTTTTCAATCATGTACACAAACGGATGAATCCATTGACAGCATCGTCATTGAAGGAGACACCATCAACAATGACAATGGTGGTGGCGACACGCCTCCACCTGCAACCAACGACGTGGTTATCTTGCAAGGAAGCATCACTGCCAACACTACGCTCGAGTCTTCCAAGACCTACGAATTGAAGGGTGGCGTAACCGTTGAAAGCGGTGCAACGCTCACCATACAAGCCGGTACAAAAATTATAGCCGGTAACGAAAACGGCGTGTTTGCTTTTCTTTTGATTGCTCAAGGCGCAAAAATCCAAGCCATCGGAACTGCTTCACAACCCATCGTATTTACCTCTAAAAATGCCACACCCAATGCAGGTGACTGGGGTGGATTGTTGCTTGCAGGAAAAGCTCCGATTAACCGTGGTTTGACAGCTACTTCAGAAGTTGCGAACGCTACGTATGGTGGAACCGATCCATTGGATAACTCAGGTACATTGAGCTATGTCCGTTTGGAATTTACCGGAGGTAAAATCAACGCGGACTCTGAGTTCAACGGTTTATCTCTTTATGGTGTAGGCAGTGCAACGACCATCGATCACATACAGGTTTTCCAAGGAAATGACGATGGGTTCGAGTTCTTCGGAGGAACAGTAAACACTAAATACTTGGTATCTGTTGGTGCCAAAGATGACCTTTTCGATTGGACTGACGGATGGATAGGCAAAAACCAATTTTGGGTAGGCCTTCAAACGTCTATCGAAGGAGATAGGGGTATTGAAGCAGACAATTTGAGTTCAAACCGTTTGGCAACACCTATTTCAAATCCGGCCATAGCCAATATAACTTTGGTTGGTGCAGAAGATGGTGACGGCGGCAACCAAGCAATGAAGTTACGTGAAGGTACGCAAGTTAAAATATTCAATGCCATAGCAAAAGGATTCGCCAAAAGAGGAGTTCAAGTAGAACATGACGAAACCATCACCCAATTGAATGATGGAAAACTCACGGTCGAATGGTCTATTATCGACAACGTGAACCCTTTTGTATATACCGGTACAGCAGCAACCGCAACCGTTGACTTTTTAGACCCTTCATTTAACAACTCTACAGGTCCTGTTACACTTACACAGTCTGTTTTTGGAACTGTCCCAACGACATTTAACCCCTCTACGCTCGATCCTTTCTTCTCAAACGCTCCATTTATAGGGGCTGTTTCCGCGGATGACAACTGGATGGCGGGCTGGGTACGTTTTTAATATTCATTTGATTTGTTGCTAAAGTCCCGAAATTCAATTTTGGGACTTTTTAATTTGTAGATTTTAAGGATTAAAAAAGCATCTGGTTAATATTAAAGTAACGTTTTCTTAACATTATATTGGCAAAGTTCGCTGACCTTTGAAAAGAGTGTAGCGTGTAAAATTTTATTCTTCATGGTGAAACCTAAAAAAAAACAACCTAGCAAGTTCTACCTTAACTTGCTTGAGGTTTTTGCAAAAGAAAAACTATTTCTTTTAATTATTTTAATAGGGATTTTGCTTGCCGAAATACTGACCGGCTATGGTCAGGCAGCCATGTGGCTGGGGTTTGCTTTTGCAGCTTATGCAGCCGTCTCAAACGATAGTATTCAGTCTTTGGGAACATTTATTGAGAGTAACGGTGATAAGAAATGGTGGGTCTTATGGCTCTATGTGGGTGCGATATTTTTGGCTACCGTTACCTTTAGTTGGATTTACTTTGATGGGGATGTTACCTATCATCGGTTGGTTAATTCTGCAGGAGAGACCGATTTTCCACATCCTGATAATTTCAGCATTTTTCAGATAATTGCGCCACTTGTTTTATTGATTATCACCCGTTTGCGGATGCCAGTTTCTACTACATTCTTGCTTTTGAGTGTTTTTAGTGCCGATTCGTCCGGGATTATTTCGATGGTAGGGAAGAGCGTTTCAGGCTATGTGTTGGCCTTTATTTTGTCGTTTGTGGTTTGGTATTTTAGCTATCGTTTGATAAAAAAATTCTTTAAAAAACGAAAATCACATCCGGCATGGATGCCAATTCAGTGGATTGTCAGTGGCACACTTTGGTCGGTTTGGATTATGCAAGACGGTGCGAACATAGCCGTTTTTCTTCCCAGACAACAAACAATCGTTCACTTTGCCATATTTGCAACGACCATCTTTTTGGGATTGGGCATCTTGTTCTACTTGCGGGGAGATAAGATTCAACAAGTAGTGAGCGAAAAAATCAGGATTTCTGACATCAGAGCCGCAACACTTATTGACTTCACTTATGTACTGTTGCTGATCTACAAACTATTTATCAGCCCAATTCCGATGAGTACTACTTGGGTGTTTTTAGGTGTGATAGGCGGCAGGGAAATAGCCATCAGCCTCTCTCGGACAAAAGAGGGAAATAGGCACAAGGAAAGGGCTTGGAAATTGATTGTAAAAGATTTTACTTATGCCATGATAGGCTTGGTAATATCCGTTATTTTGGCATCTGGAGCCAATAAAGCTATCCGCGATGAAGTGTTTAGCTATTTCGTTAATTTATTTTAATTTTTTTTCAGCAGAAAGGTGGGCGTGTATTGGATTCTTTTTTTTGTTATTCTTTTTTTTGCCGTAGCAGATTTAATTGTTGGAGTAAGTAATGATGCCATCAACTTTTTGAATTCAGCTATCGGATCGAAAGTTGCTTCTCTCAAGTCGATAATCATCGTAGTGGCCATCGGGATTTGTATAGGAGTAGTTTTTTCGAACGACATGATGGAAGTAGCACGCAGGGGGATTTTTAACCCGCAAGCCTTTTACTTCAATGAAATATTGGTCATCTTTTTTTCGGTTATGGTGGTTGACATTTTGTTGCTCAACTATTTTAACTCCATAGGGATACCTACTTCCACCACGGTTTCCATCGTTTTTGAACTCTTGGGTGCGGCTGTGGCCATGGCAATCATCAAAAATATCGAAACAGCCTCGTTTACCGGTCTTTCAACCTACATCAACACCGAGAAAGCTGTCAACATCGTGATTGGTATTTTCTTATCAATTGTCATTGCATTTGTGATAGGCGCGTTAGTGCAGTTTGCCGCCCGGGTCATCATGACCTTCAATTACCAAAAGAAACCGGCTTATGTGGCTGGAATTTTCGCGGGTCTCGCCTTCACCTCCATTACCTATTTTATACTTTTCAAAGGATTAATCAGCCTTTCAGTTTTTACAATAAATAATTCATTCATCAAGCAAAATATCAGCCTGCTCATTTTTAGCACCTTCGTGTTTTGGGCTGGATTTTCAATTTCTTTGATACATTATCTTAAAGTAAATGTTTTTAAATTGGTTGTGCTCACCGGTACTTTTGCTTTGGCATTGGCATTTGCCGGAAACGATTTGGTCAATTTTATCGGAGTCCCTTTGGCTGCTTTTCAAGCACTTCAATTATGGAATACTTCGGTAGTAGATGCAAACTCACTTTCTATGCATGCCTTTTCACAAGAAATCCACACGCCTATTTGGATTCTTTTGGGCTCAGGTTTAATTATGATTACTACCTTATGGTTTTCAAAAAAGGCCAAATACGTTATCAAGACCTCTGTTGATTTGTCCCGCCAAGAGCCAGGGGAAGAGCGTTTTGCTTCGACTGCTGTTTCCAGAAACATCGTTCAATACGGCAGATTTCTAAATCGTCAGGTAAAGCAAGTTGTGCCCGATCGGGTTTTAGATAAAATCAACATTAGTTTTGAAAAACCATCGGTTAATCCTATCAAAGAAAAGGCAGACGAATTACCCGCCTTCGATTTGGTCCGCGCTTCTGTAAACCTGATGGTCGCGAGTGTACTCATTTCGATGGCGACCGACCGTCAGTTGCCACTGTCAACCACCTACATTACTTTTATGGTTGCCATGGGGACTTCGATGGCAGACAGGGCGTGGGGAAACGACATCGCTGTTTACCGGATATCCGGTGTGTTGAAGGTTTTAGGCGGTTTTCTTTTTACGGCTTTGATTGCTTTTCTATTGTCCGGTGTTTTGGCGGTTATTATATATTATGCAGGTATTCCGGCAGCTGTAGCCTGCGTGTTGCTGACTTTCTTCGTGTTGTTGCTCAGTTATATCAACCACCGAAAATCGTCAAAGGAACTTGCCAAAGAACAAAAACTCAAAATTTCGGAAAGCAAAACCATCAAAGGCATCATTGACGAAAATGCCGAAAACGTGTCTAAAGTACTTTCGCGTAGCAGTGAAATATTTACGTTGGCTGTTTCGGGACTCGCCTTGGGAGAAATCAAAGAACTGAAAACCGGCAGGCAAAAAGCGCTTGGTTTGGTTCAGGAAATAGATATGTTAAGAGACAATATCTTTTTTTCAATAAAAAACATAGAAGACGCTTCGGTAGGTGCAAGCAGGGTTTATATCTTGATTTTGGATGATTTGCAGCAAATGGTAAGATCAATTAATCGAATTTCTGAAAAAGCGTTCGCACATGTCAACGATCATCACAAAAGCCTTCGGTTCAACCAAATAAAGGAACTTCGGGAACTTGATGTACAAATTCAATCACTTTTCGCGGTTATAAAAGCAACGTTTGATAAGAAATATTTTGAAAACATCAGTGCCATCTACGAAGAAAAGAAAGACCTGATTGCTTCTTTTTCCATCAAGATAGATCGACAAGTGGCACGCACCCGGACAGACGAATCAAGCCCTAAAAACACGGCACTCTATTTCAGCCTCTTGCTCGAAACCAAAGAGCTCATAGACTCGGTACTCCATTTAATTACACTCTATTACAAGGAAAACCACATTGCAAAAGAAGTGGAAAACAAATGAAACTGTTGACTCACAACCCTATATGGATTCAATTCTTTTCAAGTTGGGCAAAAAATAACAGATAATCCCGATAAAAGGCAAAAAAGAACATAGCTGATAAACCAATTGAATAGATGTGTAATCGGCTAGCACCCCCAACAGGGCAGAGCCTAAAGCAGCCATTCCGAAGGCAAATCCATAAAACAAACCCGAAACCATTCCGAGTTTTCTGGGAATTAATTCTTGTGCATACACTATGATAGCCGGAAAAGCTGATGAGATAATAATCCCGATAACAACCATCAACACATCCGTATAAAAAAGATTGGCATAGGGCAGCAACAGGGCGAAAGGCGTAGCCCCAAAAACAGAAAACCAAATCACGTATTTCCTCCCGAATTTATCCCCCAATGGCCCTCCCATTACAGTTCCGACAGCATAGGCAATCAAATAAATAAACATGTGATATTGTGCCTGCTGTACAGACAGATGAAATTTATCCATCACATAAAATGCATAATAAGTTGATAAACTTGCCGTGTAGAAAAACTTGGAAAAAATAACAACCAATAAAATTGTGATGGCAATTTGAACGGTTTTCTTTGATAAAGTATGGTTATCAATAAAAGCATTCTTTTTGTTGATTCTAAAAAAAAGATGCGCTTTATACCAAGTGGCTATTTTACCGATTATTACCAACCCCAACATAGCTACAATCACAAACCAAAGGATGTATCTCTGTGAGTTTGGCACAACGATTAAAGCAACCAACAACGGGCCGAGAGCAGTGCCGAAGTTGCCACCAACCTGAAAAATGGATTGAGCCAAGCCACGCCTGCCACCTGATGCCAAGTTAGAAATTCGCGCCGATTCGGGGTGAAAAATAGATGACCCGGTCCCAATCAGGCAGACAGAAATCAAAATCAAATAAAAATTGTCAGCAAAAGAAAGCGAAATGATGCCGGCCAACGAAAATAACATCCCGTAAATTTGAGAAAAAGGCCTCGGAAACTTGTCTGTATAATATCCCACAAAAGGTTGAAAAACCGAAGAAGTGAGTTGAAATGAGAAAGTGATAAATCCAATTTGAGAAAAAGACAAGTTGAAGTTTTCTTTCAGGATTGGATAAACAGCCGGGATGACTGCTTGCAGGAGATCGTTTAATAAATGTGCGAAACTGACGGAAAAAAGTATCGAATAAAGAATTTTTTGGGATAAATCAACGCCTGATAAGTCTGTCTTGGCATCAATGGCTTGGGCACCTTGCATAGTGGGTTAAATCAGTTGCAAATTTATAAAAGACTTTGCTCAATCTTGTTCAATTTTCCCTGCCAAAGTTGAAATATTTTTACTCTAAACTATAATTCACAAAAAAAGACCGCCTTAGGGGCAGTCTTAAATCTTAATAAAGTCTTGGTGAATAATTATATTATTCGATTACTTGCACTTTGGCAGCAACCAATCCTTTTCTTCCGTCTTCTTCCACGTACTGAACACGGTCTCCTTCAGAGAGCGTTTGGCCGTTAAGCCCTGTAGCGTGAACAAAAATGTCTTTTCCGGTTTCGTCGTTGGTTATGAATCCAAAACCTTTTGACTCATTAAAAAATTTTACAGTACCAGTCATTGTAATTGTATTAAATATATTATAATAATTGGCAAATGTATGCTTTAAATTTAGACAAATCAAACTTGCACAAGTGATTTTTTAAAATAATTATTGATTATCAGTACTTTTTGAATTCCCTTCGTGATTTTTGAACTGATACCTACTCAAATCTTTTCCCTTGTATCGATGATAAATAAACAGCGGCATCAACACAAAACAAAGCATCAAAACTGAAACACCAACTATTTTATCGCCCTTGGCATCTTCATTTTGAATTAAATATAATCCATAAGTAATCCCAATCAGCACAACAAAAAACAAAATTTTCAAGAAATTTTTCATATCTATTTTTTTGAAATTAACTCGTGACTTCTATCAATTTTCTTCTATATGCACTCAGCAATTTGGATTTAGAAATAAAACCAATGTATTTCCCATTCTCTAAAACAGGAAGATTCCAAGCTCCACTTTCTTGAAATTTCCGCATGATTATTTTGATGTTGTCATTTTCCTTTTCTATGATAGCCGGAGCGTTGTGCATTAATTCGCTCACTAAGGTACTGTCATAAATATTTTGGTCAAACATAATCGGGCGGATGTCATCTAAAAGTAAAACTCCCTCAAGATTCCCTTCCGAGTCAGTCACCGGAAAAATGTTTCTGTTTGATATTTTCACCGCATTCTCAATGACTTCCCTCAAGGTCATATCCGGATTCAAGACGATTAGATTGTTCTCAATCACCGAATCTATTTCCATCAGATGCAAAACCTTGTTGTCTTTGTCATGGGTAAGCAAATCGCCGCTTTTTGCCAATTGCATGGCGTAGATAGAATGGGGCACAAAGTAGCGAGTCACCAAAAACGAAATAGCTGCCGTGATCATCAGCGGAACAAACAATTCGTATCCGCCGGTGAGTTCGGCAATTAAGAATATAGCAGTAAGCGGGGCGTGGAGATTTCCCGCCATCACCCCGGCCATCCCCACCAAAGCAAAATTACTTTCGGAAATTCTATAATCGGTAAAATTAAGTTCATTGACTATTTTTGCAAAGCAAATCCCCATCGCGCTTCCTACAAACAGTGTGGGCGCAAAAATACCTCCCACCCCTCCTGCGCCGAAAGTTAGCGAAGTGGCAATTACCTTAAACAAAACCATGCCGGCCAACATGGCGATGACGATCCAAACATTGTCTAAATAATTTTCAAACAGGTTTGCCCCCAACGCATCGCGGTAATTTTCTTGTAGCAGGTTGTTGATGCTGCTAAACCCTTCCCCATACAGTGGCGGAATCATGTAAATCAAAATACCCAAGCCCAATCCACCTAAAACCAGTCTTTTTGTTTTACTTTTCATACTTTCAAACCGGCCTTCTATCGCGAAAAACATCTTTGAAAAATAAACCGAGGTTAGCGCAGAAACCAAGCCCAATAGAATAAAAAACGGGACTTCCCGGATTTGAAAGGCATCTTTCAAATTGAAGTGCAACAAAATTTCGGAGCCTAAAAACAAATAGGAAGTCAATACGGCAGATGCCGAGGCAAGTAACAATGGCACCAATGAAATCAAAGTCAAATCGAGGCTGAATACTTCAATGGCAAAAACTATGGCTGCCACCGGTGCCTTAAATATTGCAGACATGGCTCCGGCCGCGGCACAGCCCAAAAGCAACGTACGCGTAGTCTGATTCACATGAAACAAACGTGCAATATTGGCACCTATAGAGCTACCTGTAGCAACCGTTGGCCCTTCCAATCCGACCGATCCGCCAAAACCAACCGTGATGGGTGCGGTCAGTATGGAAGAATACATTTGATAGCGTTCCATGAATGATTTTTTCTTCGAAATAGAAAACAATACCGAGGGAATCCCATGCCCGACTTTATGGCGAATGATGTGTTTGATAATCAATTGCACAATGACAATCCCGATAATCGGAAAGATAAAATAGAACGCCTGATGGTAGTACTCGATGAGTTTTCCGGTGAGTAAATATTGCATAAAGTGCGTCATGTTTTTTAGCACAACAGCACCCAATCCGGAAAAGAAACCGATTAAAATGGAAAGCAAATAAATAAAATTCTGATTGGAAACGTGTTTCACTCTCCAAATCAAAAATTTTCTAATGCTGGCTAAAATTTTTTCCTTCATGCGAGTTGATTCCTATCTATTTGAAGTGTCAAAAACCCCTTGTTTACTTTTTCACTTTTAAGGTCAGCGCAATGTTCAATTCATCCAATTGTTCTTCCGAAATCGTTGCCGGCGCATCAATCATGATGTCTCTTCCGGAATTGTTTTTTGGGAATGCGATAAAATCCCTTATCGTTTCTTGTCCGCCGAGTATAGAAACCAATCGGTCAAACCCGAAAGCGATACCGCCATGCGGAGGTGCGCCATATTCAAACGCATCCATCAAAAATCCGAATTGCGCCTTGGCTTGTTCGTCCGAAAAACCGAGCAACTTAAACATTCTTTGTTGGGTACTTTTATCGTGAATCCGAATGGATCCACCGCCAATTTCGTTGCCGTTCAACACCAAGTCGTAGGCATTGGCTCTGACTTTACCCGGGTTGGTTTCCAGCATCGGAATGTCTTCGGGTTTCGGCGAAGTAAACGGGTGGTGCATGGCGTGGTAGCGGCCGGACTCTTCATCCCACTCCAACAAAGGGAAGTCAACCACCCAAAGCGGCGCGAATATTTCCGGATTGCGCAAACCCAAACGCTTAGCCAATTCCATGCGCAAATCACTCAGTTGAGAGCGGGTTTTATCGGCATTTCCGGCCATGATTAAAATCATATCACCGGTTTTTGCAGCTGTTTTTTCCGCCCATTTTTGGAGTGTTTCTGTATTGTAAAATTTATCGACGGAAGATTTCAACGTTCCGTCAGCTTGATATCTTACCCAAACCAAACCTTTCGCGCCCACTTGCGAGCGTTTCACCCACTCGGTTAATTCATCAATTTCTTTTCGGGTCATTTCTGCACCGTTTGGCACGGCAATTCCCACCACCAATTCCTGGCCGTCAAAAACCGGAAAGCCAAAACCTTGCGCCACCTCGGTCAATTCGCCAAAAGCCATCCCAAAACGGATGTCCGGCTTGTCGTTTCCATATTTTCGCATGGCTTGGTCATAGGTCATGCGCGGGAATTTTTCTAGTTCTACACCTTTGGTGTGTTCGAGGATATGGCGTGTCAGGCCTTCAAAAGCGTTCAAGATGTCTTCCTGTTCCACGAAAGCCATTTCACAGTCTATTTGTGTGAATTCGGGTTGGCGGTCGGCACGCAAATCTTCATCGCGGAAACAACGTACGATTTGAAAATATTTGTCCATACCGCCTACCATCAACAGTTGCTTGAAAGTCTGAGGCGATTGTGGCAAGGCGTAAAATTGCCCTTCATTCATGCGAGAAGGAACCACAAAATCGCGTGCGCCTTCGGGCGTGGATTTAATTAAATAAGGTGTTTCGATTTCGATAAATCCTTCCCCACTCAAATAGTTTCGTACAGCCATCGCCACTTGGCTCCTGAAAATCAGGTTTTGCTTGACCGGGTTGCGGCGAATGTCGAGATAGCGGTATTTCATCCGCAAATCTTCCCCACCGTCGGTTTTGTCTTCTATTGTAAAAGGAGGCGTTTTGGATGCATTGAGCAAAGTCAATTCGCTGACAAGCAACTCGATTTCTCCAGTTGGCATTAGCAAATTTTTGGATTCCCGCTCAATGACTGTTCCTTTGATTTGCACAACAAATTCCCTGCCCAAGCTTTTGGCATTTTCCAAAACGGATGCATCCGTTCGTTCGGTGTCGAAAACCAACTGCGTGATGCCGTAGCGATCGCGCAAATCAACCCAAATTACAAATCCTTTGTTCCTGATTTTTTGTACCCAACCCGCAAGGGTGACAGTTTCGCCGATGTTTTTGGCAGTCAACGAACCGCACGTGTGTGTTCTAAACATGTGTTTGATAAATAATTTGCAAATTTATGAAACTATCTTTCACAAACCGGGCTTTATTTGGTTTCATTCTATTAATCTCAATTCAATTTTTTGGCAAATTCTTTTCTTCCATTTTAAGGAAGAAAAGAACCGGGCTTTCCGCTACAA
>PFUR01000073.1 GCA_002790195.1 Flavobacteriales bacterium CG_4_9_14_3_um_filter_40_17
GGGCAATCCAAAAAACACGGCTCCCAATACCATGGTTGCAATGATAGACCCGACAAAAGACTCAAACAAGTCGGCACCCATTCCGGCCACATCACCTACGTTGTCACCCACATTATCGGCAATGGTCGCGGGATTCAACGGGTGGTCTTCCGGAATACCGGCTTCAACTTTGCCTACCAAGTCTGCGCCAACATCGGCTGCTTTGGTATAGATGCCACCACCAACACGGGCAAATAAAGCGATGGAAGAGGCTCCCAATGAAAATCCGGAGATTACATTCAGGATAATCAACAAGCCGTTTGCATCATCTATGTTGTATAGTTTACTGAAAACAATCAATAGCACACTGATTCCGATAACTCCTAAAGAAACCACACCCAAGCCCATCACGGCTCCACCCGAAAAGGCAACTTCAAGGGCTTTGTTGAGCGAAGTACGAGCTGCTTGTGTAGTCCTGACGTTTGCTTTGGTGGCTATGCGCATGCCGATGAACCCTGCCAAAGCAGACATCAAAGCACCGACTACAAAAGACAAAGCTACAAATGCGGTTGAGTCTGTATCAGCCTCTCCTTTGAATACCAACAAAACAGCTACGGCTAAAATAAAAACGACAAGCACTTTGTATTCTGCTTTCAAGAACGACATGGCTCCATCGGCAATATTTTTGGCTATCCTTGCCATTTTTTCGGTCCCGACTTCTTGCTTGATGACCCAAGCCGATTTGAAGTACATGAATACCAATCCGAGAACTCCCGAAAGGGGAATTAAGTAAAATAAACTTTCCATCTATTGATTGTTTTTGGTTTGTTTTTTAAAGTGGCTAAAATTAGTAAAATATAATTAATATAAAAATCAGCGAAACACAATTGTATAACGCTGATTTTATGTATTTTATGGTTAATAATAGCAGTAATTTCCACAACTTGGCAATGGGTTGCCCGCCCCCAAACGGTTAAAGAAGAAATAATAAGATTAAGTGTAGCTTAAATGGTTTGTGAAAAAGTAGGTTTATCCATATTGTGGTTGTGCAATCTTTTGTCAAAAGCCATGCAAACGTTTCGGACATAAGGCCTTCCCTGAGGCGTAATCTGAATTCCGCCATGTGTCAGATTGACAAAACCGTCTTCAATCGGATCCTGAAGCCGATCCAATATGGTATCTATATCTTCGATGCTATCTTCGCGGTTGATCCAAGATGTTTCAAACCGGCACATCAAATTGAGGATGTGTTTGCGAATAACCAAATCTTCATCTGTGAGCAAGTGCCCTCTGTACACGGGAAAATCCCCTGCATTAACAGCGGCCATATAGTCTTTCAATGTTTTGATGTTTTGCCCGAAAGCAGACCAACTGTCTCCAATTGAAGATACACCCAATCCAATCAACAGTTTGGTGTTGGTAGTTGTATAGCCCATAAAATTTCTGTGCAAACGCCCGTTTTTGAGTGCTACACTTAAACTTTCCTCCGGTAATGCAAAGTGATCCATCCCGATTTCTTCATATCCCAAGCCCGTGAGTAAAGATTTTCCCGCCAAAAACAACTTCAATTTTTCGTTATCTTTGGGAATGTCCTGATCGTCAAAACCACGCTGGCCGTTTCCTTTCAGCCAAGGCACATGTGCATAACTGTAAAAAGCAATCCGATCCGGGCGAAGCTTGGCCGTCAGGCTGATGGTTTTTATGATGCTGCGCAAGGTTTGGAATGGCAAGCCGTAAATTAAGTCGTGCCCGACAGACTCGTACCCGATTTCTCTTGCCCAATTGGTAACATTTTCAACATTTTCAAAAGGCTGAATCCTGTGGATGGCTTTCTGTACTTTGGGGTCGTAATCTTGGATGCCGAAACTCACCCTTCTAAAGCCTACATCATACAATGCTTGCAGATGCGCTTTAGTCGTGTTATTCGGATGCCCTTCAAAACTAAACTCATGACCTTTTGCTACTTTAGATTTTGATAAAATCCCGTTTATCAGTTTTTTGAGGTTTTCCGGTGAGAAAAAAGTAGGTGTACCACCACCCAAATGGATTTCTCTGACCATGGGTTTTTCGTCAAATAAAGCGAGATAAAGATCCCATTCTTTTAAAATGACTTCTAAATAAGGGGTTTCATTCTCATGCCGTAGCGTGATGTACTTGTTACAGCCACAAAAAGTGCACAAACTTTCACAAAAGGGGAGATGTATATAAAGGCTGATGCCGAATTGACTGTTGGTCTCGGCAAAAACATGCTTGACAGATTTTTTCCAATCACTGACTTGAAACAAATCCTCATCCCAATAAGGAACAGTCGGATAGCTCGTGTAACGAGGCCCGGGAACATTGTATTTTTGTATGAGTGGTGACTGCATGATGTACGAATATTTGTCAAAAATAACACCCTTTAAAAAAACAAAATATGATTTTTGTCATAAAGTTTTTGAAAGTGTACGTAACGTTTAATTTTAACAATTTATGAAATAAATTAACTCTTTTCTCAAAACAATTCATTTTTTTGTTATTTTTATTGAATATTCAAATCACCTCTATGCGATACCTTAAAAAATTTCTGTATTTTCTAGTCATCCTCTTTGTTTTATTGATAGGAACGATTTATGCGACCGACCACGATTATCTGGTCAAAGCAGTGCAAACCATCTATCTGAATGGTCACAAAACTGCCTTTTTGGATGATTACAAATACTTTGACAACTTGACTATCAAAAAAGGAAACCATCCGCAACCATGGGCTGTTCATAGGGATTACAACAAAATATCCCAAACGGAAATACTCGAAAGTATCCATAAAGAATTAGGAACCATTGCTTTTTTAATTATAAAAAATGACAGCATTTGGAGCGAACATTACTATGAAGGGTATGATGAGAACTCGAAAAGCAATTCATTTTCGATGGCAAAAAGTTATGTGACAACTTTGCTCGGCAAAGCCATTATGGATGGTAAAATAAAAAGCCTCGACCAGAAAGTGGCCGATTTTTTTCCCGAATTTAATCAAGGATTGGGAGCAAAACTCACCGTGGGCGATTTGTCTTCCATGGCTTCGGGTTTGGAGTGGGATGAGTCTTATTACAGCCCGTTTTCCATCACCACCCGTGCCTATTTCTATGATGATTTGGACAAAATGATGCTCCGCTTAAAAGTAACCGGCGAACCCGGAAAATCGTATAAATACCTTAGCGGAAACACCCAGTTGCTGGGCATGGTCATCGAAAAAGCAACAGGCAAAAAAATGGCAGATTACCTGTCTGAAAATTTCTGGCAGCCCACCGGTTCGGTCAACGACGCGCTTTGGCAAACCGACCGGCCCGGCGGTACCGAAAAAGCCTATTGCTGCATCGCGAGCAACGCCAGGGATTTTGCGCGTTTCGGAAAGCTTTACAAAGACCACGGCAAATGGAATGGACAACAATTAATCGATTCGATATTGGTTGCTAAATTCACCACCGCTCGATTCAAAGAAAGCCCTGAGTATGGCTACGGATGGTGGTTGCACCAACAAGGCGGAAAAAACTTTTTTATGATGCGCGGACACCTTGGGCAATACGTCATAGTGCAGCCCGAAGACAATGTAATTATTGTCAGATTGGGCCATCGTAAAAGCTCGGACGAAGGAATAGGAGCTTTTACCAAAGACATATCCGTTTATATAGAAGAAGCTTACAAGATGCTTAGTCAAGCAAATTCTCGCTAACCAAAATTGTTTCGCATGCTTCAAAAAATCCAACTTCAAAATGTTTTGTTTCTCGACATCGAGACCGTTCCCGAACAGGCTGATTTCAATTTGCTCGACGAAAAAACACAAGCTCTATGGGAGAAAAAATCTGAATACCAACGCAAAGACGGACAGACACCGGCTGAATTCTATGAACGTGCAGGAATTTGGGCGGAGTTTGGCAAAATCATCTGCATCTCTGCCGGTTTTATCTCCAATCAAAACGGCAGAACCTTTCGGATAACTTCATTCAGCGGCGAAGAAATAGCCTTGCTCAAAAAGTTTAAAAATTTGTTGGAAGAACATTTCAACGGGCCGCAACATGTGCTTTGCGCGCACAACGGCAAGGAATTCGACTTTCCCTACATCGCCCGAAGGATGATCATCAACGGGATATCCATTCCCGATAAACTCAATCTTTTTGGCAAAAAACCATGGGAAATTGCACACCTCGATACCATGGAACTTTGGCGTTTCGGGGATTACAAGCATTTCACTTCGCTGAATTTACTCACCCATATTCTGGGAATCCCATCGCCCAAAGGAGACATCGACGGAAGCCAGGTAGCCAAAGTTTATTACGAAGAAAAAGAGTTGGACAGGATTGTGCACTATTGCGAAAGAGATATAATTGCCATCGCACAGGTTTTTCTCAGATTCAGAAACGAAAAACTGTTGACTGATGACGAAATTGTGGTAGTTGGAAATGTATAAATTTAAACTTTTCGTTTTTGTGGCTTTGCGTTAAATATTCGTTCCCGTTTTTAATTAAGCAAGATTGGCTCGTTTTCCCTAAATTTGTGACTGAAGCAATCTTTCCATTGTGAATAAATCCGCCGTAAAACCCATACTCGAAGTTGAAAATCTAAGCGTTTCTTTTGGTTCCGGTGTAGGACAAAAAGAAGTGCTTCACAATCTTTATTTTCAGGTTTATCCAAATGAGATTTTGGGAATTGTCGGTGAATCGGGTTCGGGAAAATCAGTCACTTCACTGGCGTTGATGGGATTGCTCCCAAAAAAAACAGCAGCCATCACGCAAGGCACCGTGTTTTTTGAAAATATAAATTTAGCCAACCTCACAAATGAGGCATTCAGACAAATACGCGGCAACGAAATCAGCATGATTTTTCAAGAACCGATGAGCTCGCTCAATCCGTCGATGACCTGTGGAAAACAAGTAGTCGAAATACTGAAAATTCACACTAATTTGTCGAATGAAGCTGCCAAAAAACAAACCATCGGACTCTTTGAAAAAGTAAAATTACCGCGTCCGGAGATGCTCTACAACGCCTATCCGCATCAAATTTCCGGTGGACAAAAACAGCGGGTGATGATTGCCATGGCACTGGCGTGTAAACCCAAAATTTTGATTGCCGATGAACCCACCACGGCACTCGATGTAACTGTTCAAAAAGAAATCATTCTCTTGCTGAAAGGCATTCAAAAAGAAACGGGGATGAGCATCCTGTTTGTCTCCCACGATTTGACTTTGGTTTCGGAAATAGCCAATCGGATTTTGGTGATGTATCAAGGTAAAATTGTTGAGCAAGGCGATACAGAAAACATTTTTCGTCAGCCCAAAGAGCTTTATACTCGGGCCTTGCTCGAAGTTCGTCCCAAAACCTCTTTTCGCCTCAAGCGACTTCCGACCATTGCTGATTTTAAAAACAACACCATCTCCAAAACGGAGATTACGACTTCTGACAGAAAAACAATGCATGAGAAAATGTATGCACAAACGCCACTGTTGGAGGTAATCGATTTAGAGAAAACCTATTTCAGCAAAACCGGCGTTTTTGGCAAGTCGATTAGTTTCAAGGCGGTGGATGGCGTGAGTTTCAAAGTGTATGAAGGCGAAACCCTCGGCTTGGTCGGCGAAAGCGGTTGTGGCAAATCGACCTTGGGCAATGCCATCACGCGGCTCGAACCTGCTTCATCCGGAAAAATCCTGTACCGCGGGCAAGATTTGACCAAACTTTCCGAGTCTGATATGCGCAAATTGCGCAAAGACATTCAAATCATTTTTCAAGACCCTTATGCTTCACTCAATCCGCGCATCCGGGTTGGTGATGCCATTATGGAGCCCATGAAAGTACACGCTTTGTTTGCTTCAGACGTTGAAAGAAGACAAAAAACCATTGAGATTTTGGAAAAAGTCGGTCTCGATGAATCGTTTTTTAATCGTTATCCGCATGAATTTTCGGGTGGCCAGCGGCAACGCATCGGGATTGCCCGTACCATTGCGCTTTCACCCAAACTTATCATTTGCGACGAGTCGGTTTCGGCGCTCGACATATCGGTGCAGGCGCAGGTGTTAAATCTACTGAATGATCTAAAGAGCGCTTTCGGATTCACGTATATTTTTATCTCCCACGATTTGGCGGTTGTCAAGTACATGTCCGATCAGTTGATGGTGATGCGTGACGGGAAAATAGAAGAAATTGGCGATGCGGATGAAATTTATTTCCATCCGAAAAAAGAATATACACAAAAACTCATCGCTGCGATTCCGAAGGCATTATAGACTATCGTTCTCCTTCCCACTCCGCTAAAAATTGCGCGAGGTAATTTTCCATAAAATTATGTCGGCCTTCTGCAATTTTTTTAGCGGTTTCGGTATGCATCCGATCTTTGAGTAACAACAGTTTTTCGTAGAAATGATTGAGGGTTGGGGAAACCGTTTTTTTGTAAGTTTCCTTATCCATGTTCAGATTGGGTTTCACCGCCGGATTATACAACTCCCGGTTTTTGAAACCACCGTAATTAAATGTCCGCGCGATGCCGATGGCACCTATGGCATCCAACCGGTCGGCATCTTGAATGATGTCTAATTCCTTGGAACGAAATTTTTGGGAAAAATTCCCACCTTTAAACGAAATGTTTTCGATAATCTTCACCACATGCTCGATGGTTTCAGTATCCACACCTTCCTGTTCAAGAAACGCACGAGCCACTTTCGGCCCGATGGTTTCGTCGCCATTGTGAAATTTTGAATCGGCCACATCGTGCAACAAAGCACCCAGCGTAATTATCGTTTCATTCGCTTTTTCTGATTTGTTGATGCGCACCGCCATTTTATAAACCCGCTCCACATGAAACCAATCGTGACCGGCTTCGGCACCTTGTAGTTGTGTTTTTACAAATCGAATGGTATTCTGAATATTGCTTTCCGTGTTTTTCATTTTCAAAATTGAAGTTAAAAAAAACACGCTTTCGGCGTGGTTTTTTCGTTGATAACTGAAGGAATTAACAGAACTCTTCGTAGGCTTGGGTCAGGTTGTCGGCAATCACTTCAGCCGGACGACCCTCGATGTGGTGTCTTTCGAGCATGTGCACCAACTCACCGTCTTTGAATAGCGCGATGCTGGGCGAAGAAGGCGGAAACGGAGCCATGTGACTTCTCGCTTCGTCAACGGCTTCGCGATCGACACCGGCAAAAACAGTCACCAAATAATCTGGTTTTTTCGCGCCTTTGATGGAGTGTTTAACTGCCGGACGGGCATTGGCTGCCGCACAACCACAGACCGAATTTACCACCACCAAAGTGGTGCCTTTTTGCTGGATAGCTTGGGTTACATCTGAAGCGGTGTGCAATTCTTGAAAACCTGCATTTGTCAGGTCGTCACGCATGGGTTTTACTAATTCGGGTGGATACATATCGTTCTTTTTTAAATCAATTTTTCAGGGCAAAGATAGGGAAAAAACAAACCAACAACTTTCAAATTAATAATCACTTCACTTCTTTGATGACTTCGTTGTAGTCCATTATGTTGGCTTCGCAATAGGAGTAGAAATAATGAAACCTGTTGTTGTCTTTATATAAGGGTGCCTTAGATAAGTTTGTAATAAGTATTAAATCTGTTCTCTTCGGTCGGATTAACTACTTTTTATATTTTATCGATATATTTGATTTTAAAAAACACCTTAAAAGCTTGGAACCAAAATCTAAAACCCTGCGCATTGGGCTGTTTGTCGCAGCTTGGTTTTGTCTGTATTCAGGCTTGGCACAGCTGTCGAACACAGACCTAACCGTGAGCTACAGAGCCTTTGGTGAAAAAGAAGGTTTTGAGGTAAACAGAGTTGATGCCATGCTGTTTGACGACAGTGGTTGGCTGTGGATAGCCGGACAGAGTTTGCGGATTGTGAACCATCAAATCAACAACCGAGAACTGATTTTGCAACGCTACGATGGCAACCGGTTTTATACTATCGACCTGCCCAATCTCAAAAGTAAAGAGTTTACAAGCTTATTGTTGGTCAAGCGAAATGATGGAAAGTTTTATGTGCTATTTGATTCGGACACTAAAGCCGAAGTCTTTCTTTTCGATCCAAACACTTTGGTCTTTAACCGTATAGACGCAGATGTCTTTGATGATGCCGTTAAAATCTCAATTTTCCCACACAAGGAAAGTCATATGGTATTTATAACCAACGCTGCAAGCACGAAATTGTTTCGGTTAGACAAAGATTTGACGTTTACTTTTTTGTCAGATATTGAAACCTCTTCAAACCCGATGTTTACAAATTTCATAGACTTTGACGACAGCTTTTTATTAGAGGACCGAAACGGTGTGTATTGGTATCGAAATGACGGCAAACGAATAGAGACCGTGAAACTTTCAGACTTGGGCATAACCGACAAAACCCTAGATTATAAATTGCACATCAGCACTTGGTTTAAGCGAGAAGATGTTACTTACATCCAGTTTATTGAATTGCCCGGTTATTATGTCTTTAATCCGGCAACCGGTTTTTGGAAAAAGACTCATGTGTTAAACGCAGAAGATTCAAATCAATGGGATGTGTTTGAAGAAAAAAGAATTTATACAGACCCTTTAGGCTATACCTTCTCGCAAACTATGCGAGACTCCGGGATTGAAGCGACCATAGATTATCTGCCATCCAAAAAAACCATTGCTATTGATAAAAAAAGTTTTCAATTCAGCCCGGTAGCTTCAAGATATTTGACAAAAGAATTGATTTTGGGAGAGTCCGGAACACTCTACCATTATCATTTTGAGCGCAAACCTATTCAGACTTTTTTAGAGAACATGAGTATCCGCGGCTTGTTGCAATTGAATGAGAGAGAAGTATTGGTTGCCACAGAATTTTCGGGTTGGTACATGCTTAATTTAGAAACCAAAACAACTCAAAAATACGAACTCACCTTAAACGGAAACCCTTATTTGCCTACCCTAAATCGCGGTATTTTTGAGACTGAAAATGGCTTTTGGAGCAATTATGATAAGGGGATTATTCACATTAATAATCAAACCAAAACCATTTCTACGTACATACATTTTCCGGTGGCAACTATGATAGAAGACGAACGCTACATCTATTACGGCACGCTGCGCTATGCGCTCATGCGCTTTGATAAAAAAACTGGCGAACACACAGTCTTAGTAGAAACGCCCGATTATGATATGCAAGCCATCATAAAAGTAGGGCAAGACTTATACATAGCCTGCAAAGAGGGTTTGCTCATCTATAACGGTAAAGACTTACAGTATTATAAACCCGGTAATCAGGCAGGAGACCATTTTTTATTGTCTATTGCCTACCACCCAACATTTGGCCTTTTGTTGGGCAGTCAGTCCGGTAAACTCTATCAATTTGACACCCAATCGAAGGCATTTTCTATATTGTACGACGACCCGTTGGCTTCGAGCATTGCCACTATACTGTTTGACGATAAAGATCGGATTTGGTTGAACACTTTTAGAGGCATTGTCGCCTTCAATCCTGCCAAAAACAGCAGCATCAGATATTCAGAAACGGACGGCTTGTCGTTCTACGAAGCCAACCGCTACAGCGCACTCAAAACTCGCGACGGCCACTTTTTGGTGGGTACGCTCAAAGGACTGAATTATTTTCATCCGGATGAAATCAAAAAAAGTAATTTAGAAGCCGCTCTGCGATTTGTTTCACTCGATTATGCCAACCAAAACAATCCAAATCAAAGTATCAATGCTCCGGAAAAAATTAAAAATATCCAAGAACTGAATATTCCGCCCAACAACAAAAACCTTCGTTTGTCTTTTGCCCTTTTTGGCATCCTCAATCACGACAAGGTTTCCTACAGATACCGATTGAATGAACAACCTTGGATAAACCTGCAAAACAAAACAGAAATCGATCTTTTTAATTTGCCATCCGGTGACTATACGCTACAGATAGAAGCCCTCAACTCGCTAAATGAAATTATCGGCGAACCGCTGAGCCTTCAAATTGTAGCCAACCAATTTTTTTATGAAACGGTTTGGTTTTACCTCTTGATGAGCTTGGGCGTTTTGGCTATTGGCACTATCATCTATTTTGAAAGAAGAAAAAAACACCTTTTGAAGGCTAAATATGCCACTCAGATGATACGTGCGCAAGAAGCCGAACGCATTCGCATTTCAAAAGAGCTGCACGACAATATCGGACAAAAATTACTCTTGTTACAGATGAATGCCCAACTCGAAAATACTGACAAAAATGAGCAACTGAATTTATTGGAAACCACGCTGAATGAGGTACGAAACATGTCGCATTTGATGCACCCTTTTCAGTTTGAAAAATTAGGTTTGAAAAATTACCTAAACAATTTGATAGATGCTTTTCAACGCAGTTCAACTGTTTTTTACAGTTGCCAGCTCGGCAATATTGATGGGCACATCTCTAAAGAAGCCGAACTTATCGTGTTTAGAATTCTGCAAGAATGTGTGGCCAATGTGGAAAAACATGCCGAAGCAACTGCTTGTAAATTAACAGCTAAAAGAAAAAAAGAACAATTAATTTTTGAGCTCAAAGACAATGGCAAAGGATTTTTAGTCGTACAAAAATTAGCATCGGCATCGGGTTTGGGTCTTAAATCTTTACAAGAACGCGCGCAATATATTCGCGCACATTTTCAGATTGAATCTGAGATAGGCAAAGGTACTACCGTGATACTAAAAGTAAACAAAAAATGAACACCACCTTGGTTTTGGCAGACGATCATCCGCTTTTGCTGGCAGGCATCGCGCATATTTTAAAGCAAAAAAACTTTACCATATGCGAAGTCGCTTCCGACGGTAATCAGGCATACAATGCCATCGTAAAACACCAACCCGATTTGGCTATTTTAGATTTTGATATGCCCAAACTAAACGGGTTGGAAGTTGCTAAAGCCTGTCAGGCGAAAGCATTGCCCGCTAAAATTATCATCCTTACGCTACACAAACAAGAAGCCATCCTAAAAGAAATCGGTCATACCATACAAGGTTATATTTTAAAAGACGATGCCTTAAACGAGTTGGAACGCTGCATAACCGAAGTGCTGCAAAACAACACTTATGTCAGCCAAAAAATCTCAGAAAACATCCATATTCAAACAGCTACAAGACTTCCCAAATCACTTACGACTACTGAGATAAAAATTCTAAAACATTTAGCCTCAGACAAATCATCTGCCGAAATATCTAATCTGCTGTTTGTTTCAAAACGTACCGTAGAAAAACACCGCAGCAACATCATCAAAAAACTCGGCATCAAATCCACCCAAAACGCACTCTTGCTATGGGTAAAAGATCACCCCGAACTCTTCAATACGTAGGTGTACGTATTTTATACAAAAAACTAACACGTTAGTTTTATACATTCATAAAAACTGTTACTTAACTAATCGTGCAAGGCATCAAAGCATTAAGTAAAATAGAAAAAGAAATCCTTCAAAAAATAAAAGAAGGATTTACTTCAGGCGAGATTGCTATGGAAAGAGGCTGTTCTGTGCGCACGGTAGAAAAACACCGAAGTAACATGATTGATAAACTTGGTATAAAATCTACTCAAAACGCTTTGTTGCTTTGGATAAATAAAAACCCTAAATATTTTAATACGTAGGTGTACGTATTTTTTTAAACTAATAATAACAATACCTTGCAATTATAAAAACCACCAAAATGAAAAAAAAACTATCCCTAGTAGTACTTCTTATTTTTGTTCAATTAAGTAGTGCGCAAATTTTTGTAAACGTAAATGCAACGGGTGCAAACAACGGATCATCTTGGGCAAATGCCTACAACCATTTAAACGATGCCATTACTGCAGCAACTTCGGGCAACGAAATTAGAATTGCACAAGGCAATTACTATCCCGATTTAGGTGCAGGAGCAACCCAAGACAGCAGAAATGCCACTTTTGTAATTCCTAACGGAGTAACAATATTGGGGGGTTATAATGCCGCTACAGGGCTAAGAGATATAAATGCCTTTCCAACTATACTCAATGGCGATATACGTCAAGATGCAGTGGCAGCAAACTACAGCATACACGTAGTAACAATTGGTGCCATTACAGCTACTATAGATGGAGTTTCTATTATAAATGGAAATGCAGATGCCGCTTTTCCCAACAATGAAGGTGGCGCAGTATTCATAAGCACCTCTTCGGGTTACGAGATTAACTTTAACCAGTGTACTTTTCAAAACAACGCCGCCAGTAGTGGTGGAGGTGCCATCAGAATGACAGACTCGTTTACAACTAACGGTGGAATAGTAAATATAGACAATTCTCATTTTAATAACAACACTAGTTTTAACGGTGGTGCAATTAAATTGAGTAATAGAGTTACCATAAACAATACAAACTTCAATAACAATACGGGTAGATTTGGAGGGGCTATATACATTGATGCCGGATTTTCAACAATTACAAACAGTAATTTTACGAACAACAGTATTGAAAGTCCAGGTAATGGCGGTGCCATTTGGTCTAGATTAAGAACTGCAAATTCAGCAAGGTTTGTTGGTTGTACTTTCACAAATAATGCAGCTCCCGGCCGCGAAGGGGGAGCCATAACAATAGAAACAGCTACCGGAGCCGGTTTTGTAAAGGGCATAGAAGTAGAAGACTGCACATTTACAGGAAATACAGCACAATTTGGCGCGGCCATTCGTGTAGATAAGGCCAACGATGTGCGCATTATAAATTCTGTTTTCAATGGTAATACGGCAGGCAGTAGCGGTGGCGGAATAGGTATTTATGATTTGGCTTCTGGTGCACAGCCCTTTATTAGTGGTTGTACTTTTACAAACAATAGTGCTTCCGGAGTAGGTGGCAACGGTGTTTATCTTCAAAGTACCAATGCTACCGTAGAAGATTGCCTTTTCAATAATAATGGTGGCGGAAGTGGTTTTGATGGCACCATAGGATTCCTCTCCTCCTCGGCAATAGTAAACCGTTGTATTATTACAAATAATAATGCCGGCAGAATCATTAGGTTCAGTTCAAGCGGATCTCCAAAAATATCAAATTCTCTAATAGCTAATAACACAGGGGTTGTTATAGATGGAGACAACACTGCCACGCTAAGGTTAGAGAATAATACCATTGTGAATAATGGCGGTGGTATTCAAAATTTTGGCACTAGCACCGTATTGGTTTTCAATAATATTTTATGGGGTAACACTACAAATTTCGGGACTTTTAGCGGAACCGTAGATTTCAATATCATACAAGGTGGTTTTGCTTCAGGTACCAATATCCTAACAGCAGACCCTATGTTTGTAGATGCAGCAAACGGAAATTTCAGACTTCTTCCCGGTTCTCCCGCTATAAATGCAGGAAACAACCCCTACATAACTTCGCCACTAGACCTCGATGGAAATCTAAGAGCCGTTGACGGTTTGGTAGATTTAGGCGCTTATGAGCAGGGCTCTTTTAATTGCCCAACCATTACCGACGGCATAATTTATGTAGACCAATCCAACGCAAGCGGCGTTGAGTCTGGCGAATCTTGGGCAAATGCGTTTACCAGTCTGCAAGATGCATTAGATTTTCACGCCAATACTTGCGGTCCCATTAATGAAATATGGGTAGCGCAAGGAAGCTATGCGCCAGACCAAGGCAATTCACAAATACCAAACAATCGAAACGCTTCTTTTGTGTTGCCCACAGATGTACTTGTTTTAGGCGGTTTTCCCTCAGGTGGCGGCAATTTGGCATCTAGAGATTGGGTGGCATTTCCTACTCGTTTAAATGGCGAAATTGGTGCATCTGGATCTGCCGATAATTCGGCTCACGTTATTACAACAATAAATGTGTCAAGCAATACGGTTTTAGATGGCTTTATAATAGAAAACGGCGCAGCAACTATAATTACAACAACCGGACAAAGAGGTGGCGCTTGGCTCAATGTGGTTAGCGGAGCAGGAAACAGTTCAAGCCCGGTGATACGCAATTGCATTTTTCAAAATAACCAAGCAATAACTGAAGGAGGTGCTATTTATAATTCCGCATCTAATGGCGGAATAGCCGAAATGTCTTTCTTGGGTTGCCAATTTATTTCCAATCAAACAACTTCTTCATTTGGTTTTGGCGGTGCAATTTTCAATGGCATTACTACAAATGGTATTGCAAATATGGAATTAATTAATTGTTCTTTCATAAGCAATACCAGCAACATTGGCGGAGCCATTAGAAATATTTCAAGAGATGGAGGAACCGGCGCAGTTGCACTTACCGTTACAAATAGTCTATTTTATCAAAACAGTGCTAACAGTCTTCCGGGTATAAGCAGTTTCACGTTAACAAGCACACCCAATGTTAGCAAAATCATCAACTCCACTTTTTATGGAAACACAACTACGGGTAGTGGTACAAGTGGTGGTGGCGGTATTCGTATGGATAATGTTACTGCGGGTTCTCAAATTGTCAATAGTATTTTTTGGGCAAACACAGCTAACGAAAGCTTAAACACCAATCAAGTGAGAATACAAGGCGGCACGGTGAGCATTCAAAACAACACCATTCAAAATTTTGTAAATGTTACCAATGGAAACTTAAACTCAAACCCGTTATTTGTTGATGAACTCAATGGTAATTTTCGCTTAAGCTTCGGTTCGCCTGCAATTAACTCAGGACAAAATGCGGTAAACAACCAAACACTAGACCTAGATGGAAATCCAAGAATTTTTAATTCCATTATAGACAGAGGTCCATTTGAAAATCAAACAGCATCTGCTACACAAGTAACAGCTACTTCACCCACCGCCAACGCTACAAACGTTGCATTAGACACTAATATCGTGCTAACATTCGATGGCGCGGTAGCCAATGCCAATGTAAACGCCAATAATATTTTGGTACAAGGCTCACAAACCGGTACCATAGCAGGTGCTTTTAGCGGTGGTGATACCACAGAAATTACCTTTGACCCTACCAACAACTTCAAACCCGGTGAAACCATCACGGTTTCAGTAACTGCCAGTTTAGGAATCAATAATGCCACCGTGTTTAGTTTTACCACAACGGTAAGCCCAGACAGTCCTGGGCAGTTTGTGAACGGGCAAAGTATCATCAGTACTTCAGCAAATAGCGCACGAAGTGTTTTTTCTGCCGACATAGACGGCGATGGCGATTTGGACGTGCTCTCAGCTTCTCAACTTGACGACAAAATTGCTTGGTATGAGAATGACGGTAACGGTAGTTTTGGAGAGCAACAAGTCATCAGCACAACAGCAGATGGTGCTCTAAGTGTCTATGCCGCTGATATAGATGGCGATGGCGATTTGGACGTGCTCTCAGCTTCTCAACTTGACGACAAAATTGCTTGGTATGCCAATGACGGCTCAGGAAACTTTGGTGCCCAGCAAATCATCAGTAATGCAGCAGATGGCGCATCTAGTGTTTATGCCGCCGATATAGATGGCGATGGCGATATAGATGTACTCTCGGCTTCTTTAAATGACGACAAAATTGCTTGGTACGAAAACGATGGCACAGGCACTTTTAGTCCAGATCAAATTATTAGTACAATAGCAAGTTTTGCATTTGGTGTATATGCAGCAGATATAGACAGCGATGGTGATATGGATGTGCTCTCGGCTTCTAGTAGTGACGGTAAAATTGCTTGGTATGAAAACGATAGTGCAGGGAATTTTGGTGTGCAACAAGTCATCAGTAACTTGGCTGTTGGTGCGCGAAGTGTATTTGCCACCGACTTAGACGGCGATGGAGATTTGGATGTGCTCTCGGCTTCTTTTAATGACGATAAAATTGCTTGGTATGAAAACGATGGTGCAGGGAATTTTGGTGTGCAACAAGTCATCAGTAACTTGGCTGATGGTGCGCAAAGTGTATTTGCCACCGACTTAGACGGCGATGGAGATTTGGATGTGCTCTCGGCTTCTTTTAATGACGGCAAAATTGCTTGGTATGAAAATGACGGCGCAGGAGGTTTTGGTACGCAACAAATCATCAGCACAGCAGCAGATAGAGCGCGTAGCGTCTATGCTGCCGATATAGACGGAGATGGTGATATGGATGTCTTGTCGGCTTCTAGTAGTGACGATAAAATTGCTTGGTATGAGAATACCAACACTACTCTTAGCCTTGAAGATTTCAGTGCAGAGAAGAGTCTAAAACTGTACCCCAACCCGGTGCAAAATGTGCTCAACATTGCTGTAAACAATGGGCTTATCATTGAAGGATTTGAGATTTACAACATCAACGGTCAAATCATTCGCTCCGGAAACCGTTTGCCTACTAATGGCATTGAGTTGTCCAACCTGGCAAGTGGTATGTATCTTATCAAACTCAAAACAGATAAAGGCATCAAAAACGCCAAATTTATAAAACAGTAAACATCCTGTCAATGTCTAATAAAAGAATGGGGTGCTTACCCGTCTTGGCTTTTATCGCCTTTGTAGTCATCGCAATGGCTCTGTCTTAAAGATGGGGCTGTTGCGGTTTGGTGGAGGTTAACTCATTTAACAAAAGCATGGTAATTGGCTTCAGACTCAAAATAAGCCACTTCGCCACTCGCTTTTTTCAGCACGATGTAAGCCTCCGATTTGTCCACCGGCTTGCCGCTAAACGGATCGGTTGCCATTCTTGAATCAGTTTCTTTGTTTGGCGATGAGTTAAAAAAAAAGACCTCACAGGTTTCAAAAACCTGTGAGGTCTTGAACTTCAGATATAAATAGGTCGTAGAATTAGTTTATCCAAATAGAAATTTGGCGTTCATTCTAAACACTGCTAAAAATCACTGAATGGTCTTTGTAACTTCCCCACAGCCCAACATCCTGGCTCCGTAATACGGATTTTCAACAGTTTTGGAAGCACTAAGCCATTCCGCACCCTTGTTTTGGTTGGCCATCGGGCAATATTGCACGTAAAAAGTTTGCTCAAACGGTCCAAAATTGTGGGTCATTTCTATCATGATATTGGACAGTTCGATAAAAACCGCACGGGCTTCGTCTATACTTTTGGTTTGTAAAAATTGCGTGGCCTGCGCCTGCATCCGCTTTTGATAATCCATCCATTTGTTGTGGCTGTCACCCGTAAACAAACCCATAGGGGTTTCCGAAAAGGCTTTTTGCAAAGCCTTGACCTGTTTGTCTGCCTCGGCAAAATTATCTTCTACCAAAGTGTTTTTCAGCAGCAAATATTGGTTGATTAATTTCTCAACCGCGGCTTTGGCTTCTTTAGACAACGTATTTGTCTTGACAGTCGTCTCGCTCGATGTTTTTTCTCCGCTTGGTTTAGCGTCCATATCCATCCCCCCGTGGTTGTGCCCGGTCATGGCCGCACCACCTTCGGGGCGCATCATGCTGGGTTTGCCTGCCAATTGTGCCGCGGCATCTACCGTAAATGTTCCGTAGGTGACTATCTCTTCACCGTTTTCCAACCCTGACTTCACCTCGTAAGCATCGCCCAAAGACGCTCCCAAAGTCACTTCACGCAAGGCGAAATACACTTTGGTGTCCGTTTGGGTTTTTACATACACCACCGAGCGTTCGCCCGTCCACATCACCGCCGATTTTGGAACGGATAATGCTTCAGCCGTAGAAGTTTTTAGTTCATTTTTGACGATTCCGGTCGCAAACATTTCGGGTTTCAAAATGCCTTTCGGGTTTTTCACTTCCACCCGAGCCAAAGCCACCCGTGTTTGCGGGTCAATCACCGGATCGACAAAAGAGATAACGCCTTCAAATTTTTCACCGGGAATCGAGGAAAGGCTGTAAGAAACTTTGTCGCCTACTTTCACCCAAGCCAAATCGCTTTCATAGACTTCAAACTGCACCCACACACTCGACAAATCGGCGATTTCATACACAGGTGTGCCACGTTGTACATAATCGCCCAAATTCACTTTTTTCTCCACGGCAATGCCGTTGACATCCGACAAGATGGGAAAACGCTCGATGGGTTTGCCGTTTTCTAAAATGCGGTTGATTTGCGCTTCTGACAGTTTCCAGTTTTTGAGCTTGTTTTTGGCAGCATTGAACAATTCGGGTTGCTCGCTTTTGATTTTTTGTGCTTGCAAAAGTTCTTGCTGTGCCGTCACCAATTCGGGCGAATACACCATCGCCAAAACTTTGCCGCGGGAAACCGGTTCGCCGGTAAAGTTGACCTGCAACTGCTCGATACGCCCCGGAATGTGGGATGATTGCACATATACTTTTCGTTCGTCGGCTTGCACTTTTCCATTGAGGCGCACTTCTCGAACGCCTGATGGGTTTGTGTTTCCGACTACCGTCGTTTGGATGTTGGCCAGTTTCATGGCGTTTTCAGTCATTTCCAAAGCCATCGGGTTTTCATCTGTTGTAACACCTTCTGCCGGAATCAAATCCATCCCGCAAATCGGGCATTGGCCGGGTTCGTGCATGCGGATTTGCGGATGCATGGAGCAGGTCCAAATTTGATGATCCGATGATCCGATGAGCTGATGATTTGATGAGCCTATTTCAGACTGATA
>PFUR01000051.1 GCA_002790195.1 Flavobacteriales bacterium CG_4_9_14_3_um_filter_40_17
TTCTGCCTCGGATGATACTTGTTCAATACCTCCGCCAAATGGGCAGATTGTAAATGTAAATAAATTTCGGTCGTGGTGATGCTTTCATGCCCCAACATCAGCTGAATTGACCTCAAGTCTGCTCCGTTTTCGAGCAAATGTGTTGCAAACGAATGGCGCAGGGTGTGCGGACTGATGGTTTTGTGAAGCCCGATTGCGACCGACAATTGCTTGATGATGGTAAAAATCATCGCCCGACTTAGCTTTTTTCCTCTTCTGTTGAGAAAAAGTGCATCTTCAAATTCTGGAATGACAGGGAAATTGGGTCGATTATAAGTCAAATAATATTGAATAATTCCGGAGGTATGTGCCGCCAACGGCACCCAACGTTGTTTGTTTCCTTTACCGGTAACTTTTAGCATTTCTTCTTTCAGAAACAAATCGGAACGCTTGAGGTTGACAAGCTCAGACACGCGAAGCCCACAACCGTAAAGGGTTTCGAGAATGGCACGGTTGCGGCCTCCTTCGTGTGTGCTGATGTCTATGGCACCAATCAGCCTGTCTATTTCATCTACGGAAAGCGTATCCGGTAATTTTCTGCCTATTTTAGGAGATTCTACCCATTCCAATGGGTTATCATTTCGGTAATTTTCAAAAATCAAATAATCAAAAAACCCTTTGAGCCCGGATATCAATCGCGCTTGCGATCGCGGATTTAACTCGGCGGACACACGATAAATAAATTCGTTGATTGTGTCTGCGTCTATCTTGTCGGGTGTAGATTCAACCTGATTGACTA
This sequence comes from Flavobacteriales bacterium CG_4_9_14_3_um_filter_40_17, assembly GCA_002790195.1. Lineage (GTDB taxonomy): Bacteria > Bacteroidota > Bacteroidia > Flavobacteriales > Flavobacteriaceae > UM-FILTER-40-17. The sequence continues at coordinate 779 of PFUR01000051.1, forward strand.
CCAAATATTTAATCAATTTCTCTACATCAAAACTGTAATTTAGTATCGAGTGTTTCGAAAGATTTCTTTCGAGTGTCAAATAATCTTGAAAATCTTTAAGCGCTTGTTCCCATTTCATGGATTAATCGGCTATTTTTGTGATGTGTAAAGGTTGTGGCTGTTTTTTTTGATAAATTTACTGCTTTAAATAAATAAAATAGCAAATTACAAATTACAATTAACAAACAGCAATTATTACAAATTCGGTGGCTGGCTACCCAACTATCGAGGCTGAATCCGGTGGCTGAGCGAAGCCGAAGCCACGAATAACAAATTACTTTTATAAAATGAGTCAGTTAAACATTGTAATCATCAACGGTCCTAACTTAAATTTGTTGGGAAAACGCGAACCCGAAATATACGGAAGCACCACATTTGAAGACTGCTTAGCACAATTAAAAAATAAATATCCGGATATACATTTTGATTATTTCCAATCGAATGTAGAGGGTGAATTAATTGGTGCCATCCAACAATACGGGTTTTCACAATGGGGAATAATCCTAAATGCAGCTGCCTACACACATACTTCGGTCGGTATCGGCGATGCGGTCAAGGCAGTACCCAGCCCGGTGGTGGAAGTACACATTTCCAATACTTTTTCAAGAGAAAACTTTCGGCATCAATCCTATATCTCTCCAAACGCGGCAGGTGTTATTTTAGGTTTCGGCCTCAGCGGTTATGGATTGGCTGTTGAGGCTTTGATTGGTTTAAAAAAATGAATTTCAGCAACAAAGATTTCTTTACATTTTACCAACTGTAAATCGAATCAATCTACAGTTTTTCCCAAAACCCAATGTTTTGTTATAATTTAACAAATTGTAGGTTCATATAATATTACATCCTGTAAATTTGCGAGATGATGAATGCGCAGTAGTACCATGAAATCTAAACCGAGAAAACCAAAAAAGCGAAACCTGAAATCGCTTCACAACTACTACTCATATACGGGTTTTTACAAATATCTAAACGAAAATATCAAAAAATCAATCTGGCCCATCGTGGGGATAGTTGTTTCATTGATACTTTTTGATCGATATGTTTTTGACGTGAAAGAAGGGCTGTCATTTATCACCGATAATTTTTCGGAAAAAACCATCTTGTTAATATTTTTTCTTTCCGAATCTGTGCTTGGACTGATACCACCCGACATATTTATCGCTTGGGCTGAATTTCAATCCAACCCGTTTTTGATTTTATCCATTTTGGCAGTCTTATCCTATTTAGGCGGCATCATTTCTTATTGGGAAGGGGTCGGCATAGCTTCCATCCCAAGTGTAAAAACTAAGATGGACACCCGTTTTGCCGAGTCGATACGGAATACGCGCCGATGGGGCGGATTTTTGATTGTCGTTGGTGCTTTGTTGCCTTTGCCTTTTTCACCGGCAAGTTTGGTAGCCGGGTTTATCGGTTATCCGCATAGATTATACCTGCGTTTTGCGCTCTTCCGGTTTTTGCGTTTTGCTATTTACGGACTCGCACTATTCAGCTTTTTTTAATTCAGTCAAGTATTCTATTGAGTTGAGCGAATGGTTTGGGTCTAAAAAATTTAAAATCGCGTTTAAGGCTTTTCCCAAAGAGGTTAGGTTTCCGTATTTGAGATTTTTCCCAATTACACTCGAGATGGTTTCATCTTCATTGCCAAAAGGATACTCCCTGTTTTTGATGAGCCAATCATTAAACAGCTCTTGCATTGCTACATTGCCCATCTGATCGATTGAAACAGCCACTTTCAGAAAATATTGATTGAAGCGGATGCCAAATTTTTTAAATTGAAAGGTCGTGATACATTTCAAAATAAAATATGAAAATCCAATCGGCAGGCTGATTGCACTCAGTAAGATTGCAACCAAAAAAAGTATGATACCCATAACTTATCCGGTTTTATTTTTGTTTAACGTTCAAATTTACAATTCTTTAATCGCCAAACTATTTTTTAAATTAATTAAAGCAAATATTTCATCGAACGACAAATTTTGGGAAACAAGCCGCAATCTCAAACGATTAATTATCTTTGCAACATCGAAACACTTATAGTATAAAATGGAAGAGCATGAATCGCCGGAAGTTTTCTATAACAGACTGAAAACGGAATTAGAAAGCACTTCCGAATGGCCCAACAAATACCTTTTTAAATTTATTTTAAAAACTGATCCAACGAAGATTCAAAAAATCGTGTCCTTTTTCGACAATATGGGAGCTGTTATCGACACCCGCGTTTCAAAAAAAGGAAATTACACAAGTGTATCGGTGAATGTAATCATGGAAAATGCAGGCAAAATCATTGAAAGATATAAATTGGTAGCTTCGCTTGGCGAAGTCATATTGTTGTAATTTTTGAAAGTGATTAAAATGCAGTTGAACTAAAAATCCAAATCTTAAATAGTATCTTAGCAAAAAAATAACAATTAAAAACCTATATTTTGACCTTACAACTCGAATACAACACCCAAAGACCGCAAATGATTATTCCCGAGTATGGCCGTCATATTCAAAACATGGTAGATTACGCAGTGAGTATTGAAAACAAAGAAGAGCGCAACAAAGTTACCAAAGCAATCATTGGTGTGATGGGCAACCTCAACCCTCACCTGCGTGATGTACCCGATTTTCAGCACAAACTTTGGGATCAGCTTTTTATAATTTCCAATTTCAGATTGGATGTAGATTCTCCGTTTCCAAAACCTTCACCGGAACTGTTGGCAGAAAAACCGGAGCCACTCTCCTACCCTAAAACTTACAACAAATTCCGTTTCTACGGCAACAATATTCAGGCGATGATTGAAGTTGTCAATACCTGGCAAGAAGGCCCGATGAAAGAAGCCATTGCACTGAGTATTGCTACCCAGATGAAAAAATCTTTTCTAAGTTGGAACAAAGACACGGTAGATGACCAAGTTATTTTTGAACATCTCAAAAGCATTTCGGAAGGGAAAATTGACTTAACCAACAAAGGAGAAACACTTATCGATTCAAATGAACTCATCCGATTGACCAAAAAATTCCCAATGGATGTTACTAAGAATGCCCCCAAGAAAAAATTTCACACCGGCAAAGTAAAGAAATCCAGATATTAATCTTTTATGGAAACATTTGTCATAGAAGGCGGCCACCAGCTTTCAGGCTCCATAACACCACAAGGTGCAAAAAACGAGGCACTTCAAATATTATGTGCCACTTTACTGACTTCCGACACAGTAAATATCAGTAACATACCCGATATTATTGATGTAAATAAACTGATTGTATTACTTCAAAATTTAGGGGTTAAAGTTTCAAAAATTAAAAAAGGCACGTATTCATTTAAAGCAGATTCTGTAAATATAGAATACCTTCAATCCGATCAATTTAAGAAAGAAGGTAGTTCCCTGCGGGGTTCTATCATGATCGTTGGCCCGCTTTTGTCGCGTTTTGGAAAAGGATATATTCCCAAACCCGGCGGTGACAAGATTGGCAGAAGAAGGTTGGATACCCATTTTGAAGGATTTATCAAATTAGGTGCATCGTTTCGTTATAACAAAGAAGAACACTTTTACGGTGTGGAAGCCAAAAAGTTGAAAGGGGCTGATATGTTGCTCGATGAAGCTTCTGTGACAGGAACGGCAAACATCGTGATGGCCGCTGTTTTGGCAAAAGGAACAACCACGATATACAATGCAGCTTGCGAACCCTATTTGCAGCAGTTGTGCAAAATGTTGAACAACATGGGAGCAAAAATATCCGGTGTAGGTTCAAATCTGCTTACCATAGAAGGTGTAGAGAAACTACACGGTTGTAATCATCGTTTGTTGCCAGATATGATTGAAATTGGCAGTTGGATTGGGCTTGCCGCCATGACAAGAAGCGAAATCACCATCAAAGACGTGAGTTGGGAAAACCTCGGGTTGATTCCGAATACGTTTAGAAAATTGGGGATTGTATTAGAAAAAGCAGGTGACGACATCTATATCCCCAAACAAAAACGTTACAAGATCCAAAATTACATAGACGGCTCCATTTTGACCATATCTGATGCACCATGGCCCGGATTCACACCCGATTTGCTCAGCATCATATTGGTTGTTGCTACCCAAGCCAAAGGCAGTTTATTGGTGCATCAAAAAATGTTTGAAAGCCGTTTGTTCTTTGTCGATAAATTAATCGACATGGGGGCAAAAATAATCTTGTGTGACCCGCACAGAGCCACCGTGATTGGCCACAATTTTGAATCTCAACTCAAAGCAACCACCATGTCGTCACCGGATATCAGAGCCGGGGTTGCTTTGTTGATTGCGGCCTTGTCTGCAAAAGGCACCAGCACCATTCACAACATCGAACAGATTGACAGAGGGTATGAAGATATTGTCGGGAGATTACGGGCTTTAGGTGCGCATATCAAGCGAGTTTCTTGATTTTTATCATTCCTTCACAATTTGCCATAAAAAAACCCACACAACTTAGGTAGGTTTTTCTATGATTTTAAAAAACAGCAAAAAACTATTTGCTGAATTTTGAGTATCTATTCTTGAACTTGTCTATTCTACCGGCTGTATCAACCAATTTGGCTTTTCCGGTGTAGTACGGATGCGAAGTCCTGGAAATTTCTAATTTAACCAAAGGATAAGTAGCACCCTCGAAATCAATTTGTTCGCGTGTTTCAACAGTAGATTTGGCAATAAAAATATCTTCGTTAGACATGTCTTTAAACGCGACTAATCTGTAATTTTCCGGATGTATTCCTTTTTTCATGATGTGTTACTTTTTTCGAGTCGCAAAATTAAACAATTTCTATTAAATAGTCATGTGTTTTAAAAAAAAAAATAGAAATACTAACGAACGGTTTTATAACCCGCTTTTTTCCAAGCTACAATACCCCCGTCGAGGTCATATATTTTTGAAAAGTTCAGTGATTTTAAAGTATGTGCCGCTTTTGCACTTCGAACACCGGAATGACAGTATATATAGATGGGATACGTGTGATCTAATTTGCTGAGTTTCGTTTTAAAGTTTGTGGCGTAATAATCGATGTTGATGGCACCTTGAATGTGGCCGGAATTGTATTCGTAAGGCGTGCGGACATCTACGATGAGAACATTTTTATTTCCTTCAATTTTTTTAAAATCATCGACCCCTAATAATTGAATTTGTGCTGTTGAAATATAACTGACAAAAAAAAGAAAATAAAATAATAAAGATTTCATAAGATATTCGTTTTAGCCTATTATAGACGTAATGAAAGTAAAATATTGACATCACCTTTTTAACTTTTTTTCACTTCAATCCGATTGCGAAACAATTTGATTTTTCCTTTTTTTTCTAATGCCTTCAACAATCGCGATACCACAACGCGTGAAGTGTGCAATTCGGCTGCTATTTCGTTGTGTGTAGATTTTAATTCTAGAGACTGTGTCACCTCAGCCTTATCAGCTATGTGTTTTAAAATTCTTTCTTCCAAATTCATAAAAGCCAAATTGTCTATGGCCTCCAACATTTCGTGTAACCGAATGTTGTAATTGTCAAAAACAAACCTTCGCCAACTCCCGAATTGCCCTAACCAAAGTTCCATTTTTTCTATTGGAATAAGCAATAATTTTCCTTCCGTTTCGGCTGTAGCTCTTATTTCACTTTTGCTACTACCCATACAACAATTCATAGACATAGCGCAGGTGTCGCCTCTTTCGAGATAATACAACAAGAGTTCGTCTCCGTTTTCATCTTCCCGAAGTATCTTGATGACCCCTTCTATCAGCAGTGGCATTTGTGTGACGCGCTGACCGATATCGATGATGATGTCACCTTCAGAAAATTGAATCAATTTGCCATGTTTCTCTATTTCGCTCAGCAAATCGGTTTCAAAAACCCCTTTGAATGCCTGTGTCAAATTGTTTTCCATAGGGCCAAAGTTAATGGGTTTTGATTAGAGTATCAAAACAAAAAAATCGGATAAATCGCCGGTTTTTAAACTTAAAGTGAAATTGATTAATCTATGCAAATCAAGGATTAAAAAATCTAATCTATAAAGGCTCAGCCTGTATTCCCAAAAGCAGCGATCATCATGCCTTTGCTCAATCTTAGATTACAGACTTTCTGAATATTTAATTTTCACTAAGCCAATTCAAGAACGACTCGGTAGGTTGCCTAATCTTATGAAACTGCTCTTTAGAAAATTTATCTCGATTTCGATTCTCTTGAATCTCCTCTTTGACGGCTTTAACATGTACCACCATCCTGAAGTTATTTTCTGTTTCAGGCATAGAACATAAATCTTGATGATGATGGAAATGGAAGTGTAAGTTTTTACTATGTTTAGAGCTTTAGCCCAATTAATAATACCCATCTGAATGACAAAGTCGGGCAGGTGTTTAAAAGTGCGTTAGACATACCTTTAATACAAACTTATAATCATACTTTTAATTTAATTTTTAACGGTTTTTTATTTATATTTTTGACTATTTACTGCTTTACATCAACCCAAAAGCGCATAAAAACAAAACCCACTATCAACACCCATCGTTTCGTTGGGCTCACAGAGCCAACAATGAAACGCTTGTTGACCCCCTTTGATAAAATCAGAAAAAGCCCACTAATTACAAGCTTATCAACGCAATAGGGGCTTCGATAGGACTAAAGATTAGAGATCAATGATTGGTGCAGCCAATAAACTTAATGCCTTTCAATCAACTCAAATTGATTTTTATCGTTGACCTTAACCAAGTTTTCCAAAAGTAAATTTTTAAGCATTCGCAATGCGATGTTTTCATGTATTTCAAGATGTTGTGCTATCTTTTTTGAGCTCAAGGGTTTCTCCGATAACAATTCGATGATGTTTTCATGAATCAGCAACCTGTTTTTGCTATAATGAGCCTGGTCTTTTGTAGCTTGACAAAATGAACAAATACCGCAATTTTCTTTTGTTTTTTCACCGAAATAAGCACTGATCAATCGGCTTTTGCACTTGTCGGTTTCAACAACATAATTCCATATTTTTTTGGCTTTAATAGTTTTGTTATCAAGCTGTTGGCGAATATATGCCGCTATCCGATTGATGGTGTAATCATCTTCACGTGGTTCAATAAACAAGACGGAAATATCGGCGTTTATCGCTTCAAACTTTACGACACCTTGTTTGTCTAATTTTGTCAATTCTATTAGTATAGCCTCAACAGGTATTCGAGATTTTTTTGACAGTAAATCCATCTTGATAGGTATGTCATCATCAAATACTCCGGCGTAATTTCTCAACACCAACTTGATGATTTCTCCACTTCTCGGATTGGATTCGGCATGATCTAACAACAATTCGGTATTCCATAGGAATCGAATGGTGGTCTTTTTTTCGCCTTGCAAATTCAAATTGATGACTGCTTGATTGTCTAAAATTTTAAGGCAGTTCAAAGTCAAACTGAGTGGTAATTCAAACAGTTGGCAGAATTTATTAAAATTGAGATAAAATATTGTTTCGGGACAGTCACCATAACCTATTTGAAGATAGTTGCACAGTTTTCGATAAACCAATTTGACAGCATCTACTGTGGGTAATGCGCTTAAAAATTGCTGATAGAGCCGATCTTTGTCCGCATCGTTGTATAGAATGACCGCTCTCGATTCTTTTCCGTCACGGCCTGCTCTGCCTGCTTCTTGGTAATAGTTTTCGATGCTGTCCGGTATATTGAGATGGGCAACCAATCGCACGTTGGCTTTGTCGATTCCCATACCGAAAGCATTGGTAGCCACGATTATTTGTATTTTCCCTTTCATCCATTGGTCAAGTTTTTCATTTTTTTCTTGAAAGGCCATTCCACCATGGAAAAAGTCAGCAGTAAACCCTTTTTTCTTGAGAAATTGTGCCGTGTGAACCGTGTCTTTTCTGCTTCCAACATAGACGATTGCCGCATCTTTTAGATTTTCCAAATGCCTACACAAGCCTTCAAACTTGTCATCGGTCTGTTGTGTCCAGTAGCCAATATTTTTTCTGCGGAAAGAGATGCTGAAAACCTCCGCATTGCGAAGTTGAAGGTTTTGATAGATGTCTTTTGCAACTTGCGCGGTTGCTGATGCGGTGAGTGCCATGACAGGAACTTGCGGATGCAATTCCCTAATCCGGTAAATTTCCCTATACGCAGGCCTGAAATCATGCCCCCATTCTGAAATACAATGCGCTTCATCGACGGCTATCAAATTTATTTTTAATTGCTTGATGTATGCTAGCACTAGCTCATTTCGCAGTCTTTCGGGTGAGAGATAGACAAATTTATAAGTACCAAAAAGGGTATTGTCAAGCAAACGGACAAGTTCGTCATAGGGAATATTCCCCGCCAATGAAATTGCTTTTATATTTTTGTTTTCCAAGGCTTTAACTTGATCTGTCATCAATGCAATCAAGGGCGATACAACCAAACAAATCCCGGGTTGCATGAGTGCCGGAATTTGGTAGCAAACCGATTTTCCACCACCAGTAGGCATGAGCACCAAACTGTCTTTTAGGAATGTTGCCGTTTCGATGATTTGTGCTTGTGGATATCTAAATTCATCAAACCCCCAATATTTTTTGAGTATTTCCGACGCAGTCATAAATTGGTTTATTAAATCAGAATGGCTTGAGGTAGTTGATGATAAAATAGGCTCTGTTGGCTACACTACCCGGCGGAATTTCAATGAGATTGTACCCCAGCTCAATGTAATGTGTGACCAAGGCGTGGTGAATTTCACCTGCTTGGGAGTAACTTTCATATCGCTCGTTGTCGCAAACATATATTTCTTCCCAAAGTGGGAGCATAAAAACTAAATCATAGCGATATTGCCTTCCTGCTTCGATAAAAATTGGCGGACAAGGCGTTTTCGAAAAGTCTAAATAAGCTTTAACATCCGGTATGCCTCGGTCAAAATAGACGAGCGGTTTGGTTCCATTTTCGGCTTCTTTAAACTGACGGATGCGTCCTTCCAAAAGTTTTTGACTAAAGTAAATCGGGTCGGTCAAGAAAAGCTGTTCGACACCGTTCTTGCGCGCGTCAAGTGTCACCTGACGGGATATTTCATGGAAACAACAAGCACCCTCTGCTTCAAGTTGTTGCATAATAGAAGATTTTCCGGTACCGGGACCGCCCGTGATGACTATTCTTTTTGATTTCAAAAAATATGGTTTTAATGACAAATTTAATAAAATAAGCCGAGATGTCTTGATGTGCCCTTGTGCTTTAGATTGGAGGTGAATTTTCTTCTGTTCCAAATGCTATCAATTAAAATTCTAACTGTTTATTGTGCTATTTTTGAGAAAATTATACTGTGTGTGAAATAATCAAACCGATTGCTTTAGCAGAAAAAATTAAAAAATAGGTTTTGTTTTTTAAGGTACAAAGACACAATCATATATAAGCAAAATATTTTTACGACCTTTGCTATCTACTTCAAACCCCTTAAAAACAATAGACATGTCCGTGAAAATCCGAATCGTATTTATGGGTACACCTGAGTTTGCCGTTCACATACTGCAACACATTCTTTCAGAAAATTTTGAAGTAGTTGCCGTGGTAACTGTCCCGGACAAGCCTTCCGGACGCGGGCAAAAAATGCATTTGAGTGCAATCAAAAAATTTGCCGTCGGCCTAAACATTCCGGTGATGCAACCTGAAAAGTTGAAATCGATCGAATTTCTAAACCAACTTGCTTCCTTTTCGGCAGATTTGTTCGTGGTTGTTGCCTTTCGGATGCTTCCAAAAGAAGTTTGGAAAATGCCAAGATTGGGTACTTTCAACCTGCATGCTTCGCTCCTACCGGATTACCGCGGTGCTGCACCCATCAATTGGGCCGTCATCAACGGAGAAGAGAAAACCGGGGTGACCACTTTCGTCATTGACGATAGAATTGACACCGGAGACATCATTGATTCCTTAGAAACAAACATCCTATCAGATGAAACGGCGGGTGAACTTCACGATCGTTTGGCCGAATTAGGCGGTGAATTGGTTGTGCAAACACTTCGGAAAATTGCAACCGGTTCCGTTCAAACCAAAGTCCAATCCATGGAAAATCCTCCAAAAGTTGCACCTAAATTAAATATTGAAAACACCCGTATCGATTGGAATCGGTCTTCAAAAGAAATTCACAATTTGGTCAGAGGGCTCAATCCGTTTCCAAAAGCTTGGAGTATTTTAGACAATAAAGGTGAGCAATTGAGTGTGGCTATCCTCAAAACAGCGTTAACCGAACAAAACCTTTCTTTGAAACCGGGAAACATTCAAACGAGCAAAAAAGAAATCTTTGTCGGCACAGGAAATGGAATTATTCAGGTTTCAGTATTGCAACTACCCGGCAAAAAGCCTTTGAAAAGCCTAGATTTATTGAATGGCTACCGGTTTGAACCCGATTCGAGCTTTATTTGAACCCAATTTGCACTGCGTTTTTAACAATTTCTTAAAGTTATCAACAAAAACGCTTGTTTCCCTTGATTTTACTTGCATGATAGCAAAAAGCATATAATTTTGTTAAAAGAAAAGTCTAACATTAAATATTAAATTATGAACAAAACAGAATTAATTGATGCCATCGCTGCTGACGCAGGCATCTCAAAAGCAGCTGCTAAAAAAGCCCTTGAGTCATTCTTAGGCAATGTTGAAGGAGCACTTAAAAAAGGTGGACGTGTTTCTTTGGTTGGATTCGGTTCTTGGTCTGTTTCTACCAGAAGCGCCAGAGAAGGAAGAAACCCACAAACCGGAGCTACAATCAAAATCAAAGCAAAAAAAGTGGTCAAATTCAAAGCTGGTTCAGAATTGTCTGATGCTGTAAACTAAGAAATCTAGCCCTTAAATTAAAAAGAGCCTTCCATTTGGAAGGTTTTTTTTTAACTAAAATCAGTATATGCCGACTTTAAATCGATGTTGGCAATAAGCCTGAAAAGAAAAAATCATCCGTATATTTTGACAAAATCTACCTTATCACTTCTAACAAAAACTCCCGAATCATGCGATTCGGGAGTTTTAGTTTACATTTATTTTGAAAACCGCTTAAAACTTCACTTTAAGCGCTTTTTCTTGCGGATAGTAAGCCACGTCTTCCAACTCTTCCTCGATGCGGAGCAACTGGTTGTACTTGGCCATACGGTCAGAGCGGGAAGCCGATCCGGTTTTGATTTGACCGGTGTTGAGTGCCACAGCCAAATCCGCGATAGTGTTGTCTTCGGTTTCTCCGGAGCGGTGAGACATTACAGTCGTGTAACCCGCGTTTTTAGCCATGTTGACTGCTGCAATTGTTTCGGTCAACGTTCCGATTTGGTTTACTTTTATCAGAATCGAATTGGCAATCCCATTTTCGATACCTTTTGAGAGTTTTTCAACATTAGTCACGAACAAATCATCGCCTACCAATTGAATTTTATCACCGGCGATTTCGGTTAAATATTTCCAACCTTCCCAATCATTTTCGTCCATTCCGTCCTCGATAGAAATAATCGGGTACTTTCCAGCCAAAGAAGCTAAATAATCAGCCTGTTCTTTAGAAGAACGAACAACACCGCTGTCTCCTTCAAATTTTTTATAGTTGTATTTTCCACCTTCAAAGAATTCGGAGGCCGCACAATCGAGTGCAAGGAAAACTTCTTCGCCGGGTTTGTAGCCTGCTTTTTTGATAGCAGAAATAACAGTTTCAAGCGCGTCTTCAGTTCCGCCAAACTCGGGGGCAAATCCGCCTTCGTCACCGACAGAGGTTGTCAATTTACGGTCGTGGAGGATTTTTTTCAAGTTGTGAAAAATCTCCGTTCCCATTTGTAACGCGTGGCTAAAACATTTGGCTTTCACAGGCATAATCATAAACTCTTGGAAAGCAATCGGCGCATCAGAATGTGAACCCCCGTTGACGATATTCATCATCGGTACGGGCAGCGTATTGGCACTAACACCGCCAACATACCTGAAAAGAGAAATACCCAACTCATCGGCAGCAGCCTTGGCAACAGCCAAAGACACACCCAGAATGGCATTGGCTCCCAATCTTGATTTGTTGGGTGTCCCGTCCAATTCAATCATGATTTTATCGATCAGGTTTTGTTCAAAAACAGACAAGCCTTCTAATTCCAAAGCAATGATATCATTCACATTTTCGACGGCTTTCAATACGCCCTTACCCATAAAATCTTTTCCTCCGTCACGCAGTTCAACGGCTTCATATTCGCCGGTGGAAGCGCCAGAAGGTACGGCTGCCCGTCCGAATGCGCCCGTGGTGGTAGTCACATCTACCTCAATGGTAGGGTTTCCTCTTGAATCGAAAATTTGTCTGGCGTGAATGTCTAAAATGGTACTCATAATATTTGTGTTAAATTATTTTTAAAACTTTTGCTAAATCGCTTCAATCGCTTGATATTGTTTGATATTATCAATAAACTGATTGAAAAGGTAAGATGCGTCGTGCGGGCCGGGAGCAGCTTCTGGGTGGTATTGTACAGAGAAACAAGGTTTGTTTTTTATCTTGATTCCAGCAACGGTATAATCGTTTAGATGCACATGGGTTATCTCGACATCTGGGTGGTTTTCCGTTTGCGTTTTATCGATAGAAAAACCGTGATTTTGAGAGGTTATTTCTCCTTTTCCTGTTGCGATATTCATCACCGGATGGTTGATTCCTCTGTGCCCATTGTGCATCTTGTAGGTTGATATGCCTTTGGCGAGTGCCAAAATTTGATGACCGAGACAAATCCCGAAAAGTGGCTTGTTGCTCTCCAATATTTTCATGGTAGTTTCGATGGGTTTTTTGAGTGGTTCAGGATCGCCCGGCCCGTTTGACAGGAAATAACCATCTGGCTGAAAGGCCTCCATTTCTTCAAAAGTAGCATCATAAGGAAATACTTTCACATAAACGCCACGAGCATCGAGGTTGCGAAGTATATTTTTTTTGATACCCAAATCGAGGGCGGCGACTTTCATAGCTGCCTCCGGATTACCCACAAAATAGGGCTCTTTGGTTGAAACAATGGAAGCGAGTTCAAGTCCTTTCATCGAAGGAAAAGCGGCCAATTTTTGTTTCAACATTTCTATCTGGTCTATTTCGGTGCTGATGGCTGCATTCATGGCACCGTGGTCGCGAATGTAAGCAACGAGTGCCCGTGTGTCAACATCGGAAATGGCAATTAGTTGGTGCTTTTCCAAAAACTTTTCCAAAGTGATATCGGCGGATGGTCTGGATTCAAAATAACTAAAATTACGGCATATCAAGCCTGATATTTTGATTCCATCAGATTCTGACTCATCCATTTCAACCCCATAATTCCCAATGTGTGCATTCGTAGTGACCATGAGTTGACCAAAATACGAAGGATCTGTAAATATTTCTTGGTATCCGGTCATGCCTGTGTTAAAACAGAGTTCGCCAAAAGTACTGCCTTTCACACCTACTGATTTTCCGAAGAAAATAGTTCCATCGGCTAGTAAAACAATGGCTTGCGGTCGGGTGTTGTATTTCATCAGATTATTTTATTGTTTTCTTCGGTCAGATGCAACCTCCGCTGTTTAAAAAAATCATCAGCCTGTACGTTTGTTAAAGCGCTAAAGCAGGGCGGTTTCATTTGAGTGAAAGTCATAAAGCGGTTACAAAAATAACATAAAAAAAAGGATAAACTAAGACAGTTTATCCTTTTTTAATGTTAAGAAAACATTCATTTATTCTTTTGTTTCGTCTGTAACAGAATCTGAATCAGCGGCTTCAGTAGTTGTTATATCAACAGCTTCTTCGGCGGCAGATTCAGCAGCTTTCACTACTTTGGATCCGCGGCGACGCGTTTTCTTTTTAGCCGGCTTGTTGGCGTTGTAGATTTCGTTGAAGTCAACCAACTCAATTAAGGCCATGTCGGCGTTGTCACCCAATCGATTGCCCAATTTGATGATGCGGGTATATCCACCCGGACGATCGCCCACTTTTGGCGCTACATCTCTAAACAACTCAGTCACCATATATTTGTCTTTGATTTGAGCAAAAACCAAACGACGGTTGTGTGTCGTGTCGGTTTTAGATTTGGTTACCAAGGGTTCAAAAAAGACTTTCAGTGCTTTTGCTTTGGCGAGGGTAGTGTTGATTCGCTTGTGTTCGATAAGCGAGCAAGACATATTTGCCAACATCGATTTTCTATGGGCAGTTTTTCTGCCTAAATGATTTATTTTTTTTCCGTGTCTCATTATTTCAAACTTTTAGGAACGCGATTGCGTTAGTCTTTGTCTAATTTATATTTACCTAAATCCATACCGAAATTCAATCCTTTTGCATGAACCAACTCATCCAACTCGGTAAGCGATTTTTTACCAAAATTTCTGAATTTCATCAAATCGTTTTTGTTGAAAGAAACCAAGTCGCCAAGTGTATCGACTTCAGCAGCTTTCAAACAATTTAAAGCTCTAACAGACAAGTCCATATCTACAAGCTTGGTTTTGAGCAATTGGCGCATGTGCAAGGACTCTTCATCGTATGTTTCGGTTTGTGCTACTTCGTCAGCTTCTAAAGTGATGCGTTCATCTGAGAACAACATAAAGTGGTGAATCAAAGTTTTTGCAGCCAATGTCAAGGCTTCTTTTGGATGGATTGAACCGTCGGTGATGAGGTCGATTACCAGTTTTTCGTAGTCTGTTTTTTGTTCAACCCTAAAGTTTTCGATGGTGTATTTTACATTTTTGATAGGCGTATAAATGGAGTCCATCGCGATGGTGCCGAAAACAGCATTTGGTTTTTTGTTTTCCTCGGCCGGAACGTAGCCTCTACCTCTTTCGATGGTAAACTCAAAATTGAGGATTACATTGGCTTCTTTATTGAGGATAACCAAATCGGGGTTAAGGACTTGAAAACCGGAAATGTACTTTTGCAAATCGCCGGCAGTGATTTGATCTTTTCCGGTCAGAGAAACGCTAACTATTTCGGCTTCTGATTCTTCGATTTGATTTTTGAAACGGACTTGTTTGAGGTTAAGAACAATTTCGGTAACATCTTCTACAACTCCTTTGATGGTAGAAAACTCATGCTCGACTCCTTCAATCCTTAATGAGGATATTGCGTAGCCTTCCAAGGAAGACAACAATACTCTTCTGAGCGCGTTACCTACTGTCAATCCGTAACCGGGTTCCAAAGGCCTGAATTCAAAGCGGCCTTCAAAATCCGTAGAATCAATCATGATAACTTTATCGGGCTTTTGAAAATTTAATACTGCCATAATAATTAGGGTTTCAAAGATTATTTTGAATACAATTCGACGATGAGTTGTTCTTTAATGTTTTCCGGTATTTGTACACGTTGGGGAATTGAAACAAAAGTCCCCTCCAATTTGTCTGAATTCCAAGTCAACCATTCATATACGTTGGATGTTCTTGCCAATGAATCTTCGATGGCTGTCAATGATTTTGATTTCTCTCTTACGGCAACTACATCGCCTGTTTTGAGGATGTATGAAGGAATGTTTACGACATGCCCGTTTACGGTAATGTGTCTGTGAGAAACCAATTGACGAGCCCCACTTCTGGAAGGTGAAATTCCCATTCTGTAAACGACGTTGTCCAATCTGGATTCGCACAATTGGAGCAAAACTTCACCGGTAATGCCTTGGCTTCGGGTTGCTTTTTCAAACATATTCCTAAACTGGCGTTCCAATACGCCGTAGGTGTATTTTGCTTTTTGCTTTTCCATCAACTGGACAGCATATTCAGATTTTTTACCTCTTTTGCTGGCCAATCCATGTTGACCCGGGGGGTAATTTTTCTTTTCAAATGACTTATCTTCTCCGAAGATAGCTTCGCCGAATTTTCTGGCGATTTTAGTTTTGGGACCGGTATATCTTGCCATAGGTAATTGGATTAAACATCCGCTGTCGTGAATTAAGGTCAGTCCTTCGCCGACGTTTTGCGCATGTTGGAATTAATATTAAACTCTTCTTCTTTTTGGTGGGCGGCATCCGTTGTGTGGCATAGGTGTAATGTCAACTATTTCGGTTACTTCGATACCACTGTTGTGAATGCTCCTGATGGCAGATTCTCTACCGTTTCCTGGACCTTTCACAAATACTTTTACTTTTCTCAGGCCAGCTTCTTGAGCCACTTTTGAAGCGTCTTCGGCGGCTAACTGAGCAGCATAAGGCGTGTTTTTCTTAGAACCTCTGAATCCCATTTTCCCTGCAGATGACCAAGAAATTACCTCTCCTTTTTTATTAGTCAAGGCTATGATAATGTTGTTGAAAGAAGCGCTAACATGTGCTTCACCGTTAGCCTCAACAATGACTTTACGTTTTTTTGTGGTTGTCTTTGCCATATTAACTATTATTTAGTTACTTTCTTCTTGTTAGCAACTGTTTTTCTTTTCCCTTTGCGGGTTCTTGAATTGTTTTTAGTACGTTGGCCTCTGAGCGGAAGTCCCAAACGGTGTCTGATACCTCGGTAGCATCCGATGTCCATCAATCGCTTGATGTGTAATTGGATTTCCGAACGAAGTTCGCCTTCGATTTTGAAATAACTAACTGCATCACGAATACCCGCGATTGCATCGTCATCCCAATCTTGAACTTTGGTGTTTTCATCAACTCCGGCTTTCGCCAAAATTTCTCTGGCTCTGCTTCTGCCTATACCAAAAATATAGGTCAAAGCGATCACGCCACGTTTTTGCTTGGGTAAATCAACCCCTGAAATTCTTGCCATAATTAACCTTGTCTTTGTTTAAATCTCGGATTTAATTTATTGATGACGTATAAACGCCCTTTGCGACGTACAATTTTGCACTCGGCACTTCTTTTTTTGATTGATGTTCTTACTTTCATTTCTTAATTCTTTAGTATCTGTAGGTTATTCGCGCTTTAGAAAGGTCATATGGACTCATTTCTAATTTTACTTTATCACCCGGTAACAATTTAATGTAGTGCATTCTCATCTTGCCGGAAATATGAGCAGTCACAACATGGCCGTTTTCCAATTCTACACGAAACATTGCATTTGACAAGGCCTCGATAATGGTTCCGTCTTGTTCGATTGCTGATTGTTTTGCCATATAATTATGCTATTGCTTTTCTGTTTTTACCGGTTTTCATCAAACCATCGTAATGCTTGTTCAACAAATATGAATTAACCTGTTGAAGTGTATCAATTGCAACCCCAACAAGGATTAGCAATGAGGTTCCTCCGTAAAACAATGCCCAACTCTGTTGAATACCAACAATGTTTACCACAAACGCGGGCATAATCGCTATCAATGCTAAAAACAAAGATCCGGGGAATGTTATTTGCGACATTATTTTATCCAAATATTCGGAGGTTTCTTTGCCTGGTCTGATACCGGGAATAAAACCACCGCTTCTTTTTAAATCATCAGCCATCTTATTGGTAGGTACTGTAATCGCGGTATAAAAATAAGTAAACAATATGATGAGAACTGCAAACAAGAGATTGTACCAAAACCCAAAAATATTACTGAGTGCTGCGGTGAAAGACTGAGCTGTGTCAGATTCTGAAAGTCCAATCACAGCAGCAGGGATAAACATAATAGCTTGCGCAAAAATGATAGGCATAACACCAGAAGCATTCAATTTTAATGGAATGTACTGACGGCTTCCCGCTACATTTTTTTCCATCACTCCTGTAGCTGACCTACGGGCATACTGAACGGGAATTTGACGGACTGCCAACACGAGCATGATGGAAGCCATAATGACCAATAACCATATAATTACCTCAATCAATATGAGTATCAAACCTCCATTGGATTCTGTAACTCTGGAAGAAAACTCTTGAATAAACGCGACCGGCATGCGGGCGATAATCCCAACCATGATGAGCAACGATATACCGTTTCCGATACCTTTGTCTGTAATTTTCTCTCCCAACCACATGGCAAATACAGTCCCTGTAGTTAAAATAATGATGGATGAAGTCCAAAACAAAGTACTATAGCCCAATAGGAATGCGCTTTCAGGGATACCTAACGCCGGGAGGCTTGCCAAATAACTGGGTGCTTGAACCAAAGTTATAGCGATGGTGAGCCAACGTGTTATCTGGTTGAGTCTTTTTCTACCACTTTCACCTTCTTTTTGTAATTTTTGAAGATAAGGAACCGCGATGCCCATCAATTGGACAACAATGGATGCGGAAATATAGGGCATAATTCCTAGGGCAAGGATAGAGGCTTTTGCAAAGGCACCGCCAGTAAAAGCATTTAACAATCCAAGCAAACCACTCTGCGTATTATCGGCCAACTGATTTAGTTGAGAAGCATCAATACCGGGTAGCGGAATATGCGCACCAAAACGGTAAACCAAGAGAAAACCCAAGGTCACTATAATGCGACTTCTTAACGCTTCTATTTTCCAAATATTCTTGAGGGTCTCTATGAATTTCATTCTTCTCTATTATAGCGGTTTGACTTCTCCGCCGGCTGCTTCGATAGCTGCCTTGGCAGTAGCTGTAAATTTGTGTGCGGTTACCTGAATTTTTGCTTTCAATACACCTCTTCCAAGAATTTTAATCAAATCGTTTTTAGTAGCCAGTTTATTGGCGACCAAAACTTCATGGTTGATTTCTTTTAAATTGGTTTTATCAACCAATTGTTGCAAAACATCTAAATTAATTCCCTGATATTCTACTCTGTTGATGTTGGTGAAACCAAACTTAGGAACACGTCTTTGCAATGGCATTTGACCACCCTCAAATCCGATTTTTTTGGAATAACCTGAGCGGGATTTAGCTCCCTTATGGCCACGTGAAGCAGTACCTCCTTTGCCAGAGCCTTGACCGCGTCCGAGACGTTTGTTTTGATTGTGTGTAGAGCCGGTTGCCGGTTGTAAGTTACTTAAATTCATATCTTTTATTTTACTTCTTCAACAGAAATCAAATGTTTTACTTTGTTGATCATACCCAATACCGATGGGCTATTTTCGTGCACCACAGATGAACCGATTTTTCCAAGACCCAAAGATTCCAATGTTCTTTTTTGTGTGTCAGTTCGGTTTATGCTGCTCTTTGTTTTCGTTACTTTTAACTTTGTCATGATATATAGCTATTATCCTTTAAAAACTTTATCTAAAGAGATGCCTCTTTGTTGAGCAACACGGTGTGCGCTTCTCAATTGCAACAAAGCGTCAAAAGTTGCTTTTACCACATTGTGTGGATTTGAAGAACCCTGTGATTTTGACAATACGTCGCGAACACCTACAGATTCAAGCACAGCTCTTACTGCCCCGCCGGCAATCACACCGGTACCGGGAGCTGCTGGGAGCAAGTTCACGCGCGCACCGCCAAACTTACCTTTTTGTTCGTGAGGAAGCGTTGCGTTTTTAAGTGGGATGCGAACCAAGTTTTTCTTAGCATCTTCAACCGCTTTTGCGATGGCATCGGCAACTTCTTTTGACTTGCCGAGCCCTTGCCCGACTACACCATGTTCATCCCCTACTACTACGATAGCTGAGAAACCGAATGCACGTCCACCTTTTGTTACTTTTGTAACCCTTTGTACGCCAACCAAACGGTCTTTCAATTCGATTCCACTTGGTTTTACGTGTTCTACGTTTTTATATTTATCCAACATAATGCTTAGAATTTAAGTCCGCCTTCTCTGGCACCTTCTGCTAATGATTTGATACGTCCGTGATATAAATACCCCCCTCTGTCGAAAGCGATTGTGTCAATCCCTTTGTCTTTCGCGCGTTGGGCAATCAATTTTCCGACAAGCCCTGCTTTATCGGTTTTGGTGCCTTTTGCAGAGAGTATATCTTTATCCCTAGAGGAAGCGGCAACCAAGGTTACTTTATTCACATCATCGATTACTTGCGCGTAAATTTCAGCGTTGCTTCTGAATACAGCAAGCCTCGGCCTGGCGGAAGTCCCGCTGACAATTTTTCGAATTCTGTAATGAATACGTTGTCTTCTTTTGTTATTTGCTAATGCCATTTTGATACTTTTTAAGCTGATTTACCTGCTTTTCTTCTAAGTTGTTCCCCAACAAATTTGATTCCTTTTCCTTTGTAAGGCTCTGGTTTTCTGAAAGACCTGATTTTAGCAGCTACGTGACCCAACAATTGTCTGTCAAACGATGCCAATTTGATAACCGGGTTTTTACCTTTTTCATTGACAGTTTCTACTTTTACCTCAGGGGCAATTTCAAAAACGATGCCGTGTGAAAAACCCAGTGCCAAATCAAGTTTTTGCCCTTGATTGGAAGCTCTATAACCGACTCCTACCAATTCGAGTTCTTTTGTAAAACCCTTCGATACACCGATGACCATGTTGTTGATCAAAGCGCGGTATAAACCGTGTTTTGCAGTGTGATTTTTAGAATCTGAAGGTCTTTCTACAAGTAATTTTCCGTCTTCTATTTTCATAGAAACATCCGAATAACTTTGAGAAAGCTCGCCGAGTTTACCTTTTACTTTTACCACGTTATCAGCTATCTCAATGCTTACACCTTGAGGAATTGTGACCGGGTTTTTACCTATTCTTGACATGATGTCTAAACTATTTATATTAATAAACGTAACACACAACTTCTCCACCTACGTTCTCTTGACGAGCTTGTTTACCGGTCATCAACCCTTTTGAAGTTGACACGATGGCAATTCCAAGGCCATTGAGGATACGGGGCACACTGTGCGAACCAGAATATTTTCTAAGACCCGGTTTGCTGATGCGTTGTATTTGTTTTATAGCCGGTTCTTTGTTCACGGTATCGTATTTTAAAGCGATTTTAATCGTACCTTGTACGGAATCGTCTTCGAATTTGTAGCTCAAGATGTATCCTTGGTCAAAAAGAATTTTGGTAATTTCTTTTTTGAATTTGGAAGCGGGAATTTCAACTACTCTGTGTTTGGCATTGACCGCGTTTCTGATTCTGGTTAGATAATCTGCAATAGGATCTGTATTCATATCTTTATCTTTAATTCCTTAATTACCAACTTGCTTTTCTGACACCTGGGATAAGCCCTTGATTAGCCATTTCGCGGAAAGTGACACGTGATATACCAAAAATCCGCATGTAACCTTTAGGCCGCCCGGTAAGTTTGCATCTGTTGTGCAATCTCACAGGTGAGCCGTTTTTGGGGATTAGCTGTAAAGCTTGATAATCTCCGGCTTCTAATGCTTCTTTTCTCTTTTTTGCGAACTTTTCAACCAATCTTTGGCGTTTTACTTCGCGTGCTTTCATGGATTCTTTAGCCATATCTTAATTCTTTTTAAAAGGTAAACCGAGTTCGCTTAGCAATGACTTTGCTTCTTTATCTGTATTTGCATTGGTCACAAATGTGATATCTAAACCTGCAATTTTATTCACTTTGTCGATGTCGATTTCAGGGAAGATAATTTGTTCTGTTATACCCAAATTGTAGTTTCCTCTTCCATCGAATCCGGTAGCTTTAATACCGTTAAAATCACGAACACGAGGCAAAGCAGTTGTAATTAATCTATCAAGGAATTCATACATACGATCTCCGCGAAGCGTCACTCTGGCACCAATGGCCATCCCTTTTCGGAGTTTGAAGTTTGCAACGTCCTTCTTAGAAATGGTAGCAACTGCTTTTTGACCGGAAATTTTTGTCAACTCATCGACTGTATAATCGATTAGCTTTTTATCCGCAACAGCTCCACCCACACCTCTGGATAGAACGATTTTTTCCAATTTAGGAACCTGCATAACGTTTTTATAACCAAACTCGTTGGTAAGAGCCGATACGACACGCTCTCTGTATTCTTGTTTAAGTCTAGGTAAATAAGCCATAACTATATTGATTGATTTGATCGCTTAGAAAATCTTACTTTTTTCCCATCATCCGTTCTGAAACCGACTCGTGTAGTTTTACCCGATTTTGAATCAATCAACGCAACATTGGAAATATGTATAGGAGCTTCCATTTTTTTGATTCCTCCTTGTGGGTTTTTCGCGCTTGGTTTTGTGTGCTTTGAAACCAAATTGACACCTTCTACCAAGGCTTTTTCGGTTTTTACCAAAACCTTTAATACTTTTCCTTCGGTGTTTTTGTGTTCTCCGGTCGTAACGCGTACTAAATCGCCGGCTTTTATTTTAAATTTTTTCATGGTCATTCAAATATTAAAGCACTTCGGGTGCCAATGAAACAATTTTCATGAATTGTTTTTCTCTCAATTCGCGGGCTACGGGTCCAAAAACACGAGTCCCTCTCATCTCACCTGTGGGGTTAAGCAACACACAGGCGTTGTCATCGAAGCGGATGTATGAACCGTCTGCTCTTCGTACTTCTTTCAAGGTACGAACTACAACTGCGGTAGAAACTTGACCTTTTTTTACAGTTCCGTTTGGTGTTGCATCCTTTACAGAAACAACAATCTTATCACCTAAAGAGGCATATCTTCTTGCTGTACCACCCAAAACTCGGATGGTGAGAACTTCTTTAGCACCGGTATTGTCGGCTACTTTAAGCCTTGATTCTTGCTGTATCATAATTACTTAGCTCTTTCAATGATTTCAACTAACCTCCAACATTTTGACTTGCTGATCGGACGAGTTTCCATAATTTTTACGGTATCTCCTATATTGCATTCGTTTTTTTCATCGTGCGCAACATATTTTTTTGTTTTGAGAACGAACTTACCGTATAGTGGGTGTTTGACTCGTTCAACTTCGGCAACCACAATGGACTTAACCATTTTATTACTGGTAACAACGCCGATTCGTTCTTTTCTTAAATTTCTTTCCATCTTAGGTAACTTGAATTATTGGAGTTCTCTTTGCGTGAGTGCTGTTTGAATACGAGCAACCGTTTTACGGATGGCGCGCAATTGGACAGGATTCTCTAACGGAGTGATGGCGTGTGCAACTTTCAAATCCGTGTATTTTTTTTGAAATTCTTGGAGTTTATCAGTCAACTCCTGCGCATTCAATTTGCTTACTTCTGATTGTTTCATAGTCTTTTTCGATTAGGCTTGATAATCGTTTGCAATGATAAATCTGGTTTTGGTAGGTAATTTTTGTGCTGCCAAACGAAGCGCCTCTTTAGCTACATCGAGTGGTACACCACCAACTTCAAACAAAATCCTGCCTGGTTTTACAATAGCTACCCAATATTCGACAGCACCCTTGCCTTTACCCATACGAACTTCAAGTGGCTTTTTGGTAATTGGCTTGTCCGGAAATATTTTAATCCACAATTGGCCTTCCCTTTTCATGAATCGGGTTGCGGCAATACGAGCAGCTTCAATCTGTCTGGAGGTGATAAAAACAGAATCAAGGGCTTTGATACCAAACATCCCATTTGAAAGGAGATGTCCGCGTTGCGAAATGCCTTTCATCTTGCCTTTCTGCTGCTTGCGATATTTGGTTCTTTTTGGTTGTAACATGGCTCTTTACGTTTCTTAAATAACTTTTATTTTCTTCTTCTTTGTTTGGTAGCACCACCTCTAGCAGATGGTTGCTGTTGCTCTTTGCCTCCGGTTTTTTTGGAAAGGCCTACCAATGGCGACAATTCTCTTTTACCGTAAACTTCACCTTTCATAATCCATACTTTCACGCCCAATCTACCATAAGTAGTATGCGCTTCTACCAAAGCATAGTCAATATCTGCACGAAAGGTGGAAAGCGGAATACGACCGTCTTTATAGGATTCATTTCTGGCCATTTCTGCACCGTTCAACCGACCGGAGATTTGAACTTTGATTCCTTCTGCATTCATTCGCATAGTGGCTGCAATTGCCATTTTTGTGGCTCTGCGATATGAAATTCTATTTTCTATCTGACGAGCGATACTCGATGCAACCAAAAAGGCATCCAACTCAGGTCTTTTAATTTCAAAAATGTTGAGTTGAACATCTTTATCTGTAATCTTTTTTAATTCTTCTTTGAGTTTATCAACTTCTTGGCCGCCTTTACCGATGATGATACCCGGGCGGGCCGTAGTGATGGTAACGGTGACTAATTTAAGTGTTCGCTCAATAATCACACGTGATACACTGGCTTTTGCCAAACGAACGTGAATGTATTTTCTGATTTTGTCGTCTTCGGCTAATTTGTCACCGTAGTCATTTCCACCATACCAGTTTGATTCCCATCCTCTGATGATTCCTAATCTATTCCCTATTGGATTGGTTTTTTGTCCCATTATGCTTTGCTTTGAGAGTTATTGAACGCACCCAATACAAGGGTAACGTGATTTGAACGTTTTCTGATGCGATGCGCCCTTCCTTGCGGAGCCGGACGAAGCCTTTTCAAGAAAGAACCGCCATCTACTTTTATCTCACTTACAAATAAGCCAACTTTTTCTGCATCGGCATCTTCGTTTTTGGCTTGCCAATTTGCGATGGCAGACAACAATAATTTCTCCAATTTTCGAGAGGCTTCTTTTGAACTGAATTTGAGTAAAGCCATTGCTTTATTTACCTGTTGACCTCTTATTTGGTCTGCCACCAAACGCATTTTGCGAGGTGAAGACGGACAGTTGTTCAATTTAGCAAATGCGATATCCCGCTTTGCTTCTTTTAACTGTTTAGCTCTTTCGTGTTTGCGAACTCCCATGACCTGTTATTTTTTTCCTTTATTTTTAGCTCCTGCATGCCCTCTGAAGGTACGTGTAGGTGAAAATTCTCCTAATTTATGTCCCACCATATTCTCGGTTACATAAACCGGAATAAACTGGCGTCCATTGTGAACCGCTAATGTTTGTCCAACAAAATCGGGGGTTATCATCGAAGCCCGAGACCATGTTTTAAGAACAGTTTTTTTGTTGGATTCTACGTTTTCTTGTATTTTCTTTTCTAATTTGAAATGAACGTAAGGTCCTTTCTTGAGTGATCTTGCCATAACTTATATTACTTTCTACGTTCTATAATGTATTTATTGGTAGCTTTGGTCTTGGAGCGTGTGCGATACCCTTTAGCAGGTATTCCTTTCCTTGACCTTGGATGGCCTCCTGAAGCACGACCTTCGCCACCACCCATCGGGTGATCGACCGGGTTCATCGCAACTGGGCGCGTTCTTGGCCTTCTTCCCAACCATCGGTTTCTTCCGGCTTTACCAGAAACAGTCAATTGGTGGTCTGAATTTGAAACAGCACCTATGGTAGCCAAACAAGTAACCAATATCAATCGGGTTTCCCCAGATGGCATTTTAAGGGTCGCATATTTACCATCTCGCGCCATCAATTGAGCAAAAGATCCAGCACTTCTTGCCAAAATTGCTCCTTGTCCGGGACGAAGTTCGATACATGAAATGATGGTTCCTAACGGAATCTCACTTAACAAAAGTGCATTGCCTATCTCCGGAACAGCATTTTCACCTGATACAACTATCTGACCAACTTTCAATCCATTTGGCGCAACAATATATCTCTTTTCACCATCAACATAATTCAACAAGGCGATAAAAGCTGTTCGGTTTGGATCATACTCTATAGTCTTAACCGTTGCAGGGACACCTGACTTATCACGTTTAAAATCAATTATTCGATAACGCTGCTTGTGCCCGCCACCGGTATAACGCATGGTCATTTTACCGCGATCGTTTCTACCTCCTGACTTTTTAGCCGGAGCTAACAAACTTTTCTCCGGTTTTGAAGCTGTGACAGCATCAAATTCGTTGACGATTCTAAATCGCTGACCCGGGGTTATTGGTTTTAATTTTCTTACTGACATTTCTATTTTCCTTAGATATTGCTGTAATAATCTATGTTATTTCCTTCAGCCAATGTAACGATGGCTTTTTTCTGCGCGTTTGTCTTACCCTGGATCATGCCGCCTTTGGTATAACGCGATTTGCGATCCGGACGTACATTCAGCGTTCTTACCGAGGTGACTGAAACTCCATAAGCAGCCTCTACGGCTCCTTTTATCTGAATCTTATTCGCATTTGGTTCAACCACAAAAGTATAACGGTTGTTCAACTCGCTGGCTTTGTTGGCTTTCTCGGTAATGATGGGTTTAATTAAGATACTCATCGTTTTCTATTTAACTTAAATTCGATTCAATTCCTTCTAGCGAACCTTCAAAAAGAACTAAACTATTTGCATTTAAAATGCTGTATGTATTTAATTCTGAATTAGTTACAACTTTAGTACGCCCTAAATTGCGTGACGACAAATATACATTATTATTTAAATCACCCAACACAAATAAAGATTTTTTATTTTCAATTCCCAAAGCTTTCAAAACGGAAATAAAATTCTTGGTTTTAGGGGTCTCAAACTGAATGTTTTCGAGTACAAAAATTGCATTTTCTTTTGCCTTGAGGGATAGTGCAGATTTACGTGCTAACTTTTTCAAATTTTTGTTCAATTTGAATGTGTAGCTTCTTGGACGTGGTCCAAAAACGGTTCCACCACCTTTAAAAAGTGGATTTTTTGCGCTACCTGCACGAGCTGTACCGGTGCCTTTTTGCTTTTTAATTTTTCGGGTACTCCCGGCAACTTCCGCACGTTCTTTCGATTTGTGCGTCCCTTGCCTTTGGTTTGCCAAATATTGTTTGACATCCAAATACAAAGCGTGGTTGTTGGGGTCTGTTGCGAATACCGAGTCAGACAAAGTAACTTTCCTGCCGGTTTCTTTTCCGTTGATATCTAATACTGCTACTTCCATTACTTATGAAGAATTACGTATCCATTTTTGTGTCCGGGGACACAGCCTTTTACTATAATCAAGTTTTTCTCTTGAACTACTTTCAAAACTTGAAGGTTTTGAACGGTCACTGTTTCAGCACCCATACGGCCTGCCATCCGGATTCCTTTGAAAACCCGAGAAGGATAGGAGGATGCACCAACAGATCCCGGTGCCCTCAATCGGTTGTGTTGGCCATGGGTCGCTTGACCCACACCACCAAAACCATGTCGTTTTACCACACCTTGAAAGCCTTTCCCTTTGGAAGTGGCACTCACATCGACAAACTCACCTTCTTCAAAGTGGTTAACGTCAACGACATCCCCTAATTTATAATTTCCTTTGAATTCTTTGAATTCGGCAACAAATTTCTTTGGGGCAGTTCCGGCTTTTTTAAAGTGCCCTAGAGCAGCTTTATCCGACCTTTTCTCTGCCTTGTCATCGAAACCAAGTTGCAACGCTGCATACCCGTCAACCTCGTTGGTTCTGACTTGGGTAACTACGCATGGCCCTGCCTCTATAACGGTACACGGAATGTTTTTCCCGTTTGCGTCGTAGATGCTGGTCATGCCGATTTTTCTACCAATTAACCCAGACATTGTGATTTGAATTTAGATTTTAGAATTTGCAATTTTTGAATTATTAATTCTGAATTGCTAAATCTGTAATCTTGTTAATACTAATTATTTATTTTACTTTTCTATCAAAAAAAATTCAGAGCCAAAATACGTTCAACTCTGAATGTATTTTTCCGCTTTTCCTTTGCTCGTAGCTCCGGACATGTTCGCTATTGACAGTTAACTATCAATATTCTATATCATCAAACTTTGATTTCAACTTCTACACCGCTTGGCAATTCCAATTTCATCAATGCATCGATGGTTTTGGATGAAGAACTGTAGATGTCGAGCAATCTTTTATATGAACTCAATTGAAACTGTTCACGTGCTTTTTTGTTTACGTGGGGAGACCGTAGCACGGTAAAAATTCTTTTGTGTGTTGGCAAAGGAATCGGACCGGTTACGATGGCACCTGTACTTTTTACGGTTTTTACGATTTTATCGGCAGATTTGTCAACCAAATTGTAATCGTATGATTTTAGTTTTATTCTTATTTTTTGGCTCATGTGATGATATTATGCGTTAAGGCCTTTTGTTTTCTTGATAACCTCCTCAGCTATATTGCTTGGGGTTTCTGCATAGTGCGAAAATTCCATGGTTGAAGTAGCTCTACCTGAACTCAACGTTCTGAGTGTAGTCACATATCCAAACATTTCTGAAAGCGGAACCAAAGCTTTGATAACTTTTGCTCCGGCTCTTTCGTCCATGTTGTTTACTTGTCCGCGGCGGCGGTTCAAGTCGCCAACCACATCACCCATGTTTTCTTCCGGAGTCAATACTTCCAATTTCATGATAGGCTCCAGCAAAACGGGTTTTGCTAAACGAGCAGCTTCCCTGAAACCTATTTTGGCAGCAAGTTCGAATGAAAGTGAATCGGAGTCAACCGCGTGGAATGAACCATCTTTGATGACTACTTTCATGCTATCCACCACAAATCCGGCAAGTGGGCCATTTGACATGGAAGCTTTGAAACCTTTTTCGATAGATGGAACAAATTCTCGTGGAATATTACCACCCTTTATTTCATTGACAAAAGTCAATCCCACCGCTCCTTCATCCGGAGGACCGAGTGTAAACACAATATCTGCAAATTTACCGCGCCCACCGGTTTGTTTTTTGTAAACTTCCCGGTGATCGACTGTTTTGGTAAGCGTTTCTTTGTATTCAACCTGTGGTTGACCTTGGTTTACTTCTACTTTAAATTCCCTTCTCAAACGATCGACAATGATATCGAGGTGAAGTTCGCCCATACCTGAAATGATGGTTTGTCCGGATGCTTCATCTGTTTTAACTTGGAATGTTGGGTCTTCTTCTGCCAATTTTGACAATGCCATCCCCAACTTATCCACATCTGCCTTGGTTTTGGGCTCAACCGCGATACCAATAACGGGTGCAGGAAAGTTCATACTCTCCAAAACTATCGGGTGTTTCTCATCACAAAGCGTATCTCCTGTTTTGATATCTTTAAAACCGACGGCAGCTCCTATATCCCCTGCTTCCAGATAGTCAATAGCATTTTGTTTATTGGCGTGCATTTGATAGATTCGGGAGATGCGCTCTTTGTTGCCTGAACGTGTATTGAACACATAAGAACCTGCATCCAATCTACCGGAATATGCTCTGAAAAATGCCAAACGCCCTACATAAGGGTCGGTGGCAATTTTAAATGCTAATGCCGCAAAAGGTTCTTTTGAATTCGGCTTTCTAATGGTTTCTTTTTCGGTATCCGGATTTATTCCGATGATACCTTCTTTGTCAAGTGGGCTTGGCAAATATCTACAAACTGCGTCCAACAAAAACTGAACGGCTTTATTTTTGAAGGAAGATCCACAAATCATCGGGATGATACTCATGTCAATTGCCGCTTTGCGCAAAGCGTTGTTGATTTCATCTTCTGTGATAGAATCGGGGTTTTCGAAAAATTTTTCTAACAAACTTTCATCATAGTCGGCAACTGCCTCAATAAGTTGGCCTCTGAAAAGTGCAACCTCTTCAGCCATATCCTCCGGAATATCGACTACATCATAGGTTGATCCGAAGTTTTCATCGTGAAAAATTACAGCTCTGTTTTTGACCAAGTCAATGATACCTTTGAAGTTTTCTTCTTCACCGATTGGCAATACAATCGGAACAGCATTCGATTTTAACATCTCACGCACTTGTTTACAAACTTCCAAAAAGTTAGCGCCTTGTCTGTCCATTTTGTTCACAAACCCAAGTCTCGGCACTTTATAGTTGTCTGCCAATCTCCAGTTAGTTTCAGATTGCGGCTCTACACCGTCAACCGCGCTGAACAAAAACACCAATCCATCGAGTACACGCAAAGATCGGTTCACCTCAACGGTAAAGTCAACGTGACCCGGAGTATCGATGATGTTAAAGTGATATGGTTTTGTGTTTGGAAGTGTTGCGCCTTGTTCGGTTGGGAAATTCCAAGTACAAGTTGTTGCAGCAGAAGTAATGGTAATCCCACGTTCTTGCTCCTGCTCCATCCAGTCCATGGTAGCCGCACCATCATGCACCTCGCCGATTTTATGGCTCACACCCGTGTAGAATAAAATTCTTTCGGTCGTAGTTGTCTTTCCGGCATCAATGTGAGCGGCAATTCCTATGTTTCTTGTATAATTGAGATCTCTAGACATGATAATTTATTGGGAATATTTAGAACTTAAAGTGAGAGAAAGCTTTATTAGCTTCTGCCATTTTGTGCGTATCCATTCTCTTTTTGACTGCTGCACCTTCTTCTTTGGCTGCCGCAAGAACTTCAGATGCCAACTTAAGTGCCATTGATTTCTCGTTGCGTTTTCGCGCATACAGAATGAGCCATTTCATAGCCATCGAAACCTTGCGATCGGGGCGGATAGGCATCGGGATTTGGAATGTGGCTCCACCAACACGGCGGCTTCTTACCTCAACATGAGGCATTACATTGGAAAGCGCATCTTTCCATATATCGACTGCCGATTTTTCGGCATCTTGTTTTTTAGATTCCACGATAGCCATAGCATCGTAAAATATATCGAATGCTACCGATTTTTTACCGTCCCACATCAAGTTGTTGACAAACCGAGTTACCAATTGGTCTCCAAACTTGGGATCCGGCAAAAGAGGCCGCTTTTTTGCCTGTCTTTTTCTCATGACTTACATTAAATGGTTAAATGTTACTTTTTATCTTTGGGACGCTTTGCACCGTATTTAGATCTTCTTTGTTTGCGGTTCGCAACACCGGCGGTGTCTAACGCTCCACGAACTACGTGATACCTAACGCCCGGCAAATCTTTAACCCTTCCGCCTCTTACCAATACTATCGAGTGCTCTTGGAGGTTGTGCCCTTCTCCGGGAATATACGCATTCACCTCGTTGCCATTGGTCAAACGGACACGCGCTACTTTACGCATGGCTGAGTTTGGTTTTTTGGGCGTGGTGGTGTAAACACGCGTACATACACCCCTTCTTTGTGGGCACGAATCCAAAGCTGCCGATTTACTCTTCTTGGCAATGCTGGCTCTTCCTTTTCGTACTAACTGTGAAATTGTTGGCATAATGTAATTAAAATATTGAATTTAATTCCCTCTTTTTAGGGGGTTGCAAATGTAGAAATTAAATTTAATTTTTCAAATGCTTATTCATTTATTTTATTCTCTCTTTTAAAAAAAAAAATTATCCCAACTATTTTTTGGTTTTTTGCGTTAAGTTTACAACCCTCAAAACCTCTATATTGACTACCAAAACCCTTTGTCTTGTTTCCTTTTCCTTTTTGCTCTTACTGCCTCAAACGGGTGTAGGGCAAACCTTGAAATTGAAAATTGCAGGAACAAGTGAAACGCAATACAAAACCATTGATTCGGTCGGCTATCAAGATTCATTCAAAAATTTCAGCGAACTCGAAAAAGAAAAAAATAATTTTTCGCAACGCCTTATTAATATAGGTTATATTAATCTCGTTGAAATCAGTTTTGAAAACTTAGGCGATTCACTATTCGTCAGCCATATCGATTTAGGAACGCGTTTCCGTCAGTTAAAAATCTATTACAACAAAGATCTACTTAGTCAATCTTTACTTCGTCAATATTCAAAAAATGTGGCTGATACTTACTTTGTCATCCCCATCGAAAATTCGGAAACCTTACTAAATGCCATCAGCCGATCTTATGAGTCAAAGGGATTTTCGTTTGCAGAGGTGCAATTGAAAAACATCGAGACCAAAAACGGGTTGGTAATCGCCACACTCAATACGGAAATAAACGAAAAACGAACCATCGATAAAATCGTGGTAAAAGGGTATGACAACTTCCCGCAAAATTTTATTCGTTATTATGCAGGGATCAAAATCGGTAAAAGAGTATCTAAGGATGAAATCATCCGGAAAGCTGAGCAATTGCGAAGTTTGCCTTTCGCAAGCCAAAACAAACCACCTGAGTTGCTTTTTACCGTCGACTCTACGGTCGTCTATCTGTATCTGCAGAAAGCTAAAAGCAGCTCCTTTGATGGATTTCTCGGCTTTTCCAACGACCAAGACACGGGCGACTTCACCCTGAACGGAACCATCGACTTCCGGCTCAACAATACACTAAACCGAGGAGAGACTTTTAACTTGTTTTGGAAAGATGACGGGAACGACCAAACAAGGTTTATGGTCGATGTAGAAATCCCTTACCTCTTCAACGCTCCCTTTGGCGCAAAACTTTCATTGTCCTTATTCCGGCAAGATTCGACTTATGTCAATGTGGACAAAAAATTTAACCTCACCTATCAATTAAGTGAACGAGTCCGCATGGCCGGTGGTATCAAACAATATGAATCCAACAATTTGAGGGATATTGCCATCAACTCGGTTCAAGATTTGGATGCCACTTTTTTCAACTTAGATGCAAGTTATGAAATCATGCAAGCGGACAACCTCTTTTTCCCGCGAAAATTGAGTTTGGCGGTCAATACCGAATTTGGAAACCGCAAATCGGAATCCGTCAAAAGCGCGCAACAAAGGTTTGGGTTCAGAGGCTTATATCAATATAGCCTTAACGAACGAAACAAAATATTGCTTAGAAATACCTCCGAAATTATATTGTCCCCAAACTATTTTGAAAACGAAACCTTCCGCTTTGGTGGGATTAACTCCATCCGTGGTTTTGGCGAAAACATATTGGCGGCTACCACTTACAGTGTCGTCAACACCGAATATCAATACATCGCTTCAAACACTTTGTACTTGCACACGCTGACAGACTTTGCCTATTTAGAAAATGAAGTTACCCAACTGAGGGATAATTTGATCAGCTTCGGCTTTGGTTTGGGCTTGCTCACCCGCGCAGGTATCCTCAGGTTAAATTATGCCATTGGAAAATCGAAAAATTCGGAGTTTAATTTCTCAGAATCGAAAGTCCACGTGAGCCTAAACGCGAGGTTTTAAATTGATACTCATTTCCTCTCCCTAAAAAATTGACTAAAAACCTGAGTTCGATTATTTTTATAATGAATACAAAAACCGTCAATTCGAGTGCTTTAATCCCAAGAATTTGAGAGAATAGTGTTTGATATTTAGGATTAATTTTGATAATTTAAACGTTAATAAAAAGCTACCTGCAAATCATTTAACATTTTTTTTGTACCAAAAGTTGCTTTATTAACTTTTTATTGTGACTTTTGCGATTAGCTAATTCAAATAATTTAAAAATGAGAACAAAATTTAGAGGAATTCTAACGCTGCTCTTAGCGTTGGTTGTGCAAATGACCTTTGCACAAGAGAAAACAGTTTCCGGTACAGTTACCGAATCCAGCGGACAGCCCCTTCCGGGTGCGAGTGTCGTTGTGAGAGGTTCAACATCCGGGACACAAACCGACTTTGACGGAAAATTTGCCATCAAAGCGAAAGTTGGAGACATCTTGGTATTTAGTTATGTAGGTATGGAAGCAAAAACTGTTACAGTTGGCGCATCAAATACCGTGAATGTTACACTCGAAGAAGGTTTGCAACTTGAAGAAGTAATCGTGACCGCCCAAGGTATCAAACGCGAAAAGAAAGCGTTGGGATATGCCGTTGCTGAAGTAGGCAGTGAGCAACTGGAGCAACGCGCAGAAGGCGACATTGGCCGTGTACTTGCAGGTAAAGCCTCCGGTGTTCAGATTACCCAACAAAGTGGTGTGTCCGGTTCAGGTACCAGCATCATCATCCGGGGGTTGTCTTCTTTCAGCGGAAGTAACCAACCCTTGTTTATAGTGGACGGCGTGCCTTTCTCAAGTGATACCAACGCACAAGGAGACTTCGTTGACGGAAACAACGGTTCCAGCCGGTTTTTGGATTTGGATCCGAACAACATTGAAAGTGTCAACGTGTTGAAAGGGCTTGCAGCTGCTACACTTTATGGAACACAAGGACGCAATGGCGTTATCCTCATCACGACCAAAAACGGTACGGCAGGAGTCAACAGCAATAAGAAATTTGAAGCAACCCTTACCACCTCATTTTTTCAAACCGAGATTGCTTCTATGCCGGACTATCAAAACGACTTTGGGAATGGTTTTGACCAAGCGTTTGGTTGGTTTTTTAGCAACTGGGGTCCTTCATTCAGAAAAGACGGCATTGATGGTTTTGGAACCAGTGCAGCCATCGCAGCTGACGGAACGCTTCCCCATCCTTTTTCTACTGCTGCACTTAGTACGGGAATTCGCCAAGCATTCCCTGAGTTTGCAGGCGTACGTTATGAATACAAACCATACCAAAATGCAGAGCGTTTCTTCAGAACCGGACAAGTGAGCAGTACCGCCTTGAATTTTTCCGGAAAATCAAACGATGGCAAAATGAGTTTTAGCATGAGCATGAGTAACCTTGAAGACAAAGGTTTTACGCGCGAAAACAAATTGCTTCGAAACACCTTCGGTTTGGGAGGCCGTGCTGAATTATCTAACAAATTCACCGTTAGCGGAACGTTAAATTACGCACGAACAGATTTTGTTTCTCCTCCGGTTGCTGCCGGTGACGGTAACACCGTGTTGGGAGATGGCTCGTCCGTTTTTTCAAACGTGTTTTTTACGCCGCGTTCGGTAGATTTAATGGGATTGCCTTTTCAAAACCCATTAACCGGCGGAAGTGTTTATTATCGACAAAACAACAGTATTCAGCACCCTTTATGGACAGTAGCCAATACCAAAACTGGCCAAGTAACGAACCGTGTATTTGGAAACGGTGCTATCGACTATAAAATAAACGACAATTTAAACCTAACCTATCGTTTAGGAATAGATGTTTACTCTGAAGATAACTTAAATCAGCAAAATAAAGGCGGTATTAGTGATGATGCCACTACCCGAAGTGGGTTTTTAAGGACTTGGACAAACACCAATACCATTTGGGATCATAACTTTATTTTGACCGGCCAATATCAAATTACAGAAAACATTGGTGCTACTTTTAATGCAGGGGTAACTTCTCGTAGAGAAATTTTTGACCGTATCGGCGTAGCAAGCACACAACAAATCGTTTTTGATGTCTTTCGCCATTTCAATTTTGGGACACAAGATGAAATTCAATTTTCCCAAGAAAGAAATATATTGGGAGCTTATGGACAAGCAGATTTTGACTATAAACGTTGGATATATTTGACTGTCTCTGGCAGGAATGACTGGGTTTCCAATCTAAGTGTGGATGAGCGGTCTATTTTTTATCCATCCACCAGTATTTCATTCATCCCAACTACTGCTTTTGAATGGATGAAAAACAGCAAAGTCATCAATTTCCTCAAAATTAGGGCAGGCTATGGTGAATCTGCCAGTTTTCCAACCGGGTTTCCCGTTGCTTCTACTTTGACACTTGATGCACAAAGATTTAAAAATAAAGATGATGATGGCAAAGACGTCATCGTTAACACCACTGCCAACAGGCTTGGCAATCCGGGATTAAAAGCAGAAACTTTAAAGGAATATGAGGTTGGTATCGAGTCTAACTGGCTGAACAACCGTATAAGTCTGGAAGCATCAGCTTATTACAGAAAGACCAGTGATTTGATAGTGGACAAAGATTTAGACCCTGCCTCTGGATTTACGACAACACAAACCAATGTTGGAGAAATCCAAGGAAAAGGTGTGGAATTAGATTTAAGTATTGACCTATTCAAATCAAAAGTAAAAGAAGGGTTCAATTGGAAATTTAATACTAACTATACCGTTAATGAAACGCGTGTAACTGATTTGGGCCAAGATAGTAACGTGCTGGTATTTGACGGATTTTCCAACTTAGGTAATGCGGCAATAGACAATCAACCTCTCGGCGTGCTCGTGGGTAGCAGAATTGCAAGAAATGACCAAGGCCAGTTCTTGATTGACAGCGAGGGTAATTATGTCTTTGAAGAAGGTTTATTTGTTATCGGCGACCCGAACCCCGATTATGTAGTGAATTTCTCAAACACTTTTAGCTACAAAAATTTCTCTTTGAATGTCTTGATAAATTACAGGCAGGGAGGAGATGTTTATTCGCAAACTATTGCAACCCTTTTGGGTAGAGGGCTAACTACCGACACGCAAAACCGCAGAGAAACCTTCATATTGCCGGGCGTACAAGAAAGCACAGGCCAAACCAACACAGTTGCTATAAACAATTCCGGGTTTTTCTTCGACAATGTTTTGTTCGGGCCAAACGAGTTGCAAGTATATGATGGGACAACCATCCGTTTGCAAGAAGTTTCGCTAAGTTATTCACTACCTGATAGATTTTTGGACAAAACCCCTTTCGGTTCGCTATCTATCACCGCATCAGGGTTTAATCTTTGGTATGATGCCATCAACACACCAGATGGCACCAACTTTGACCCAAATGTTGCAGGGACAGGGGTCGGCAATGGTTCCGGTTTCGACTTCTTGAATGGACCAAGCTCCAGAAGGTATGGTTTGAGTTTAAAAGCATCCTTCTAAACATCTAACAACTAAATTTTTAAGAAATGAAAAAAATATTCAAATACTTCCTCGGAATTTTAGCCACGGGAATACTATTTAGTGCCTGCGAAACCACCGAATTGGACATTCGGGATAATCCGAATTTCCTTAAAGACAACCAAGGCGATGTAAATTTATTCATCAACGCCATACAGCTTGATTATGCGGATTTTGTAAATTTAATGGGATTTAACGCGGCACAACCTGTTCGTCTAATAGCCATGCAAGACCGGCAATATGTTAATGCTTTCTCACCTTCAAACTTAGACTTTGAATGGGAATTAGCTTATCAAAACATAATAGCCGATATCAGGAAAATGCAAACTTTGGCTGAACAAAGTGGCAGTTTTCGTACACTTGGAATAGCGCAGGTCATTGAAGCAGATGTCCTTACAACTTTGGTTGACTTTTTTGGAGATGTTCCCTACATAGAAGCTATTCAAGCAC
This sequence comes from Flavobacteriales bacterium CG_4_9_14_3_um_filter_40_17, assembly GCA_002790195.1. Classification (GTDB taxonomy): domain Bacteria; phylum Bacteroidota; class Bacteroidia; order Flavobacteriales; family Flavobacteriaceae; genus UM-FILTER-40-17. The sequence continues at coordinate 37,332 of PFUR01000051.1, forward strand.
CTGAAAATATCAATCCTAAATTAGACCCCGGTGCTGATGTTTATGCTAAAGCATTAGAATTATTGGATCAAGCCATCAACAATTTTAACAGAACTGATAATGTACTGACTCCAAGTATCGATTTTTACTATAACAAAAATTGGGCAAAATGGGTGAAGTTAGCCAACACCATGAAAATGAAGATATATCTTCAAACTCGATTGGTTGATGCCGATGCCCTAAATAAATTCCAAGCCATTGTCAATTCAGGAAATTACATTAGTTCTACCGAAGACGACTTTCAATTTCAATACGGAATCAACGTTGTTCAACCTGATACTCGTCATCCTGAATTTGCAAGTAATTATACACCTACTGGAGCAGGCGATTATATGTCAAATTGGTTGATGAATACTATGGCAAACACGAATGACCCAAGAACGCGCTATTATTTTTACAGACAAACCAATGAAACACCCGGACAAGATGGAGTTGCTCCTAACGAGGAAACTATTTCTTGCTCTTTGGAAACCCCACCTCAACACTACATAGATGGTGGATTTACGTTCTGTGGTTTACCTAACGGTTATTGGGGTAGAGACCATGGGGATAGCGACGGAATTCCACCTGACGGTTTCTTGAGAACGGCTTGGGGTGTATATCCTGTCGGAGGAATGTTTGACGATAATCGATTTGAAGATGTAGAAGAAACTCGTGGAGGTAAAGGAGCAGGAATCCAACCTATTTTATTGGCAAGTTGGGTTGATTTCATGCGTGCAGAAGTTGCGATGGTTAACAATAACCCCGCACAGGCTAAAGGATTTGTACTTGAAGGTATTTCAAAATCTTTAGATAAAGTATTCCCTTTTGCAAATTTAGATTCGGAGGCTGACTCGGATTTCTTTGCAACAAATGGCGATGTACAAGATTTCGCCGATTTTATCGACAGTTCGTTTGATGACGGTTCAACAACTGACAAATGGAACATTTTGGCAGAACAATACTTTATCGCGAACTTTGGCAGTGGACTGGGGGCATACAACTTTTACAGAAGAACCGGATTCCCTACCACACTACAACCCAACAGAGAGCCTAATCCGGGTGGATTCATTCGTTCTTTCAGATATTCAGCGAACTCTGCAAACAACAACGTGAATATCCAACAACGGCAAAACGTGACCACGCAAGTATTTTGGGATAACAACCCATCTTCACCGGGATTCCCTATTGCTAATTAATTCAGATGAAATTTAAAATGTTTAATTATGAAAAAATTTAAAATCTATATAATTGCAACACTCATTCTGGCTTTAGGAGCCTGTTCGAGTGACGATGCAACGGTTGGCCAAGATGTGCTAAATACCGTTGAAAGAGGAGCCGTACTGAGAACAATCAACTTAGAAAGTGGCACGTATAATGCTTTTGACCCTACCTCCGAATTCTCTTTGGTGTTCCAAGAGCAAGATATTGAAGACGGTGGTTTGATGGAATCCGTTGATGTATTTGTATCATTTCAAAGACCAAGTGAAGACGGAAAAAGTTTTATACCGGTAGGATCTGAAGTTCTATTTAGTACAATTGATGCAAGTGAGTTCACAACAGATGAATTCAAATTGCCTCGGACAAATCTAAAAATTACGTTAACTCAAATAACAACAGCGTTAAGCTTGGCAACGGGAGATTTTACTGGTGGCGATAGGTTTGTGATTCGTTTGGCATTAAACCTAACGGATGGGCGGGTCATCACATTTACAGATGTAGCGAGTAATGTTGCTTCATCATCATTCTTTAGATCTCCATATCGATATTTCGCCAACGTAGCTTGTATCCCGTTGACACCAGTTCCAGGACTGTACAAGTTTGAGCTTGTTGATGACTACGGTGATGGCTGGGATGGCGCGTTTTTAACGGTTACCATTGATGGCGTATCAACTGTAATCACTGCCACAGGAAGTGGTACGGATTTTGAATTTACAATTACTCCGGGAACCACCTCTTTTAGTATTGTTTATACCCCAGGAAGCTTTGAAGCAGAACACATCTTTACTATCTTTTTGGATGGGAATGTTGTAGCTAAAGCCGGCCTTCCAGGCCCTCCTCCTACACCAGGTGAAGTTGTTTTGAGCATTTGCCCAACATAACCGCTTATTGAATAAAACAAAATACTTAAACCACCCAACATCCGGGTGGTTTTTTATTTTATACCTTTGCCAAATGAAAGAAAACAACCAACTTATCTACGGCATCCGTGCCATCATAGAAGGGCTCAACGCCGGAAAAGAAATAGAGAAAATCTACCTTAAAAAAGGGCTACAAAGCGAGCTGTATAAAGAATTAACTAATCTGGCGACCCGCAAAAACGTGCCGGTGTCCTACGTACCGGAAGAAAAACTCTACAAACTCGGCGACCGAAACCACCAAGGTGCAGTAGCCGTTGTCTCCGAAATTTCCTACATTACCATAGAGAAACTCCTCGATCAGGTTGCTGAAAAAACCACACCCGCCCTGCTCCTGCTCCTCGATGGCATAACCGATGTGCGCAACTTCGGAGCCATCGCCCGGACTGCGGCCTGTGTCGGTGCTGACGGTATCATCATCCCAAAAAACGGAAGCGCCCCGGTCAACGCGGATGCTGTCAAAACATCAGCGGGCGCATTGTTTTCCATTCCGGTGTGTAAAGTCGATCACCTGAAAGATGCCGTTTATTACCTGCAAAGCTCCGGCATCAAAACCATCGCCGCTACCGAAAAAACAAACCGAAATATTTACGGCATCGACCTGACTGAACCTTTGGCAATCATCATGGGTGCGGAAGACAAAGGAATTTCTGAATCTATCTTAAAATTAGCAGATGAAAAAGCCTCGCTTCCCATCTCAGGTAATATTGCGTCACTCAATGTATCAGTTGCTTGTGGAGCGATTCTCTTTGAAGTGGTCAGGCAGAGAGTTAATGTGGAAATGTGAAAATGAAGCAATGTGGAAATGTGAAAATGAAGCAATGTGGAAATGTGAAAATGAAGCAATGTGGAAATTTGAAAATGAAGCAATGTGGAAATGGAACAATGTGGAAATGGAACAATGTGAAAATGAAGCAATGTGGAAATGGAACAATGTGAAAATGTGTCAATGTGAAAATGAAGCAATGTGGAAATTTGAAAATGAAGCAATGTGGAAATGGAGCAATGTGAAAATGTGTCAATGTGAAAATGAAGCAATGTGGAAATTTGAAAATGAAGCAATGTGGAAATGGAACAATGTGAAAATGTGTCAATGTGAAAATTGAACAATGTGAAAATTTGAAAATGAAGCAATTTGAAAAATGTATTATTTCATCAATTCAACATTTTTCACTCAAAACTAAACCCTTAAAAACCCAAAACTTAAAAATGCCTGCATACCATTTTATAGCCATCGGAGGAAGTGCCATGCACGGGTTGGCGTTGGCCTTGCACGAAAAAGGGGATATCGTTACGGGAAGTGATGATGTGATTTTTGAACCATCGAAGTCGAACTTAGATGCCAAGGGCCTACTCCCTGAGCAATTCGGCTGGTTTCCGGAAAAAATCCATGGCAAACTCGATGCGGTTATCCTCGGCATGCATGCCAAAAAAGATAATCCCGAACTGCTCAAAGCAATCGACTCGGGGATTCCCATTTTCTCCTACCCGGAATTCCTGTATGAACAGTCCAAAAACAAAACCCGTGTGGTTATCGGCGGTTCGCACGGCAAAACCACCATCACTTCCATGATTTTGCACGTGCTTGATTACCACGGCAAAGAAGTGGACTACATGGCAGGCGCGTTGCAAGACAGGAATGCAGCTTTGGTCCATTTGACAAACGAAAATGATTTTGCCGTTTTTGAAGGCGACGAATATTTGAGTTCGGCCTTGGACAATCGATCTAAGTTCCTGCATTACAAACCCAATATCGCTTTGATTAGCGGCATCGCTTGGGATCACATCAACGTGTTCAAAACTTTTGAAGCGTATGTAGATACGTTCAGGCAATTTATCAAACAAATCGTACCGGGAGGTATTTTGGTTTATAACGAAGAAGACCCAATCATAAAGGAATTGGTAGAAAACAGCGAAGTTTTCATCCGAAAACATGCCTATCACATCCCACAAAGCCACATCGAAAAGGGAAAAACCATCTTAGAAACATCTTTTGGCAATGTTTCTCTGCAAGTTTTCGGCAAACACAACTTGAGTAATCTGGCAGGTGCGCAATGGGTATGTCTCCATTTGGGAATCGATGAAGAAATGTTTTACGAGGCCATCACTACCTTTACCGGCGCAGGAAAAAGATTGGAAAAAATATTGGAAACCAATCCGTTGACGATTTTTAAAGACTTTGCACATGCACCTTCCAAGGTCAAGGCTACAGTCGATTCCGTCAAAGCGCAATTCAAAAATAAAAAAGTAACTGCATGTTTTGAATTACACACCTACAGCAGCCTGAATCCGGTTTTTTTGAAACAATACCAAAACAGCATGGATGCGGCAGATACGGCAGTCGTTTTCTATGATTTGGAAGCACTGAAAATCAAAAAAATGACGCCTATTTCCCCGAATGAAATTAGAAATGCTTTCGGAAGAAAAGATTTGACCGTTTTTACAGAAGCGACTTCATTTCTGACCTATCTCGACAGTCAAACACCAAAAGACGATGTTTGGCTACTGATGAGCAGTGGCAATTACGGCGGTGTAAATTTTGAAGCGTTAAAGCAAAAATTCAATTAAGATAAATCATCACAATTAGTTACTTTTGTTTAGTTTGCTTTGTTAAATAATTTAACTCAAAAAATGAAATCAAATTACTTATTATATGTTTTTGCATTTTCTATTTTTGTCCGTTTGGAAGCGCAAATAATATTTACAGATGTAACTGTAACAGCAAACTTATCTTTTAATGCAGAAACTGTTGAATCTATTGCATGGGGTGATTACGACAACGATGGGGATCAAGATATTTTCTTTTCGACCAATGGGCTCAATAAGCTAATGAGAAATGATGGAAATGACATATTTACGGATGTGGGTATTGCTTCAGGGTTAACTCATTCTTTCCCTACAACAGGATGTGTCTTTGGCGATTTTGACAATGACGGAAATTTAGATTTATTTATCGTTTCAGTTGATGGTATAAATCCTGATTTATTGTATAAAAACCTTGGTTCAGCTTCCGGTTTCTCTTTTCAATCTATTTTGGGATCTCAATCCGGTATCACGGACAACATCACTCGAAAAAGAGGCGTTTCACTTTTAGATTACAACAGAGATGGGCTACTAGACATCTACGTAAACAGTTCTAAAAATGATTTCTTATACAAAAATTTGGGGAATTTTCAGTTCCAAAATGTGTCAAGTATCGTAGGCATTAATGAAACTAATTTAGAGATTGGTGTAGTCCCGACAGACATTAACAATGATGGTTGGATAGATATTTTCACAGGAAACAGATCATCTGTTCAAAATAAACTTTATCTGAATGACGGAACAGGCAATTTTGCAGAGATTTCTAATTCAGCGGGAATCGATGCCGTTGGACTTGGCATGGGTGTAATCTCATTTGATTATGACAACGATTTAGACATGGATTTGTATTGGACTACCTGGCCACATGCCCCCGACACAACTCCCCTGCCTCCTTTTCAACCCAATGCGTTTTATCAAAATCAAGGCAACCTCACATTCCTCAACAAAACTGTAGAAACCGGCACAGAAGACACTTCCGGTTGGGGAATTAGTTGTAATGTTGGAGATATAGACAATGACAGATTTGAAGATTTTTTTGTATCCAATGGATTTGACCCTTCATCCACACAGAGTATCCTTTTCAAAAATATAAATGGGACAGCCTTTCAGGACATTACCAACAGCGTTTTTGGAGATATTACCTGGGACGCAAGGGGCGTTGCCTTTGCCGACTATGACAACGATGGAGACCAAGATATAATTTTAACCGGTGGGCCAGGTGTTGATACAAAATTATGGAGAAATGATTCAACCATCTCAAATAATTGGGTCACGCTAAATTTGGAAGGTACGATTAATATTATTTCAGGCCTCAACAGTAACATAAACGCAATTGGGGCTAGAGTAGAAGTTACGGCAGGTGGGCTTACTACCGTAAAAGAGGTAAGCGGTGGAGCCGGAAGAGGTTCATTTAATAGTTTACCACTTGAGTTTGGTTTAGGAAGCAGTACCAGTATTGACAATGTCAAAGTCAGATGGCCTGATGGCAATTTTGAGGTCTTCACGAATATCAATATCAATCAGATAAATCAAATTAAAGAGGGAGAAGGGACACTATCATTGGGTGATTTTTCTCAAGATGAAACAATCAATATTTTTCCGAATCCATTTATGAATAAATTCAATATAAATATATCTGGAATATCGAGTATTAGAAAAATTAAAATTTACAATGCTTTAGGTCAAGTCATCTTTGAAGATAATTATCCTAAAAACAACAAAACAGAAATCGAATTAAATAATAATTATAAAGGTTTACTGATTTTGGTATTAGAATTAACGGATAGGAATTTTGTTCGAAAACTGATTAAATATTAATCGGTTTGAATCTGACGGTTTGAATCCAAGTTCTCAAATTAGCAATGGTCTTTTTAATGAATTAACCGGAAACCATGTATATTATTATGCTAATTTTGTAAAAAAAAAGGATGCTTCGTTTTTTTGCCAAATTCAAAAAACTTTTTGTTGTCTTAACCATTCTTTCGGCCATTATATTGGCGGCAATTTATACGCTGATGAAACCCACAGAAAAATTGCCCGTTTATCAACCTGCTTTTGTGAATGCGGAATTGGTCGATTCGACCGTTCAGTATGTCAAAAAATACCACTCCATACCCGATTTCAGCTTCACAAATCAAAACGGTAAAATCATCACACAAAAAGATTATCAAGATAAAATTTACATTGCAGACTTTTTCTTTACCACTTGCCCATCCATTTGTCCGAAAATGACGGCCAATATGTCGGATTTGCAAGATAAAATCATAAAATATGGCGATGTGAAATTGCTCTCACATACCGTTACGCCCGAAACAGACAGTATTCCGGTGTTGAAAGTTTACGCGCTGAAGCACCACGTGAAGGATGAAATTTGGAATTTGGTCACCGGTTCGAAAAAGGAAATTTACGAACTTGCACGAAAATCTTATTTGGTTGCAAAATCAAACGGCGATGGTGGAAAGTACGACATGATACACACCGAAAATTTTGTTCTAATCGACAAACAAAAGCGGATCAGAGGATTTTATGACGGGACAAATTCGGACGAAATGCTTAAACTTTTACACGATTTGGAAATTCTACACAGCGAAAAACCTTAAAATAAAACAAATAACTTTTTTTTTATTTTGCGCAATTGAATAAATTTGCGGATAGAATAATATTAAATTCAATCTAAATAAAAATAACAATGTTCAATTTAGCACAGCTTAAAAAAGGAGATCGGGCTATCATCGAGAGCTTTGAGATAGAATCGATGCCACTTAAATTGCTGGAAATGGGTTGTTTGCCTGGAAACGAAGTTGAACTGATACAATACGCTCCTTTTTTAGATCCGATTTATTTAAAAATTAATGGCACTCATCTGGCCATTCGCAAAGAAACCGCACTACTGATTGAAGTCACCAAAATTTCCTGAATTCCCGATGCAAGAACAACCTCTTAAAGTAGCACTCATCGGAAATCCGAATACGGGGAAGACTTCGGTTTTCAACGTACTAACCGGGCTGAATCAAAAAGTAGGAAATTATCCCGGTATCACCGTAGAGAAAAAAGTGGGCCTGTGCCACCTAAGAAAAGATTTGGATGCCAAAATCTTAGATTTACCCGGTACGTATAGCCTCAATGCCAGTTCGATGGACGAAAGTGTGGTAATTGAATTACTCCTAAACAAAAATGACTCCGATTTTCCGGATGTGGCTGTGGTCGTTTCGGATGTAGAAAGCCTCAAACGCAATCTGTTACTTTTCACCCAGATAAAAGATATGGGAATCCCCAGTATTTTAGTCATCAACATGGCAGACAGGATGATACGAAAAGGGATCTCACTCAATGTAGATTTACTTGAAGAAAAACTTAAAACAAAAGTTGCATTGGTCAGTACCCGAAAAAATATAGGGATTGACCGATTGAAAGAATTGATAATTGATTACAAAAGCATATCAATTGAGCCTTGCCTGAACGCGTCAAATATAGAACCTGCCTATTTTGATAAACTCAGAAAGGCATTTCCAAACCAATCACTCTATAAATTATGGCTCGTCATTACGCAAGATGTCAATTTTGCCAATATAAACAGAAAGGAAATTGAGAATAACTCTTTTTTGGTAAAATCGAAAATCGAGCTTAAAAAACTTCAGCACAAAGAAACCGTTTTCCGTTATCAGTTTATCAACGGTATTCTCAAAGAAACCTATCAGATTGATTTGTCTAAAGCCAAAGATTTGCGTGCCAGATTGGACAAGATACTGATGCATAAATATTGGGGTTATGTGATTTTTTTACTGATACTTTTAACCATTTTTCAAGCTATTTTTGACTGGTCGCAGGTACCGATGAATTTTATTGATCAACAGTTTGCCTCGCTAAGCGAATCTCTGAAACACAGTTTGCCACCCGGCGTATTTACCGAATTGATAGCTGAAGGAATTGTACCCGGTTTGGGCGGTATTCTCATCTTTATTCCACAAATTGCTTTTCTATTTTTGTTTATATCCATCTTGGAAGAGAGCGGATACATGAGCCGTGTTGTGTTTTTGATGGACCGGGTTATGCGTAGATACGGACTGAGCGGAAAAAGTGTGGTTCCGCTAATTTCTGGAACCGCCTGTGCCATACCAGCAATTATGGCCACAAGAAACATAGAAAATTGGCGCGAACGATTGATAACCATTCTTGTCACCCCATTTGTGACCTGTTCTGCCCGCTTGCCCGTCTATATGATTATCATCACCCTGGTGATTCCAAACCAACGTTTTTTAGGGATGAACTATCAAGGATTGGCTTTGCTTTTCTTGTATTTAATCGGGTTTGGAATGGCTATTTTTTCAGCGTTTCTACTCAATAAGTTTATGAAAGCAGCCAGAAAAACCTATTTCGTAGTAGAAATGCCCAACTACAAAACACCCCTGCTTCGAAATGTTGCCCTTACAGTTGTCGAAAAAACAAAAACTTTTGTGACGGAAGCGGGTAAGATAATTTTATCCTTGTCCATTATACTATGGGTTTTGGCATCTTATGGGCCGGGAACTGATTTTTCGGAGGCAGCATCCAGAATCACAAGTAATTCGGCCAATCAATCCTTAACGCAAAAGGAATTGAATCAAATGATAGCGAACGAACGACTCGAAAATTCGTTTATCGGGATTCTGGGTAAAACCATCGAACCGGCTATCCGCCCGCTTGGATTCGACTGGAAAATCGGGATTGCCATCATCAGCTCATTTGCCGCAAGAGAAGTTTTTGTCGGCACCTTAGCTACCATCTACAACGTAGGCAATTCGGATGCGACAGAAACCATCAAAGACAGGATGCAAGAAGAAGTATTCCCCGCAACCGGACTGAAAGTTTACACCTTTGCTTCCGGGATCTCGCTGCTGCTATTTTATGCCTTTGCCATGCAATGCATGAGTACCCTAGCTGTGGTCAAAAAAGAAACCAACGGCTGGAAATGGCCGATAATCCAGCTAACGGCCATGAGTAGTTTCGCTTATTTGGCTGCATTAATCGTTTTTCAAATAATCAAGTAATTTAGGCCGGACAAAGCCGACCGAAACATTTAAATACAGCGTCATGCAATTAATATTAGTTTTTATCACGTTCTCAATAGCCATCGGTTTTTTAGTGAAAAAATTCTTCTGGAAAAAATCAAAATCCAAAAAATCTTGCGGTTCTGATGATTGTGGTTGTCATTAGGTTTACCTCTATTTTTTTGCTATGAAGTGATAGCTGAATCTACAGTTGTTATATTTCGAATCTTCCTGTATCTTGCGTAAGGGATAGGAGCGGCATCCCCCCGAAATTCCGGGGGATACAGCGGATAGCCCGCCCCCCCGGAATTCCGGGGGGAAACGCCCAAAAATAGTATCTTTGAATATGGATTTAAACTTTAATAAAAACGAAGATTTCAACAGGCAGTTGGTCTCCAAACTCAAGCAAAAACACAAAAAAATAGCATTGGGTGGGGGACAAAATAACATCGACAAACTGCATGCAGGCGGGAAAATGACGGCGCGCGAACGCATTGACTTTTTGTTGGATCCTAAAACCGAATCTATTGAAATCGGCGCGTTTACCGGCGAAGGTATGTACACAGAATACGGCGGATGTCCATCCGGTGGTGTGGTAGTGAAAATGGGGTATGTCAGTGGGAAAATGTGTGTCATAGTAGCCAACGACGCGACTGTCAAAGCCGGCGCATGGTTTCCGATTACAGCAAAGAAAAACTTGCGGGCACAGGAAATATCGATTGAAAACCGCTTACCAATCATTTATTTGGTGGACAGTGCGGGAGTTTTTCTGCCTCTTCAAGACGAAATATTCCCGGACAAAGAACACTTTGGACGGATTTTCAGGAACAACGCGGTCATGAGCAGCATGGGCATCACGCAGATTGCCGCCGTGATGGGTAGTTGTGTGGCAGGAGGTGCTTATTTGCCCATCATGAGCGACGAAGCTTTGATTGTTGACAAAACGGGGAGCATCTTTTTGGCAGGAAGTTATTTGGTGAAAGCAGCAATAGGCGAAACCATTGACAACGAAACTTTGGGCGGTGCTACAACACATTGCGAAATCAGCGGTGTGACTGATTACAAAGCCAAAGACGATCTGGATGCGTTGGCTCGAATACGAAGTATAGTTGATAAAATCGGAGATTACGACAAGGCAGGTTTCAATAGGTCAAAAGCCATCAAACCACTTGAAAACGAAAAGGATGTGTATGGTATTTTGCCAAAATTGCGCGGAGAACAGTACGACATGATGGAAATCATCCGGCGGCTGGTGGACAAAAGTGAAATAGACGAGTACAAAGCCGACTACGGCAAAACGCTCATCACCGGTTATGCACGCATAGATGGTTGGGCGGTCGGCATCATCGCCAACCAACGAAAAGTTGTGAAAAACGGCAAGGGCGAAATGCAGTTTGGCGGAGTGATCTATTCGGATTCGGCGGACAAAGCAGCCCGGTTTATTGCCAATTGCAATCAGAAAAAAATACCACTTGTCTTCTTGCAAGATGTAACTGGATTTATGGTAGGTAGCAAAAGCGAGCAAGGTGGCATCATCAAGGATGGCGCGAAGATGGTAAATGCGGTGAGCAACTCTGTTGTGCCGAAGTTTACTGTAATTGTCGGCAATTCATATGGAGCCGGCAACTATGCTATGTGTGGAAAAGCCTACGACCCCAGATTAATCATTGCTTGGCCGAGTGCCGAGTTGGCAGTGATGGGGGGCAGCCAGGCCGCGAAAGTTTTGCTGCAGATAGAAACCGCGTCGCTCAAAAAAAGAGGAGAAGTCTTCACGCCGGAAAAAGAAAAAGAACTTTTTGACCATATCAAACAGCGATACGATTCGCAAACTTCACCTTATTATGCCGCGGCACGGTTGTGGACAGACGCAATAATCGATCCGCTCGAAACCCGTCAGTGGATTTCAATGGGTATCGAAGCGGCCAATCATGCGCCGATTGAAAAACCATACAATCCGGGGGTGATGCAAGTGTGATGTATTTATTGACTTCGGCTCCCTTCGGCACCTTTCAATCAAAACAATTTTATATATGCATTACAAAATAACAGGCAAAGAGAAACCCATCATTTTATTACATGGCTTTTTAGAAGATCACACGATTTGGCAAGTTGTAGCAGAAGATTTGTCAAAGTACTTTCGCGTGCTAGCAATCGACTTGCCCGGTCACGGAAAATCACCTATGATACCTAAAATACATACCATGGAAATGATAGCTGAAGAGGTTTGCCGGGTGTTGCAAACTGAGAAAATAGAAAAAGCCACTTTGGTAGGTCACTCACTGGGGGGTTATGTGGCTTTGGCTTGTGTAGAAAAACATCCTGGATTGTTTGATGGGATTTGTCTGGTAAATTCTACACCGGAAGCAGACAGTCTAGAGCGGATTGAAAACAGAGATCGCGCCATTCAAGCAATTTGGCAGAATAAAAAACGGTTTATCAGGATGGCAATCCCAAATTTATTCAATCAACTAAAACTTGAAGTGTATAAATTGACAATAGAAAAACTTGTTCTGGCAGCCTGTAAAATGTCTGAAGAATCAATCATCGCCACGATTGAAGGAATGAAAATCAGACCAAATAGATTGCGGACATTGAAGGAATTTAAAGGAAAAAAATTATGGATTATTGGCCAAAAAGATGATATTTTGGATGCAAAACAGTTAAAAAAAATAGCCAAGAGAAATGAAATCCCATTTGTTGAGTTTCCTGACGGACACATGAGTATGATAGAAAATTCCGATGAGGTAACATCCGTGATTAAAGCTTTTTTGAGTTAAAAAGTGTTTTTTAAAATAAACTCGACTACGTTTGTAGAATTACAAAAAAACTTTTATTTTTGCTTCTTAAAAAATTAAAAATAATCTGCTATGAAATACTTTAACTGTATGATTCGAATGTGTTGTTGCAGAAATTAATCGGACTTCGATTTAACTGTTTGCAGCCTCTCAATCTTTGTGAGGTTTTTTTATTATTAAAAGAAAAATCCAATACACAATCAGATGCCAAATAAAAAAGAATTATACAACCCTCACTTGGCATCACTAAAACTAAAAAGATGAACACAAAACTATTTTTCCTATCGCTTTTTTTCGGGTTGACTATGCAGGCCCAAAATCTTATCAAAGGTGTTGTTTCTGATGCTTCCGGTATTCCTCTACCGGGTGTGAATATTATTTTGAAAAACACGCAGGCAGGCACCACAACCGATTTTGACGGAAAGTTTCAGATTCAGGCTCAATTTGGGCAAACTTTAGTCTTTTCAATTCTCGGTTTTGAGCATGAAGAGATTCTAGTCCAAGGCAACACCCTAAATGTAATTCTTAAATCCAAATCGGAAAGCTTGAGCGAGGTAACGCTGACCGGTAGCCGCAACCCGAACCGAAGTAAGCTGAATACGCCTGTTCCGGTGGATGTAGTACCGTTGAATGAACTTAAAACTACTTTACCGCAAACCAACATCAATGATTTGCTAAGCTACCTCGTGCCTTCGTTTAACAACAACCGGCAGTCTGCATCAGACGGTACAGAACACATCGACCCGGCATCTTTGCGCGGTTTGGGCCCCGATCAGGTGTTGGTGCTGATCAATGGAAAAAGAAGACACACCACCTCTTTGGTCAACAACCAAAGTACATTTGGCAACGGTTCGGTGGGAACGGATTTGAGTGCCATTCCGACAGCAGCCATCGAACGAATCGAAGTTTTACGTGATGGTGCAGCAGCACAATACGGGTCTGATGCCATCGCAGGAGTCATCAATTTAATTCTCAAAAAAGACAGCGGTTTGGAAGTCAATACAACTTACGGGCAAACCACACGCGCCGATGGTGAAACCATAGATGTCAATTTGAATTACGGCGCCAAACTGGGTGAAGACGGTGGTTTTTACAACCTCACTTTGGGCTTCAACGACCGTCAAAAAACATCAAGAAGCCAAAATCACAACCTGATTATTTTTGACCAATCGGAATTTGGAAACTTTTTCGCCTACGACTTCAGCAATCCGAATGCACGTGAAATTGACGACCAAAAATTAGCCGAAAACGGTTTAAAACGAGATGATTTCGATTTTCAGGTAGGTGATGCAGCCATCCGAAATGTGCAAGGCTTTCTCAACATGGAATACCCGCTTTCAGAAAAAGCTGTTTTATACCTTTCCGGAGGCATGAATGTTCGCGATGGACAAGGCTTTGGTTTCAGACGCTTGCCGAGTGAAACCGAAAATGTGGTGCCCGAATTGTTTCCGTTTGGTTTTCAACCCTCTTTGCTTTCAGACATCAGCGACCAATCGCTCTCAACAGGCGCACGATTCAAACTGGGGCGCTGGAATTTTGATTTGAGCAATACTTTGGGGGAAAACATTTTTGATTTTACTGTCGAGAACAGCAACAACCCCTCATTGGGTGTCAACAGCCCAACGAAGTTTGACGCAGGCGGACACGAGTTCTTTCAAAATACAGTCAATCTGGATGCGCGAAAATATTATGACTATATCCTAAATGGGCTGAACGTAGCGGTAGGTTCAGAATTCAGATACGAGCGATATGAGATTACGGCAGGAGAAGAAGCTTCTTTCATCAATGGAGGTGCACAATCATTTCCGGGCTTTTCACCTTTGAATGAAGTCGCCGAAAATAGAACCAGCATCTCTTTTTATATCGATTTAGAGGCAGATATAACCGACAACTTTTTGATTGGTTTGGCAGGCAGATACGAAGATTACAGCGATTTTGGCGATACCTTTAACGGAAAAGTAACCGCTCGATACGAATTTTCGGATGCCTTTGCCCTTCGGGGAGCTGTCAGCACAGGTTTTAGAGCTCCGTCTTTGCACCAACAATTTTTCAACAACATTGCCACAGACATCGTTGACGGCGAACTGCTCAATACCGGTATTTTCAGAAACGATAGCGAGGTAGCCAAACAACTCGGTATTCCCAAATTGGAAGAAGAAACCTCCGTGAGTTACAGCATCGGTTTTACCTACAAACCACTTAAAAACCTATCGTTTACAGTGGATGCTTACCGCATCGAAATTGATGATCGCATTATCCTTACCGGAAGTTTGGGCAACGATCCTTTTGGTGACCCCGTACCCGAACTAAGAGATCTTTTTGGACAATTTGGAGCTTCCACAGGACGATTTTTCACCAATGCAGTCGATACAGAAACCAATGGTTTAGATGTGGTAGTTGACTACAACACCGGATTGGGCAGTGGCAAACTCACGGCTTCTTTGTTGTACAACATCAACGATAACAACGTAAAAGATGGCATCAACAATCTTCCGGCAGCATTTGTCGGTCAGGAAGACGTGTATTTTGGCCCGCAGGAAAAAAGCTTGATTGAATCTAACATCCCCAAACACAAGGCAATACTCAATTTGAATTACGCCATTGGAAGATTTAATTTTTTCGTGAGAAATACGTATTTTGGCCAAGTGACAAGAAACGGTTTTCCGTTTGGCGTTTCACAAAAACACGACCCGCGCACCGTAACCGATTTGAGCAGCTCAGTTGAACTCTTCAAGGGATTGCAATTTACAGCCGGTGTCAACAATGTATTTGACGAATTTCCTGACAGACAAGCCTATGACAACAGCTTTTTTGGTGTATTCAAATATGCACCCGTACAAATGGGAACTACTGGAGCCTACTATTTTGCAAGGCTTACCTACAAACTTTAATCCAACGGCTGTTGGCATGAAAAACACATAATGCCACAGGCTAAAATTGGATGGAAAACTGCCGCCGGGCTGGTCATCGCAAACATGATCGGCACCGGCGTTTTTACGAGTTTGGGGTTTCAGTTAATTGATTTGAAAAGTAGCTGGAGCATTGTTTTGTTGTGGTTTATCGGTGGGGTGATGGCACTCATCGGCGCATTTACCTATGCCGAATTGGGCACACACTTCAAAAATTCGGGGGGTGATTATATTTTCCTCTCCAAGATTTTTCATCCGTTGCTGGGCTATCTCTACGCTTGGACTTCGCTGATGGTAGGCTTTTCGGCACCCATCGCCATCGCTGCCATTGCCATGACAGACTACCTCAACCCGTTTATGGGCAAAGCTTATGGCGACTGGTTTGGGTTGGGTATCATCCTTTTGGTGAGTATCATGCATTCCTTTAACGTGCGGCAAAGCGGGCGATTTCAGGATGTGGTGACTTCGTTGAAATTGTTTTTTGTTCTTTCCCTGATTGTCCTTGGCTTTTGGTATGCCCCGGAATCGGTGAATGCACTCCAATTTGATGCTTCGTGGCAGCAGGAAATTTTGTTGCCCGGTTTCGCGGTTTCACTCATTTATGTTTCCTATGCCTACACGGGTTGGAACGCAGCGGCTTATATCGTAGAAGAAATTGACCAACCGCGCATCAGTTTACCTAAAGCTTTAATAGGCGGTACGCTGTTGGTGATGGTTGTGTATATAATGTTGCAAATCGTCTTTCTAAAACATGCTTCCTTCGGCCAATTGATGGGCAAAGTAGAGGTCGCCAATATTGCCTTTTCCAATCTATTTCCGGTGAACGGCATCAAATGGGTGAGTTTTTTTATTGCCTTGCAATTAGTCGGCACCATCAGCGGATATGTATGGATTGGTCCACGGGTGACGCATGCCATGGCAAAGGATTACAAACTTTGGCGCCCGCTCGCCAAAACCAACCGCTCAGGGATTCCGGTGCGCGCTTTGTGGCTTAATACAGGTATCAGTATGTTGCTCACCTTGACCGGAACTTTTGAACAGGTGTTGCTTTACGCCGGTTTTGTACTGCAACTCATGGGGACACTTACGGTGGTTTCCTTGCTGTTTGTCAAAAGAGATAAAAACACTTTTCAAAGCCCGCTAAAACCCTTTCTTCAAATCATCTATGTGCTGTTCAGCCTTTGGGTATTGATTTATATGTTGATTGACCGGTCTTTTGAAAGTTTGGCGGGTTTAAGTCTGATTGGTTTGGGAGCTGTGTTGTTTTGGTTTGATAAATTTCAGCCGGTAAAAAAAGTGCCACAATAAAACGGCTTCGTCTAATTTTTTTTTGTTTTAAGGTTCACTTGACTATGTATAAGCTTTAATTTGCGTTAAAAAGTTGTTT
>PFUR01000049.1 GCA_002790195.1 Flavobacteriales bacterium CG_4_9_14_3_um_filter_40_17
AACTTAAATTTTAAGGCAATTGACAAAAAATCATCTGTTTCTTTGAAAGGAACAATGACTGAAAAAGAACCTTCTTCCGACAGCCATGTTGACACACCTTTCAGCAGGTCTTCGTAAGACAAAGACGAGGCTGAACGCGCCATTTGCCGCGCCGTGTCGGGAGATTTCGAATTTTCCGTGTAGAAAGGCGGGTTGCTGACGATCAGGTCAAATTTATGGGGCGAAACAAATGTATTAAAATCGAAATGCTTTGCAACAAGTCGATTTTTCCACGGAGAAAGTACGAAATTTTCTGTGCTTTGCGCAAATGCTTCCGGGTCAAACTCTACACCTTCAATCTCTGCTTCCGAAAATTTTTGTGCCATCATCAGGGCAATCAAACCGGTTCCGCTACCGATGTCTAAAATTCGTCTTGTTTCAACGTCACATTGCGTCCAAGCACCCAACAAAACACCGTCTGTACCGACTTTCATGGCGCAACGATCTTGATGAACTTCAAATTGTTTAAACCGAAAAGGTTTAGAAACCCTCACAAAAAACGTTTAAGAATTCAGGTACAAATCTACCAATCCTTCCGGTGCAGCTACGCGAATGATTTTTTCAATCCGGTTGATTTCCCGGATGATGTTGTCGTTGATTGGGATGAGAATTTCTTTGTCTTCGGCTGTTTTTACTTCCAGCAAAGCCTGCGGTGTTTGGTCGTTGACACTCATGATTTTACCCAACAAGCCACGTTCGTTATCAACCACATCGAAACCGATGATTTCGTGGTAATAAAAACGTTTTCCGGTGAGTTTGGGCAACATGCTCAGCGGCAAGTAAAGCGAAGATCCGATGAGTCGATCTGCTTCCTCTTCTCCTTCTACATCTTCAAATCGAAGTCGCAACAAGTTGGATTTTTGCAGGGAAGATTGGGCAATAAAAAAAGGAATCAGTTTGTTGCGGAAGTCCACAAAAACTGATTCCAAATTTTCATAAAGTCCGGGTTCGTCTGTGTCGAGTTTGACTAAAACTTCGCCCTTAAAACTAAATTTTGAAACGACTTTTCCGAGATAGAAACAGTCTTCTTTTCGCATGAGCGTTAAAAGAATTATGCTTTGGTTTCTTCGGTGTCTTCTGCAGCTGATTCAGCAACCGGAGTTTCTGCAACTTCTTCATTCACTTCAACTGCTGAGGCAGGAGCTTCTGTAATTTCTGGAACAGACTCTACTGCAGCAACGGGAACTTCTGCTTCTGCTTCAACTGTTTTGGCAGCAGCCTTGCGTTTTTCATTCACTGCTTTTTCGGCAGCTAACGCGTCTGCTTTAGAGGTGGCTTTGTCTTTGCTGAGTTTGTCTTTCTTGGAAGTGATTTTGTTTTCCTTCTCATCTAACCAAGCTTGGAATTTTGCCTCAACTTGTTCGTCTGTCAACGCGCCTTTGTTTTTTCCGACTTCGAGGTGATGTTTGAGCAAGGCACCTTTGTAAGAAAGAATGGCTTTGGCAGTTTCGGTGGGTTGAGCACCGTTGTGCAACCATTTTACCGAACCGTCAATATCGAGTTCGATGGTGGCCGGATTGGTGTTGGGGTTGTACGATCCTAATTTTTCGAGATATTTACCGTCTCTTTTTGATCTTGCATCGGCGGCAACAATCCAGAAGAATGGTTTGCCTTTTTTGCCGTGTCTTTGTAACCTGATTTTTACTGGCATAATGATTTAAATTTTGAGGTACCCGACCTCTGTTATTAATGTGGGCGCAAAAGTAATTCATTTATTTGAAATTCACTGCCTTTGAATCGGATTTTTTTCTGAGGTCGGCAAATGATAAATTAGTCTTAAAACGCACCTTCATAAAACAGCAAAAATGGTATATTTAAAAAGCTTCAATCAAAGATAGACATATGAAATTTTTTAAAACAACTCTTTTAGCCCTTTTTCTAACCCTTCAAATTTTTGTTTCAGCGCAATCGCAAACCGTTAGAGAGACATATAAAGACAAAGACGGCAAGGTTTTGACGGAGGAGGAAGTTAGCAAGATAATGGGAGGCGGCAGTTTTGATATGTCAACAAAGATTTTGAGCAATGGAGATAAGGAGATAATACTTTCTCCCGGTAAACCCTTTAGTGATGCCGAAAAATCAGCCATGCTTATGGCAGATGAAAATTGGCGAAAATCATTGATGGGGAAGCCGTTTCCTGATTTTGAAAAGACTTCATTAAACGGGAAAACCATCAACAAGTCTTTCTTGAAAGGAAAAGTAGTTGTTTTCAATTTTTGGTTTGTCGCCTGCAAGCCGTGTGTTCGGGAAATACCTGATTTGAACAAATTAGTTTCAAAATATGACCAAAGGAAGGTCGTGTTTGTTGCCCCGGGTACAGATTCTCGTGATGTGATTACAAATTTTATAAAAAAACTACCGTTTGACTACACCATACTGCCGGATTCTGGTAGTTTGTCAGGCAAGGTAAGCATCACCGGCTATCCAACTCATTTTGTGGTTGACCAAGACGGCATCATTCGGGCTGTTTTTGTCGGCGGCAATGACCAAATTAGTAGCTTGCTCAGCAAAGAGATAGACAAACTGTTGAAGTGATTTTTCTCAAGTTTAGTAAAGTTTCCTTTTTGTAACCTGTGATTCGTGGCTTCGTTTACCTCGACAAGCTCGGGATGACAAATCTCCAATCTTTATTAATTTTATGCTATTGCCTATTGCCTTTCGGCTTATCTTCATTTTTTCTTAAATATCACATCTATTTTGTAAGTTTGACTCTTAAATTTTCAACATGGATCAATTTATATTTTATGCCAAACTTGGGCTTTTTCATGTCTTAGACATTCATGCCTACGACCACATCCTCTTCTTGGTTGTGATGACTGTTCCCTACGTGTTCAAAGACTGGAAGAGAATTTTGACCTTGGTCAGCATTTTTACGGTTGGGCATACCTTATCATTGATACTTTCGGTGTATGGCGTAGTGCGGATCAATGCCAATTTGGTCGAATTTCTTATTCCAATCACCATCCTGATTAGCGCCTTATACAATCTGTTTACGGCCGGTAAAATTTCAAAGGGTGAACGCGTTGGTGTGTTGTTTTTTGCCGCGCTCTTTTTCGGATTGATTCATGGTCTTGGATTTGCCAGCCATTTTAAAGCAATCGTTGGTTCAGGCGGAAAACTCTTGCCTTTGTTGGAATTTGCCGTAGGAATTGAAGGTGCCCAATTGATAATTGTTTTGGTTGTGTTGATTCTCAGTTTTTTGATTCAAACTGTTTTTCGTTTTTCCAAACGAGATTGGGTACTCGTCACTTCATCGATGGTGATTGGCATAGTCATCTTGATGTTGAGAGACCATTGGCTTTGGTAAACATTGATAAATTTTTCATTCTCCCCAAGTTTTTAGCCTTCGGATTTTTAGCTTGTCCTTATCATGTGTGAAACGCTAACTAACCAAATATGAAAAATTTTAAGCTAAAAACGCTTCTATTGTTTCTCACAACTGCAGGGTTGACCGGGTTTTTTCTAGGTACGCTCACCTTGACATTTCCGGTTCGATGGATGGTCAATTATGCTGAAGAACAAGGATTGAGCAATACATCACAAGATTTTTATGTAAAGTTGATTATTGGCTTTTTTGTAATGACAACCCTTCTAATGGCCTATTTATTTACAAAGAAAATAATACAATCAACGGGAAAAGGATTTGCCGTGGCTACGCTCACCTTACTGATAGCAGGTGCTTCAGGCAGTTTATATTATTGGATGAACCCGACAAAGTTTAACAAGGCAGCCATGTCTGATGAATTTGAAAAATCGGGCAATGTTGAATTTTATTTTGGGTCATATCCAGATAAAGAGATGTTGGAAGATTTAAAAAACAAAAATTTTACCGGTGTTATTTCTCTGTTGCATCCCGCCGTGATTCCCTTTGAACCTAAACTGATTGAAGACGAAAAGAAATTATGCAGCAAAGTAGGGATTCCATTCATTTCTGCTCCCATGCTGCCTTGGGTGAGCGACAACAAAAAATCTTTGGATGAGATTCTCAAACTCACCGATACGGGCAAAGGCAAATATTATGTACACTGCTACCTCGGTGTAGATCGGGCAAATTTGGTCAAAAATTTCATTTCAAAAAGCAGTTCCAACATAAACATTGTGAGTACCTTAACCAATACGGGCAGAAAATTAGATACCATCGCAGCGTTTGAAAGAGGCAAAATCATCAAACTGGCCGAAAAAATTTACCTCACGCCTTTTCCTACCGATGAGGAATATATTTCCTTTATCTTAAGCACCGATGTCAAAACCGTTGTTTCCATTCTCAATCCTGAAAATCCGGACGACACGCTTTGGATTCACAAAGAAGAAAAATTGCTTCAATTGTATAAGATGAATTATGTGAACATACCTTTTACCAATAATTTAACAGCGGAAGAAGTAGAATCCAAACTGTCAAAAATTGTAGCTTTGCAAAAACCAATGGTTATACACGCGCGCTCCGATAAATCGCCTGGCGTGGCTCAGCTTGTTGAAGGGTATCGCAAACGATTTTTAGAGACCAATTCAGCAAAAAATTAGAATATCTTTGAGCTCCCCCAAACGGACAAACTATGATTGAAGAAAAACAATTGAAATATGACAAGGCATATCTGCGGATGGCCAAAGAATGGGGTAAACTTTCCTATTGCAAACGCAGACAGGTTGGTGCCATCATTGTCAAAGACCGGATGATTATTTCTGATGGTTACAACGGTACGCCTTCGGGTTTTGAAAACATTTGTGAAGACGATGACAACTTCACCAAATGGTATGTCTTGCATGCTGAGGCCAACGCCATCCTGAAAGTAGCCGCTTCCACCCAATCTTGTAAAGGAGCAACGCTCTACATCACCCTGTCACCTTGCCGCGAGTGCAGCAAGCTGATACACCAAGCCGGCATCATCCGCTTAGTTTATGAACAAGCCTATAAAGATACCTCGGGCTTGGCATTTTTAGAAAGAGCAGGGGTGCAGTTGACTTTCTTATCTTTAGAAAGTGAAGCTCAAAAAAATTAAAAATTGCTATTGATGAAAATTTCTGATACCCTAAAACCACTGATTTATGCTTCCCTGATTGTTCTGGGAATGGTAATCGGCGGAATTTTAACACCCACAGGAAATTCCAATTTCCTGATTAAAAATGCAAAAAAAGAAAAACTCGCCCGGCTGATTGATTATATCGACAACGAATATGTGGATGATGTAAACACAGACAGCATAGTCGATTTGACGGTTAATTCCATATTAGCCAAATTAGATCCACATTCGGTGTATATCCCTAAAAAAGAAATGGCTCAAACCACCGAAAACATGAAAGGTGATTTTGTCGGTATCGGGGTCAATTTTTATCTGTACAAAGATAGTTTGGCCATCATCAGTCCCGTTCCAGGCAGCCCGAGTGAAAAAGTAGGAATCAAAGCCGGCGACCGTATTTTGTATGCCGATGATACACCTATTTTTGGCAAAAATGTCACCACAGACACTTTGGTCAGCTTGCTCAAAGGAGCGGTGAACAGTTCTGTTAAACTTAAGATTTTTCGCAGAGGGAGCCATAAATTACTTGATTTTAAAATCCAAAGAGACCACATTCCCATCAAAAGTGTCGATGCCGGATATATGCTCACAGAAAAAATCGGGTACATCAAAATCAACCGATTTGCCGAAAGCACTTACGATGAATTTTCGGAAACCTTAGACAAGCTGTTAAAACAAAAAATGGAAACGTTGGTTCTGGATCTTCGCGGAAATCCGGGAGGTTATGTGACCATCGCCGAAAGAGTAGCCGATGAATTCCTTCCCGACAAAGCCTTGATAGTCTCCACCCAAAACAAAAGCGGCAAAATTACCAAAAGCATCGCTGCAGGCAACGGAAGATTTGAAAACAAACCTATTTATGTGTTGATTGATGAAAATTCGGCCTCGGCAAGTGAGATTGTCGCCGGCGCGCTACAAGACAACGATGCGGCAACCATTGTGGGGAGACGGTCTTTCGGCAAAGGTTTGGTACAACGCGAAATGGCATTGGGTGACGGAAGCGCCGTTCGCCTGACGATTGCCCGCTACTACACCCCAACCGGACGCTCCATTCAACGGCCTTATGAAAACGGAGTAGATGATTATTACGATGATTTTTACAACCGCTACGACAATGGCGAAATGCAAAACCTCGACAGCATCAAGGTCGAAAAAGAAATTAAATACACTACACCAAAAGGAAAAATAGTCTATGGTGGCGGTGGAATCATTCCGGATGTTTTTATCCCACTCGATACCATGCACGGCTCCGAAACTTTGCGATTTTTGGATATGTCGGGCAATTTCAACTTTTTTATGTTTGAAAAATTAGACCAAAACAGAACAAAATATGAATCGCTTAAATTGACTGATTTCAAAAACAAAGAAATTATCACGGATTCCATCGCAAACGAATTTATAGACTATTACGCCGATAGAGGATTGAAGTTAAAATTCAATTTATTCAAAGTCAAACTAAAATCCTACTTAGCCGCCAACTTAGCCGGGCAACTCTTTGGCAGCGAAGCCAAATCCGAATTGCTCAATCAAGAAGACACTTTGATTAAAAAAGTTATCGAATTAAGTCGAAAATAAGTTTGTTCAATGTGATTTGAATCTCCTAAACACTTTGCTTATCCAATCGCTTGCTTCAAATCTGCCAACAAATCGTCGATGTCTTCGATACCCACACTCAAACGAATCAGCGAATCTACCACGCCCGATTTTTCGCGTTCTTCTTTCGGGATGGAAGCATGAGTCATACTGGCCGGATGACCCGCCAACGACTCGACTCCCCCGAGTGATTCTGCCAAAGTGAAAATCTTGAGCCGTTCTACTATTTTGATAGCTTCCGCATAATTGTTTCCTTTGGTTACAAAGGAAAGCATCCCGCCAAAGTCTTTCATCTGTACTTTGGCAATGTCGTGGTTCGGGTGGTTTTCCAAGCCCGGCCAATAGACTTTTTGAATTTTGGGGTGAGCAGATAAGAATTTTGCCACCGCGGCGGCATTTTCGCAGTGCCGTTGCATACGGATGTGAAGTGTTTTAATGCCACGCAACACCAAAAAGCTGTCCATCGGGCCACAGATGGCACCGCTGGCATTTTGTATGAAATACAATTTTTCAGCCAATTTTTCGTCATTGACAATCAATGCACCCATCACTACATCGCTGTGACCACCCAGATATTTGGTCGCTGAGTGCATCACGATGTCTGCGCCCAACTCAAGTGGCCTTTGCAAGTAGGGCGTTGCAAAAGTATTGTCCACCGCGAGTAGCAGGCCGTTTGCTTTGGCCAGTTTGGATACGGCTTTGAGGTCGATGATGTTCAGCATCGGGTTGGTTGGGGTTTCGACCCAAATGAGTTTGGTGTTTTTGTTTATTTGCGCTTCGATGGCATCTATATTTTGCATGCCGACAAAGTGAAATTGAATACCAAATGGTTCAAAAATCCGCTTAAAGAGCCGGTAAGTCCCGCCGTACAAATCGTTGGTAGAAACCACTTCATCTCCGGGTTTGAGGAGTTTCAATACGGCATCGATGGCAGCCAAGCCTGAACCGAATGCCAAACCGAATTTTCCGCTTTCGATGCTTGCGAAACAGTCTTCCAAAGCCTTGCGCGTCGGATTATGCGTCCGCGAATACTCGTAGCCTTTGTGTCCACCAGGCGTAGTTTGAGCGTAGGTAGAAGTTTGATAGATGGGTGGCATCACGGCTCCGTAA
This sequence comes from Flavobacteriales bacterium CG_4_9_14_3_um_filter_40_17, assembly GCA_002790195.1. Classification (GTDB taxonomy): domain Bacteria; phylum Bacteroidota; class Bacteroidia; order Flavobacteriales; family Flavobacteriaceae; genus UM-FILTER-40-17. The sequence continues at coordinate 7,758 of PFUR01000049.1, forward strand.
GCCGGTTCGTGGTGTTGTCCGCCGTGTATAGCCTTTGTGTTGAATTTCATTTTTATTTTTTTAGTAATTAGAAAGTACAAATATAGTTGGTGATTTAAACTCGAATGTAACCATTTATTTTTAAAATCAATTTTGTTTTGAAGATATTAAAAACCAGATCAGACAGGCTTCAAACAAAAGCTGCATTTACAAAAACATGTCCGATTTCATCTAAGATTGAAAAAACTTCAACCGCTGTGTCCGTGGTTACCAACCGCTGGCGGTATTCTTTGAAGTGAGGGATTCCTTTGAAATAATTGGTGTAGTGGCGGCGGGTTTCGAATACGCCCAAATGCTCACCTTTCCAGCAGATGGCCATTTCCAAATGGCGTTTGGCAACACGCACCCTCTCTTCCATGGTAGGTAGGGGAAGATGTTCCCCGGTGGCAAAATAATGCTTTACTTCCTTGAAAAACCAAGGATAGCCGATGCTTGCGCGACCAATCATGGCTCCGTCCAAACCGAAATTGTCACGCATTTCCATTGCTTTTTCGGGCGAGTCCACATCGCCGTTCCCAAAAACAGGTATGTGCATCCGCGGATTGTTTTTGACCTCGGCGATGGTTTTCCAATCGGCTTCTCCCTTGTACATCTGCACGCGGGTGCGGCCGTGGATAGAAATCGCCTGCACACCCACATCTTGAAGGCGTTCGGCCACTTCCACAATTTTGATGGTGTTTTCATCCCAACCCAAACGGGTTTTTACGGTCACTGGCAGATTTGTCCGTTTGACGATGGCTTCGGTGAGTTTAATCATCAGAGGAATGTCTTTCAAAATACCCGAACCGGCACCTTTGCAAACCACTTTTTTGACCGGGCAACCATAATTGATATCGATGATATCGGGATTGGATTTTTCGACAATGTCCACTGCTTGCAACATTGAATCGAGCTCGGCACCGAAAATCTGGATGCCCACGGGGCGCTCTTTTTCGTAGATATCCAATTTCATCAAACTTTTGGTGGCATCTCGAATCAAGCCTTCGGAAGAAATAAACTCGGTATAGACCAAGTCGGCACCCTGCTCTTTGCACAAGGCACGAAAAGGCGGATCGCTCACATCCTCCATAGGCGCGAGCAATAGAGGAAAATCCTCCAATTCGATGTTACCGATTTTTACCAAAACTTGTTTTTTTGAATTCTGGGGCAAAGGTAATGGAATTCAGAGAATTTGACTATGCCAATAGGCAATGGACTAATAGGCAATAGACAATTTTTTATTACCCGTTGCTTATTGACAATTGCTACTTATCCTTCAAAAAAAGCTTCCAATTCTTTAAGTGTTTCGGCAGATGTTTGAATGTCTTTCACCACGATGCCCTTTTCCAAAACCACAATGCGGTTGGAAACCTCCACGGTGTGTTGCAAATCGTGGCTGGAAACCAAGATTGTTTTGTCGCCTTTTGCCGCCAACTCTTTGAGTATGCGTTTCAAACGGATTTGTGTGGTTGGGTCTAAATTGGCAAAAGGCTCATCGAGAACTATCACTTCCGGATTGCCGATAAGTGCCGCGATGATGCCTACTTTCTTTTGATTGCCTTTGGATAAATCGCGAAGGTATTTTTTGTTCTTGAGGATTTCTCCGTTGAAAAAATCTTCAAATCCGGCTATAAAAGTATCAACATCCGCTTTGGACTGCCCGCGCAATTCACCAATAAAATAGAAATACTCTTCAGGTGTCAAGTAGCCAATAAGGAAAGTTTCGTCTATAAAAGCGGTGGTGAAGGGCTTCCATGCTTCGCTTTTGTTTACTTCGACCCCGTAGTTGAGAATCTGCCCGGTTGAGGGTTTAATCAAATCGAGCAACAAGCTGAAAAAAGTGGTTTTCCCTGCGCCATTGTTGCCGACCAACCCGAAACTTTCACCTTTTGTGATGTCGAGATTATCAATCGATAAAACAGAAATTCCACTATATACTTTTGTGAGATTTTTAACTTGTATCATGTCCTTTATATTTGACTATTTTTAAAATTTAAATTTTACGAAAATGCCTACTTCAATTTTTCTGTTTATAAGCAGCAATGGTTTTGTATTTCTCTGTTTGATAAATTTTTTCTATAATTGAAAATACTTTGTTTTTGAAAGCAAAACCCAACACACCAGCCAATGCAACAAACAAATAGCCCGCAATGGGATTGATAAGATAATATCCCAAAGCGAAAAGTCCCAAGGGCAACAGTAGTTTGGGGATGGAAAGCAACATCGTTTTGAGGTTGAAGGCCTGTTTGTTTCCAAAAGCTTGTTTAGCTGAAGTCAGGTCAATCGGCTGTTTGATGTACGCGCCTCCCCAAAGCACCAGATGCGCATTAACTCCAATATTATAAATCGCTCCCACGACTACCGCGAGGTAGGTTTTCCATCCAAAAAAAAGATAAAAGGATGCCAATCCAGTCGAAAAAACCGTGGCAATGACCACCAACCACCATTTTGAGGAAATGTACTCGCGATACTGAATATTTTGACTCATCATTAGCGGATAATATGAACTATCCCAACTCGGCACAAATTGCCCGAAGGTGAAAAGAAAACCACCTGAAACAAAAATGCCCGCAAAAATTTGCCATACTGGAGATTCATAGGATTTGCTGGTGAAAAAAAGTAATCCATAGAACAAAAACATCAAACTGACAAAGAGCGTCATTTTCGATCGTTTGTTTCGAAGGATAAGTCGCAAATCGTTTTTGAGAAAGGTACTCATCGAGCCGAAACGGTTCAGCCAGGTATATTCTTGTGTGCTTGCGGTTTTTTGTTTGACCGATAAACCTGCATCCAAGAACATATTTGCCCGAAAATAGTTGGCAGCCGAATAATAAGATAACAGCAAAAGCAGAAGTGCGATCAGTGAATAGAAAGAATGGTACAATCCATTAAAAAACATGGAAGTATATTGCGTAATGTCAAAAAAACCGTAGTAGTGAAGCCCTGCCAGTACAACTAAAATTGATCCTGTAAAAAAAGCTATCGAATCTTTGCTTGCTGCCAAAATGTTTAAAAAATTAGCGGTAAATATGAGTGCCATGATGCCTAAATACCACTGAACCACGCCCCACACATCGTAGCCCTCGACCAGCATCACTACCGAAAAAGGGATGAAGAAAAAAGCGTGCAACAAGTTGAAGCCTGACAACGCGGTTTTCCCCAAAGAAAAATGCACAACCGACGATTTTTTGAGATTCAGATACAGCAACGGCTTGATGTTGACGACCGGAATCTTTTGCATCATATACCGAAAAATCAAATCGACCGAAAAATAATATATCAAATACCGGTTGACCGTTGCCAAAGGCTCCAAGTGGGCTTCTTTCCTAATTCCATAAAATATTCCGATTCCGATAAACACAAAAATTGTGGCGAAGTACAAAAATCCGAGCAACATCAGTATCTTAAAGGCAATATTCGTTTTAAAAGAAGCCGAACGGGCAAAAGATTTCCATTCGAGTGTGAGAAAATGTTTAATCATACACGTAGTTTTGTTTCGATGAATAGGTAATATAGAAGTTGATTTTGTTACAAAAATTTTAAATTGATCAGATAAATTAGATTTACAAATCGTACCATTCCATGAAAATAACCCATCTACTTTTTCTCAATCCCTTTTCCTGTTGCGGCATAGTAAATCCCACCATACAGATGGTCTAAAAACCATTGGTTTTCATACACTTTTTCGATATGTCCCAAAGCTGTGTAGAAAGCGCGGCCACCATCGAACTCGTGATACCAAGAAATGGGATGCAATTTGCCCATGCCTTTACCGGTTCGATCTACTAAATTCCCGTTTGCGTCCAAATCTCTTTTTTCCCAAGTAACGGATGGGTCATAAGAATTCTCGTCAACTGAAATCAAATCGTGCAAGCCCTGACTGTTTTCTTTTCCGAATTCATACCACTCATCAGTCCATAACAAGGTATCAGGAAAATGCTCTAATCCGGGAAAATTATGATCGAGTATTTTCAGTTTGGCAGTTTGTTGGGCAGGATGGATGTGAAACATTCTGCCGACCAATTTTGTGTACCATTTCCAGTCGTATTCGGTGTCTGATGCGGCATGGATGCCGACATAACCTTTGCCCGACTGAATGTATTTTTCAAAAGCTGCCTGCTCCTCATCGTCAAAAATGTCGGCCGTCGTACTCAAAAAAATAACCACGCCAAAGTTTTTTAACCAATCTTCCGTAATCTTGATGGCTTGTTGCTGCCGGACGACTTCAAAATTGTGTGTGGCAGCCAAATTGTTGATGGCCACAATCCCATTGTCAATCGACTCGTGGTGCCATCCGGCGGTTTCGGTTATCAACAATACTTTGAATTGTTTTTGTGCCATTATTTGATTTGAAAACAATAGGCAAAAAGCCATGATAAAACTTGCTTGGTGTAAGGGTTTTTTGAAAAACATGGTATCGAATATTTAATTATAAATTAATGATGATGATTTTTTCCCTGCAATATAGTAGCGGTTTTCCTTCGATCTACTTCCTTACTATTGTTCAACTTAATCGTTTAAAATTTGTGTTACCTAAACGGAAATCAGAATTTTTGACTCCCTATGGTTGACAGATATCGTATTTACTGAAAATATTCTTAAAATTAATCAAAAATATTTTTGTTAGCAAAAAACAAAGACAAACAAAAAAAATTGAATACCAAATGATTTGTCAGTGTGTTTTTTATTTTATAAATTGATTCCTTTAGTTAATGGGTGTTTTAACTACATTTCAGCTGTTGTTATTTATTGTTTTTTGAAGGTCAGACTTTCCTAACTGACGGGCAGAAGAAATTTGCCAATCCACACTTCGCTCGAAACTTCGGTAGGTATCCAAGCCCGAGACTTTGTGAGTTATGGCGAATCTCATAAAACATCATTTATGGATTGAATAAGAAGCTGATTAATAATAACTAAGCTATTAATAGGAACAAAACTAACAAACTTTGTCTGCCTATTCTGCAAGTTAAGTTTACACAAAAAATTAAATTTTTGTCGTTGGTACTGACTTTATTTGCCTATACTTTCGTTTTTTATATTGGCTATTTTATTTATCATTCCATTAAAAATTAGGCCATGAAAAGGAAGAACCGAAAACCAATACAATCTACCCAATAAACCTAAAGGCCTAAAAGTTGCTGTTTGAGTGAGTACGTTGGCTTTATCTATTTTAAACTCAAGCCAAGCCTCGCCGGGTAATTTCATTTCGGCAAACAAAAGCAAGCGTTTTTCCTGTTTGTCAGCAATCATTACGCGCCAAAAATCGAGTGTATCGCCTGAATTTAATTCAGTATCGCTTTTTCTTCCTCTGCGCATACCTACTCCTCCAACAATCTGGTCTAAAAGTCCTCTGAATTTCCAGAGCACGTTTCCATAATACCAGCCCGTTTTTCCACCAATAGCCCATATTCTATCTAGCGAAGTAGCATTGTTTTGGAGCTTTCGTGTACGTTTGTCCTTAAAGCATCCGTTAACCGGTACTTCTATATACCTAGAAAATCCTTCGCTGAAAATATTACTTGTTTGTGCGTCTTTCCAACTTGAAAGCACTTGATTTTGTTCTATTTTATCGAAAGCTAATTTTATAGCGGAGTCATAGTTGATTGGCTTTATGGCAAGTATTGATGCTAAGTTATTGGGTTTGCAGATTACTTCAACTTTCATGCTGTTGACTAAATTCTTAGCTAACGTAAAAGAAGTAGACGTAACAAAATATAACCAATAGGAAGAAATTTTTGGAGTCATTACTGGCACTATAACGATCCGTCTTTTTAGTTTACGCACTTTTGCGAAGCGCAATAGCATTTCCTTATAAGTCAAAATATCAGGCCCTCCTATATCGTAACTTTTGTTATATGTTTCGACCTTACCCATTACGCCAACTAAAAATTCTACTACATTGCGTATGGCGATAGGTTGGCATTTTGTTTTTAACCAACGTGGCGTAATCATAAATGGCAGCTTCTCAACCAAATCACGAATAATTTCAAAAGATGCACTTCCCGATCCTACAATAATTCCAGCCTTTAAGGTGGTCAATGCAAAAACACTACTTGATAAAATAGTTTCTACGTTTTTTCTAGATGTCAAATGTTTTGAAAGTTCATGAGCGTTACTGATTCCACTTAGATAAATGACCTGTTTGGCATTTGTCTGTTCGATGCGGTTTTTAAAATTTGTCGCACATATTTCTTCCATGTTTTCAAAGTCACCGATTTGAGTTGACATAGAATGAATGAGATAATAAGCTAAATCAATATCATCGGGAATAAGAGATAAGCTCTCTTTGTTCAAAAAATCTGCTTCTATTACAGATATATTTGAAGGTATATATTTTTTTACATTAAACCTATTCTTATCTCTAACACAACAAACAACCTCATGCTTGTTTTCCAATAGAACAGGCAATAATCTTTGCGCAATATAACCGGTTACACCTGTGAGAAGTATTTTCATAAAGAAATTGAATTTAAAAATTTTGTTGCGCTATTCAAATGTAGCTTTTGCTTGTGTTCGGGCATTTTATCAAACGTTTTTACCAGCATTCCAAGCCTTGGGTTTTGCAAAAAGAAATCTCTATGAATATGCATAAATCGCCAAAACAATCCATCCCAAATAGTTTGCCATTCACCTTTTTGGTAGTTGCTCATTTTGATAAGATAGTTGCTTCCGCTGATGTACGGTTTGGTTGCTATTAATCCTCCATCGGCAAACTGGCTCATGCCATAGACATTAGGAACCATTACCCAATCATATGAGTCTATAAAAAGTTCCATAAACCATCGATAGACCTCATCAGGGTCGAATTCGCAAAGCAGCATAAAATTACCCAGCACCATTAACCGTTCAATGTGATGACAATATCCTGTTTCTAAAACCTTTTTTATGGTAGTATCAAGAGGCTCTATTCCGATGGTTCCGGTCCAAAAAGAAGCAGGAATTTTCCGGGTAAAACCCCAAAAATTCTTTGACCGTTGTTCGTTTCCTTTCCGTTCATAAACTGCTCTGATAAATTCGCGCCAACCTAAAATTTGTCTAACAAAACCCTCCATTGAATTGATTGGGATTACATCATTAGCAGTCTGCTTGAGTGTTTCATCAATAACATACTGAGGTGTAATTAAACCCACATTTAACATAGGTGTTAAAACACTGTGATTCAGTATATTTTGATTGGAGACAAGGGCATCCTCAAATGAACCAAATTCGGTAAATCGTGTTTTAAAAAAATCTCTTAACCACGTTTTGCTTTCGGCAAATGTTGTGGGAAAAATAAAATCGGTATTCCATTTTCCGTAATTTTCCGAAAAATACTTTTGTGTGTATGCAACAGCTTCTGAATAAAAAATGTTGGGTTTTACAAAATCAACTTTTGGGGGTATTTTACCTTTCGGGTATTTCAATCGATTTTCGTCGTCAAAAGTCCATTTACCCCCAATCGGATTTTCATTGATTCCCATTAATATGTTTCTAAGTAGCCTTTGGTGCTTATAAAAATCGGTTTGTAATAGGCGCTTTTTATCGGAAAAGTATGTTTCGACTTCTTCTGTGGAATTTAAAAATAAAGGAGTCCTGTTTTTACTCGCTCTAACATGATAAACCTTGCACATTTTGTCTATCCTTTGCTCGAGCCAATTATCGGTAGTGTCTATATAATGAAAAGTATTTATGCCTATTGATTTTAAATGTCGTATCAGATTCCGAATATCTGCCAATTCACTGAAGGAATCAATATAAAAAACTTTGATTTTTTTTGAAATTAGATAACTTTCATAAAACTTCATACTTGCCCTGTGAAAAACTATTTTCTGTTTATGAAAATAATATTGCTTAAAAAATAATTGCTCTTCAACTAAATATAGGGTATCACATTTTTCAGCAAGTACATTTTGCTCAAATAATTGATGTGGGAAAATTACACCTACAGTCATATTTTATTCTTGTTTATTCTACACTTATCACTACAATATTTTACCTCATCCCAAATATTTTCCCATTTTTTTCGCCAAGAAAATGGTCGCTTACATGCGATACAAATTTTAGTGGGAAGGTTTGTTTTTTTTATTTTTTTAGCCATTTATCGGGGTTTTGCATAAACCAACCTATCCATCAAATAGGTTTCATAGTAAGCGTCTAATCCGGCACAGGCAAGTGTCTGGGCTTTGTCTAAGGCAACAAATCCATCGGGTGAAATTAGTGTTTCATCCATATCAATATGTTGAATACTACCAATCAGCAATATAGTGCCGTTAATACTAATGTCTATTTTTTGTTCCATCTTCATGGCTATTTTTACGGGAGCTTCTGCTACAAATGGAGCGTGAAAATGTGGGTGATAACATTCGGTAAAGCCACAGACATCAAATTCTGAAATCGTTTTTTTATACTTAGCCGAAGTTTGATGTGCTTTTTGGTAATCACGTGTAGCCACATAATTAATGGTGTATTGCTGGGTTTCTAAAATATTATTTAAGGTGTCTCTTTTCACTGTGGCAGGTCTGAATATCAAACCCCAAAGTGGGGGGTTGGCTCCAATATGGATGAGTGAATTGAAAATAGCCAAGTTACTGTATCCGTCTGTGGATTTTGTGCCAATTAAAATCGCTTGTTTAACACCTGCTAGTGAGTTGATTAATGTAGTCCGATATCGGCTTTCGTATTCGTTTAATGCTTGTTTATCAATCATCTTGATTTGAGTGTTTTTTCGTTAATTCTTTTTCTACTTTTTTCCAATGTAGATAAAAAGAAGGAAAATAGCCGTTTATATTTTCTGCAATCCAATCAAGTGGCTCTTCCATTCCGACATATCCCAAGTTAAACGGATGTTTTTTGACATAACAATTATTTAATCGAGTTGGTAAAGCGATTGAAACGTTCCAACATATAACTGCAAATTGGGAATGTTTTTTCCCAAAGCCAACATGAAATCAATACATTTTTCACTTGCGGGATAATCTGCAAATAAACAGGGTTCGATCAACAAAATTCTGTTGTCTGCTTCTTCTGAATGCCAAAGCGGGTCAAGGTTGTAATAATTGAAGATAAAGGTAAGCAAGATTTTATCAATTTGCAATGCCTTGCTTTTTGGTAAATTCGTTTTCAGTAATATTTTTTCAGTAGCCAACAATTGCTTTGGAACATCTGTTTGCACAATCTTTTCATACGATTTTTCAAGGAATGTATTGTATTGATTGATCCTGCGTAATTATTGATATTTTCTTGATTGGCAAAATATTTTTTACTGCTATTGACCCTGGCAATCCATTGCCAGCTTCAGGCATTGCTTGCCCAATCGCCATCGAACAAGTGATAATACATCCTTTTTGCAGGACGCTACAATACAATTTTGCCCACCAACAATGATAAGTACATTCGGAATTTTGCATATAACCAGTTTCGTATAATTGCTCGATAACTTCATCAATTCCTACAATTCCTGTGTTGGCATTTGCTTATTCAATATGCGTAGTTGTGACTGTTTGACTTCCTTGTTCAAATCTTTTGCCTGAGACACTCTTTGAAAGTAATCTTGCCAGCAAAGTTCCTTGACAAAAGATTTTATCTGATAGAGCTTATATCCCTTGCCTATAACACTTTCGAGCTGCTACTTGGTACTGATAACTCCACGAGAAATGTATGGTGATAAATAAGCAACTGCCCCATTTACAAAATTTTGGGTTTTACCCTAATTTATAGGGTCAATCTTGTCTACTTTTTAAAGAATTGATTCGAAATAGGTAGCAAATTCTAATTTCATTTTATCGCTTACTTATTTTATTCATCGAAATCGACTTCTGACGACTGCATTTAAAGCGATTGATTTCCGGGTTTCTCTTCTGTGTGTGTTTTTGGCTTACTCCACTGTTTACTCGTTTTCTCCATAAATTGAAACTACTTCGTTTTAATTCTTTTCTCATCAATGCAATCACATCGGCTTCAGATAACCCAAATTGTTTTTTAATGGCTTCAAAAGTTGTGCGATCTTCCCATGCCATCTCAATGATTCGATCGATATCTTTTAGATCCATAAAAAATTGTGTTTTGTTCTCCATGTGTTAAAATTAATGACTATTTCATTCATGTATAATTGGTTGATACTTAAGCAAAATTTCGAGGCTTCGCGATTCGATTTAAAAGAAAGCTTCCTTGTTTTTTCGCACAACTGTATCGGTTTCTTTGTCCGTTTTCTTTTCTCTACAGGTTATGATAAAAAGAGTAAGTAGAGCAGTTCCGGATTTGACAATTATCGTTTTTATATTAAAAATAATTTTTGGTTTTTTATATAGGGTTTTTTATTATCACTTAA
>PFUR01000072.1 GCA_002790195.1 Flavobacteriales bacterium CG_4_9_14_3_um_filter_40_17
ACCGGTACCGGCACGAAACCCGTGAAAAGCATTGTTGATCAATCGCTTACCGGGTCGGCAACCAATATCATTGCCGGGTTGGGTGTGGGGATGATGTCAACAGCCATTCCAATTCTATTGATAGCGGCCGCCATTATTTTATCATTCAAGTTTGCAGGCCTTTATGGAATTGCCATCGCCGCTGTTGGGATGTTGGCCAACACTGGAATACAGTTGGCGGTGGATGCTTACGGACCGATTTCCGACAACGCAGGCGGAATTGCCGAGATGGCAGAATTGCCCAAGGAAGTCCGCGAACGCACCGACAAATTGGATGCCGTAGGAAATACCACTGCGGCCATCGGAAAAGGCTTTGCCATTGCCTCAGCTGCTTTAACTGCTTTGGCTTTGTTCTCTGCATTTATGCAACAAGCCAAAATAGGAGCCATCGATATTTCAAAATCAGATGTCATGGCCGGATTGCTTATCGGTGGTATGTTGCCTTTTGTTTTTTCTGCGCTTGCCATGAGTGCAGTAGGACGTGCAGCCATGTCTATGATACAAGAAGTGAGAAGGCAATTTTCAGATATTCCCGAACTGAAAGCAGCTTTGGGAATCATGAGAAAATACGATTCGGACTTGTCTAAAATAACCAGAGAAGACCGCGAGATTTTTGACCGTGCCGATGGTTTGGCTGATTATAAAAAATGTGTGGAAATATCTACGAAAGCTTCTATCAAAGAAATGGTTTTACCTGGCATCTTAGCCGTGGCCACGCCCGTTGCATTTGGCTTCATCGGTGGCCCCGAAATGTTGGGCGGACTATTGGCCGGAGTAACAGTTACCGGCGTGTTGATGGCCATTTTCCAATCGAATGCAGGCGGTGCTTGGGACAATGCAAAAAAAATGTTTGAAGGCGGCGTTGAGATTCAGGGTAAAATGTATTACAAAGGTTCCGAACCGCACAAAGCGGCAGTGGTGGGAGATACTGTGGGCGATCCGTTTAAAGACACCTCCGGGCCTTCATTGAATATACTATTGAAATTGATGTCGGTAGTAGCTTTGGTAATTGCACCGAGTATAGCATTAACCCCTTCAACTTCTGATAGTCATACCATTGAAAAAAATATTCAAATCAGCCACTCAAATTTGGATAATTCAGCAACAGCCATCGTCACAATTACAACAACTGAAAATGGCAATAAAAGAGTCGAAGAAAAAGTTTTTGAAGGAACACTTGCCGAAGTGAAAACCCAAGCAGAAGCTTATAAGAATAATGGCAATTCAGAAGTTAAAATTGTCATCAAAACAGAAAAGAAGCAATAGTCCGAAAGGAGTTAAAATAAAAAAGCGAATGCCGGAAGGGTTCGCTTTTTTTGTGCTTTATTTTATAAATGAAGCCCTTCAATCCTCCGATTTCTTTGCTCGAAATTCGCTTAAATCGCCTTCTTCAAAGGATAAATGTATTTCAATCGGATTACAACACACCTCACAATCCTCAACATAAGACTGATGACGGACAGAACTGTCCAACAGCATGGAAATCTCTTCCCAGCAATACGGGCATTGGAAATAGTGTTCAATCACAAAACCGAGATTTATTAAGAACGCTACAACTTATTTGTTCAATTCTTTCCAAGCGGCATCTGCCAATTTTTGCTTTTCGGACGGTGCTTTGACCCATTGCCTTTTGGCATCAATAATCCCGAAAAGTAAACGCGTAAAGAAATACAATTTTCCGTCTTGAATCACAAAGCTTTTCGGGTTCGGGGCCACTTGTTTTTCTTCAGACATGGCAATGGCACAAAATCCACCATATTGAGGAACAAACTTTTCGGGTGATTTTTCAAAATTCTGTTGATTAGCGGCTGAACTAAACCAATACTTGGCTTGATTGTGAAGCGATTCAAATTGAGCAGATCCTTTGATAGCTTGGCCGTTAAAAAATTCTATGACATCAAATTGGTTGGCGGCTACGCCGTTTTTAAGATTTTGTAGCATTTGTAAAAGTTTTTTAATTAACAAAAATAAGTTGCGAATCTTTGGACGAATGACACTTCAAACCTTACTTAAAATTCACACTTAATTAAATATCACCAAATTACTTCCCTCTTTTCTGACGCCGTAAGGAACCAAATTGAATAATGGCTGGCTGCTTTGAGAAAGTATTTGACCGGTAAAAAGATTGTATTCGTATTGTTCGCATTGACAAGTTACCGTGATTCCTTTGGCCAAAGTGGTCGAACAAGTATTTGGCAGATGATTTGGGCAGCTCGCTTCCCAAGCCAAAAAGCCTGCTCCGGTATTGATAATATGTACGCCCTTGAGGCCCGTTCCGTCACTGTTGTTCGGAATAAAAATGGTGTTTCCGGCAATTAAAATACTGCTGAACGCAGGCAGATTGGTGTTGATTACCCTTGAGAATGAAACTTTTCTGATATTCGGATTGCCATTGTCGCCTCCGCCTGAAGTACTGCATGAAATAAAGAAAAACACGGTAAAAATGACAGAGACTAACTTGTTCATGGAATCGACTTTAAAGAATGAAATATTCATTTTACAAATATGGTGAACTTTTTTTTATATATTTGTAAAGGAATCCCCAATATATGAGGGGATTTTTTCTATTTATAAACGAATGAATCATGAGTAAAGTATCTTATTATACACCGGAAGGATTAAAAAAATTAAGAGAGGAATTGGAGATGCTTAAAAGTATAGAGCGTCCCAAAGCATCCCGACAGATAGCAGAAGCACGCGACAAAGGTGATTTGTCTGAAAATGCTGAATACGATGCGGCTAAGGAAGCACAAGGCTTGTTGGAACTCCGCATTGCCAAAATGGAAGAGACACTTTCTAACGCGCGTATCGTGGACGAGTCGCAATTAGACCTTACGAAAGCATTGGTCTTGTCGTCGGTGCGCATCAAAAACTTATCCAACGGAAAAGAAATGAACTACACCTTGGTAGCCGAAAGCGAAGCCGACCTGAAAACCGGTAAAATATCAGTAACCTCGCCTATCGGAAAAGGCTTGCTGGGAAAATCGGTTGGTGAAATAGCCGAAATCAGTGTACCAAATGGTTCTTTAAAATTTGAAATAATAGAAATTAGCCGGAATTAATTTTCCAAAAGGCACCGATTCTTTTTGAATCTCAATACTTCGCCGGCTTCCCGTTGCTTTGTGTCTGTTTGATAAAATCGCGGATGTGGTCATTGGCGTTTTTGAGGTCTTCCCTGCGAAGATACATCATGTGCCCACTGCGATAACCTTCAAACCGAAACCTGTCTTTCATTTTCCCGCTCGGATCCATCTGCCACATCGAGTATTTTGCGTTGAAATAAGTCGTTGCGCCGTCAAAAAAACCCGATTGAATCATCACGTGCAGATAAGGGTTTTGCGCCATCGCCTGACGCAGATTGTCGCCGGTATGGTCGTTTGAATTATCCCAAGGTCGCACCGGGCCAAACATATAATATTGCAAGTCTGTTTTGAAGTTGAGTTCTTCGCGCAGGTAATAGTTGATGGCCGGGGTGAAAGAATGTAGCCACGAAGTAAGTTCGGCGTTGTAGTCGGGGGCATCTCCGGCATCGTTTTTGTCCAATCCCAAATAGCGGGAATCCAAACGGCCGATGGTAAAACCGCGGGTACGGAGCAGTTCTTTCCAAAATTCGCGGGTATCAACATCCAAGTTGTTTTGCAGAATAAAAGTCTCGGACAAACCAGAGTAGTAAGCCATTTTGGAAGCAATTTCTTTCTTTTTATCAGCATCCAAAAATCCGCCCAAAGCCATGGCAGGCAACAACTGATTAAAGGTGTAATTTTCTACTTCGGGCAACAACTCATTCAAGTCCCTGTTTTGCAATGCTGGAGACAAAGCCTTATGATACCAAGCGGCAGCGGCAAAATAAGGCAAACGATTGGCTGCTTCCACGATGCCTTCTCTTGGGATTCCCAATCCGGTAGGAGACACGAGAATCACCCCGTTGAGATACATCCACTCCTGATTTTGCAAGGCCAGCGCTAAACCGGAAACGCGCGTAGTCCCATAACTTTCGCCTATCAAATATTTGGGCGAACGCCAGCGGTTTTTACGTGAAACGAAGGTATTTACCCAATCCGCCAAATAAGCAATGTCTGCGTTGACACCGAAAAACTTTTTGCGGTCTATTTTTTCGCCACTTTCGGGAATCGTCCTGGAATAGCCGGTGTTGACAGGATTCACATAGACGATATCAGCCACATCGAGGATGGAATACGGATTTTCTTTCACACCATAAGGTTGTATAGGGAAACCTTCATCGTCTATATTTAAGATTTTAGGGCCTGTGTAGGCCAAATGCATCCAAACGGATGCTGAGCCGGGACCACCGTTAAACGAGATGACCAACGGACGCGTGGTGTTGTCCTTGATGTCTGTCCGCTCATAGTAAGTGTGGTATAAAGCTGCAATCGGGTTGCCGTTTTCATCCCAAACGGGCTGCATGCCGGTGGAAGCTCTGTACGGAATCACTTTACCGTTGATGGTGGTTTGGTGGGTGGTGACAACCAAGGTGTCTGTCGGGAAAGTTCTTTTTTGCGCAATTCCAACTACGGAAAAGACAAGACAAAAAGCAAAGGAAAGTAGTTTGTACATGGGTTATTGGTTTTAGGTTTTTTGGATGGTTTTGTTAGGAATTATTATAGAAATCGTTTTTTAGCTAGGCGATGTGGATTTAGTAAATATAAACTTCCGGTTAAACACTGACTTATCAAACTCAAAACCAACTTCAAATTAAGCCCAAAACCCGCCATATTGCTAAACTGCGGGACAGCAGTCTTTATTTATCTTCATACATTTCTGGTGTAACAACATATTTTGTTACAAATTTTCCATTTTCGTCTTTGTAATAATAACTAAAAGTAACTTTGTTTTCTTTTAATGTTTTCATATCAGGATTAACTCTTATGTTTTCTAAAACACCTCCAAAAACATATTTTTTCACAGTATCTATATTAATTTCAGATTTTTCATACTCAACAATAGTGTAATTATATTGTAAAGTTTTATTTGGATAGACTACTGTATTATCAAGAGTTAAGTATTGGTCAATAATTAAAGGACAATTTTTATTAATTTCTGACGCTATTTTAGCTAATTCCTTGTCAATTTCAATTGAAGGTTTGAAAAAGTATTGAGTAAGGTAAAACATGACAAAAAATCCTAAAACAAATCCTAATATAGTTTTTATATCAAGTTTTATTTTATTTTTTCCTTTTAATTCGAAAATTGTCTCTTCATTTTTTTTTCAATTTCTGAGCTTGAAATTTTATAACCGCAAGATGAACAATATTTTGAAGTCTTTTCATTTTCAGTTTCACATTTTGAACATACAATTTTCATATTTTTTATATTTCATTTTAAGCTTACCATTAACATTGTAAAAATAAGCAAACTTCTTTCAATTTAAAAAAACCTATTTAGAGTAGCTGTCCATTAAAAAGAGATTCCCTAACTTTACGTTTGTTATTCAATTTCAACCCCATGAAAAACACCTTGTTTATGTCCATACTCGTTTTTGCGATTTCTTGCAACAAACAAACAAAAAATCCCATCCAATATCCAGAGACCAAAAAGGCTGACAGCTCTACGGTCTATTTTGGTGAAACCGTCAAAGACCCTTATCGCTGGCTCGAAGACGACCGTTCGGAAGAAACAGCCGCTTGGGTAGAAGCTCAAAACAAAGTTACCTTCGCGTATTTAGATAAAATTCCTTTTCGAAACAGCTTGAAACAGCGTTTGGAAAAAATCTGGAACTACGAAAAAATCACCGCACCCTTCAAAGAAGGTTTATATACTTATTTCTCCAAAAACGACGGACTACAAAATCAATATGTTTTGTATCGGGTTCAAGAAGGAAGTGAACCCGAAATTTTCCTCGACCCAAATGGTTTTTCTAAAGACGGGACAAGTTCGTTGGCAGGAATCGATTTCTCCAAAAACGGTGAATTGGCGGCTTATTCCATCTCTGAAGGTGGCAGCGATTGGCGAAAAGTAATGGTGATGAACACCGATACCAAAGAAATCATTGAAGATACCTTGACGAACATCAAATTCAGCGGTATTTCTTGGAAAGGCAATGAAGGTTTTTACTACTCAAGCTATGACAAGCCCAAAGGAAGCAAGCTTTCAGCCAAGACCGACCAACACAAACTCTATTACCACAAATTGGGGACTTCCCAAAAATCGGATGTGGTCGTTTTTGGCAACAAACCCTACCAAAAAAGACGTTATGTCGGCGGGCAAGTTTCTGAAGACGGCAATTACCTGTTTATTTCTGCCTCCATCTCCACCTCCGGCAACGAGTTGTACCTGCAAGATTTAACAAAACCAAACACGCCGATTATCCCGATTATCCAAAACTTTGATTATTCAACTTCTCTGTTAGACGTTTCCGATTCAACAATTTACCTGACAACCAATTACCAAGCTCCCAACCAAAAAGTTGTAACAGCCAGCGTACAAAACCCTTCCGTTGAAAATTGGAAAGACTTTATTCCGGAAACCGAAAATGTGTTAAGCATTTTTAAAGGGGCGGGATATTTTTTCGCAGAATATATGAAAGATGCAGTTTCCCTGGTGTTTCAATACGATTATCAAGGAAATAAAATACGCGAAATCGAATTGCCCGGAGTCGGTTCGGTGAGCGGATTTAGCGGCAAAAAAGAAGATGCGGTTTTGTATTATTCTTTCACCAATTATGTCACACCCGGAACGATTTATTCCTTTCTTCCGAAAGAAGGGGTTTCGGAAGTTTATCAAAAACCGAAAATAAGCTTTTCACCTGAAAATTACACCTCCGAACAAGTGTTTTACACTTCCGAAGACGGCACAAAAATCCCAATGATTATTACCTACAAAAAAGGCACAAAGCGCGATGGGAAAACACCGACAATTCTCTACGGCTACGGCGGATTTAACATCAGCCTGACACCATCGTTCAGCATTGCCAATGCAGTTTGGCTTGAGTTGGGTGGCATTTATGCCGTCCCTAATTTGCGCGGTGGTGGCGAGTACGGCCGTGCTTGGCACGATGCCGGAACTCAAATGAAAAAACAAAATGTTTTCGACGATTTTATCGCTGCCGCCGAATATTTGATTCAAAACCATTATACATCATCTGAATTTCTTGCCATCAGAGGTGGCTCAAACGGTGGATTGTTGGCCGGTGCAGCCATGACCCAACGCCCTGATTTGTTCGCAGTGGCATTGCCGGCCGTGGGCGTGATGGACATGCTCCGTTACCACACTTTTACAGCCGGAGCAGGCTGGGCCTACGACTACGGGACGGTGGAAGATTCCAAAGAAATGTTCGCGTACCTAAAAGGATATTCTCCGGTGCACAACTTGAAACCGGGTGTTTCGTATCCGGCAACCTTGGTGACCACGGCAGACCATGACGATCGCGTGGTGCCGGCACATTCGTTCAAATTTGCTGCTACACTCCAAGAAAATCAAGTTGGCAATAAGCCCACATTGATACGGATTGAAACCAATGCCGGGCACGGAGCTGGAAAACCAGTATCCAAAACCATCGAAGAAATGGCGGACATCTTTGCTTTTACATTGTATAATATGGGCGTTCGTGAGTTAAAACAATAAAGCATTTAATCTCCAATCCAATCGTTTTCTTATTTTTGAACGATTTTTAAAGGCATTTCATTTCGTTGAAAAATAAATCAAGTGATGCACAAACTCATTTCCTACGTTTTATCAGTTTTTTATTACCTCGCTTTTGGGCTGACCTTGGTAGTTTTTCACCCCATCCAATGGATTAGTTTAAAATTGGGTGGATACAGATTGCACAAAATTTCGGTCGATTGGCTCAATTTTTCCCTCAACGCTTGTTTGTGGGTAATGGGTGTTTTCTATCGATTTGAGTTTGCCGAAAAATTGCCCTCAGACCGTCCGATTATTTTTGTATCCAACCACCAAAGCCTGCACGACATTCCACCGATGATTTGGAAATTCCGAAAGTTTCATCCAAAGTTTGTCGCCAAAAAAGAATTGGGCAAAGGTATCCCGAGCGTTTCGTTTAATCTGAGGCACGGCGGCGCTGCACTCATAGACCGCAAAGACCCTGTGCAAGCCATTCCTGCTCTGTTAAAATTCGCAAAGTATCTGTATGCTAACCAACGCTCCGCAGTCATTTTTCCTGAAGGCACACGAAGCAAAGACGGTGTTCCCAAACGATTTTCTCCGGGTGGACTTAAGGTATTGGTTGAAAATATTCCAAAGGCGTTGGTTGTTCCGGTGAGCATCAACAATTCTTGGAAAGTGATACGATACGGTTCTTTTCCTTTATCGGCGGGCGAACGAATTACGTTCAATGTTCATCCACCCATTGACCCAGCCGGAAAAACCTTCGAAGAATTGTTTGAAATGACAGAAAAAGCCGTGAAAAGCAAAATTAATGAGTCCATTTGAAAATTTGAAAATGTAACTGTTGATTATTTAGATTTTAAATTATTCTTTTCCGGTACGTTTTACAATATCAATCTTCAGTTATAATTTTTATTTTTCAACTCAAAAAAATTATCAACAGATTTTTAATCACTTCTTATCGCGCTTAACTTTTATTTGGCTAAAACCTTTTTGGGTTGTTGCAACCGTCATCCCGATGAAGCGGGATACAATTAATGAATAGCGGTTGGCTTTAGCCAAAATAGACCGGCAACCAGCAATAATTGATAATTAACCATTAATCAAACTCCAATTTTCCATAATAACCCATTTGCCGGACAATCCAATTTTTCCGATTCTCAATATAGGGAGTTGGCGGGTTGGCTCGGTATTTTCTGGGGTTGGGCAACACGGCAGCAAGTGCTGCAGCTTGTCCGGAAGTCAGTTTTTTGGCGCTTTTTTTAAACCAAAACTGTGAAGCCGCTTCTGCACCATATATACCTTTTCCCATCTCTATACTGTTTAAATAGACTTCAATGATGCGTTCTTTGCTCCAAAGTGTTTCTATCAAAAATGTGAAATAGACTTCCAAACCTTTTCTGACCCAACTTCGCTGTGGCCACAAAAAAACATTTTTGGCTGTTTGTTGGGAAATGGTGCTTGCACCTCGTTTTCTTTTGCTTATCTCGTTGTGCTTGATTGCCTTGTCGATGGCTACAAAATCAAAACCATTGTGCGTCATAAATTTTTGGTCTTCGCTGCAGATGACGGCAAGCGGTAGTTTGGCAGACATTTCGTCCAACGAAACCCAATCGTGTTTCCAGACTAATTTCTCGTCGTTGCTCCATTGTTGTGCCGTGCGGATAAACATCAGCGGGGTGAACGGCACGGGAACAAAACGAAAAAATATCACCATAAAAATGGAAATACCCAAAAACCAAAGCCCGAGCCTAAATAATTTTTTAAAAAACCATTTTAGTTGCTTCATCTGTCGCTTTTTATTTGGTAAACTCTGCCAATTCCCTGCCCATTTCACTGCCCAGTGCCACACCCATCCCACCCATTCGGACTGCACAAAAAACACAGTCTGACACCGGTTTCACAATAGGCCATTTTTGCGCACCTACACCCATAATGCCACTCCAACGTTGTTCAACTTTAAATTTTCTGTCTGGCAGAATCACTGTTTCCAGCAGTTCAACCAGCTGGTTTTGCACCAAAGCTGTTAAGCCAAAGGCTTGCGTCTCCTCTGTTGAGAAATCCAAATTTCTTCCTCCACCAAACAAAATCCGGTTGCCAATGTTCCTGAAATAATAAAACCCTTTGTCGAGATGGAAGGTTCCTTTGATGTGCAAATGATCGATGGGTTCAGTAACCAATACTTGCGCGCGAGCCGGTTTTACATCCAAGTTGAGTAGTTGGGCTGCGAATCCATTGGTGGCAACAAAGACATTTTTTGCACGAAGATTGATGTCTTGTTCCGTTTTTATTTCTACATATTTTGAAAAATCTTCCAGCGATGCAACGGAGATATTATTTAGGATCAGGATGTCTTCAGTTACAACTTTTTTGAGCAGGGATTGCATCATTTTTCCAGTGTTAATCTGCGATTCAATCGGATTTAGAAAACCATCATTCAGAATATTTTTAAACTGGAATTTGTTGGGCACTTTCACAAACGCATTGCTGTTAAAAATGGGATGCAGCAATTCGTTAATTTTTGAAAATTGATTATTACAGGCTAAAAAAGTTTCTGTATCCTTTTTTAAAAAATATTCGTAGCCACCATGATTTTTATAACCGATTTGTTTGTCTCCCAGCATTTCGCGCAGAAGCCTGATGCCTTCAAATCTTTTCTTGACCAACCGAAAAACCTCATCTTCGGTATGTGTTTTCAAGTCTGAAATTAATTCGGACATGCTTCCAAAACAAGCAAAACCGGCATTTTTTGTACTGGCGCCATTGGGAAGTAAGCCGCGTTCCAAAACAATTATTTTGCTTTTTGGGTGTAGTTTTCTCAGATGAAGCGCACAGTTTAATCCTACTATCCCGCTTCCGACGACTGCAAAATCTACATTGTCGAACCATGTTTTAACCTCCCAATAACTAAAGTTGTGCATACAGTAAATTTCGGTATAAAGGTACTTTTTCTTTTGAAAAAATAACCTCTCTCTTGCTGAAAAATAATCACTTTATGACATAAAAAAACCCCTCAAAACTTGAGAGGTTTCATTTAATAAAACCTAATAGCGAGTATATTAGAACTCTAAATCTACAACCAAATCAAATTCGTCGTAGATGGCTTTGTCACCGATGCTGTCGAAAAAGCTGGCAGAACCATATTTCAAACCGTAATCAGTCCGGTCGATTTTTAAGGTTGCAGTAGCTTTGCTGCCATAGATAGAAATGGGAAAACTTACAGATCTAGTCACATCTTTGATGGTCAAATCGGCAGTTGCTTCGTAAGAATTTTTTCCTTTGGCAACAATTCCGGTAAAGACTAATTTAGCTTCCGGATAGGCTTCTACCCCAAAAAAATCAGGTGATTTGAGATGCCCTTCCAATTTACCTTTGTATTCTCCGGTTAAGTCTTCACTGTTTAACGTGGTTATATCGGCAACAAACTCTCCACCAGTAAGTCTTCCGCTTTCAAAGAGCAAATGACCTGATTTCAAAGCGACACTTCCATGGTGAGAGCCAGTGACTTTATAGCCTTTCCAGATGATTTTACTTTGTTCGAGTTTCACTTCTTTTTTTTCAATACCAATGGTAAAAGCGGACACTGCTAACACCAACACGAGAGCCAAGCCTCCTTTGATAACATTTTTCATAGAAAATTGAATTTTTAGGTTAGATAAATAAACAGATTAATACTAAATAGTCATAAACAATTCTTCTTTAGACTTCCGGACTTTGGCAAGGTTTAATGTCATGTCTTCAACCGATCGATAGCCTATAGCGGCAACTACCGCCGATGTCAGGCCTTGGGCTTTGAGGTTCAAAATATGGTCGTAAGCCTCCGGCTCAAAACCTTCAATCGGGCAAGTATCAATTTTTAGTTCGGCTGCCGAAGTTAAAAGAAATCCTAAAGCGATGTATGCTTGCTTGGCATTCCAAAATGCTTTGGCTTCGACAGGGACTTGACGAATGTTGGTTTTCATAAAAGTTCCGTATGAAGCTAAATTATCTACCGGGATATTCCGTGTTTTGGCGGTCAGCTCAATCAATGCATCCACATCTGCATCACCCACTTCGAGTTGATTGGCCAAAATCAGCAAGTGTGAAGCTTCTACGATTTGCGATTGTCCCCAAGAGTGCGGTTGCAATTGCTTTCTTACTTCCGGATTTTCAATGAAGATAAATTTGTAGGGTTGTAAGCCGTATGACGAAGCCGAAAGTTGAAGTGCTGTTTTGAGCAATTCCAAATCTTCGTTGGAAATTTTTTTGGCTGCATCAAATTTTTTGGTGGCATAGCGCCATTGCAGGCTTTCGATAAGCGGATGGGTAATTTTTTCTTGTGTACTCATAGCTAATTATTGATTTGAAATGGGATTTTTTAAAGTATTTAATAAAAAGATAAAATTTTCGGCTTCAGCAAAGTTTAACGATTGAATAAAATTTTCTTCAAACTTAACTATCAGCGGATCTATCTGACGAAGCGTTTTGATGCCTTTTTCTGTGATGGTGATTTCAACTTTTCGCCGGTTAAAAGGACACGTTTTCCGATCGACCAAACCTTTTTTCAAAAGTTTTTCTACCAATCGGGTGGTATTGCTCATTTTAGCAATCATACGATCTTGAATATCACACATGTTGGCTGGTTCACCCTTACGGCCTCTCAATATTCTCAACACATTAAACTGTTCGCTCGAAATATCAAAAGGTTTCAGCAATTCGTTGATTTTCTCAGACAACAGGTTGGCAGTTATTAACAGGTTAATTACCGCTTGTTTACCCCGAGATGTTTTGATAGTATCAGTCATTGTTGTATAAACAATATTTGTATGAACAAATTTATTACAATAAACCAAACGAACAACAAGGTGTATTTTAAATTTTTGTTAAAAGTTTGGCTTTTTTATACCCGAAAGATTTTGTGAGCCATTGGGTATTGTTTATTTTTAATAAGTCAATCCCCCCCAATAATCTCGATAAAAATACCGTTCGGATCCTGGATCAACACAAAAGTTTTTCCGTTTGGCAGTTTCATGGGCGTTGCACCAAGTGTTTTCACATTATGCGCTTTAAATCTTTTTAAAAAAGGCGCAACCGATTTGACGAGTAAGGTGGTGTATTGCACCCCAACATCGTCCTGAATTCTTTTGGGAAAACCCTTCAAATGTATTGTGTCGAATACCACCAATTTCCATTCCGGCGCAGTAGGATTATCCTCCAGCTTGAGCGCGGACACCCTAAACGGTATGCTGTCTGAAAGCCCTGAATTATTGCCAAATTCAGCATCGATATCGAACTGGCGGCTGTCCACCATCCCAATCACGTTTTTGTAAAACGCCAATGACTCATCCAGATTTTTAACAACAATCCCGACCTGAAATGACGGAGATTCAAATTCTGAATTAGAGAGAGGCAAAGTGTCTGAGGTTTCTTCTTTATTTTCGCAGGAGGTTAGTCCCACCGTAACAAACAATAAAGAAACAATAGCACGCAAAGATGTCAAAAAATGGTTTTTCATGGGGTTCGTTTTTTGGTTAGGTGAAAAAATGCACCTAAATTTATGAAAATTTAAAAACCACCGCCCCAAAACACTGTTAAAAAATAAAATCGTCTCATTGAGTATGTTAAATTTAAAAATAAGCCTGTCAATCCTGCATATATTTGAATTAATATAAACTCACTCTAACGTTGTAATTCAAAAACAGGGTTTTTGCAACTTCCTACAATGATTTTTGTCATATTTTACAGGGCTTTAGAGACGGAAATTTGTAATATGAAAAGTGAATTATTAACCAAAAATATATAGTATGTATAACGTAAAAGTTTCACCCTTGGGAATCATGGAAAACAAAAGTGCGATTGACAATTGGGTCAACGGAATCGCCGAACAATGCGGAGCCAAAAACATTCATTGGTGCGATGGTTCTCAAAAAGAATATGACAATTTGTGCGATCTTTTGGTAAGAAAAGGAACGTTTATCAAATTAAATCAAGAAAAACGCCCCAACAGCTTTGCTTGTTTCAGCGACCCCAGCGATGTGGCGCGCGTAGAAGATAAAACCTTTATCTGTAGCCGCCGAAAAGAAGATGCCGGGCCTACCAACAACTGGATGGCTCCTGAAGAAATGAAACACATCCTTAACAACCTGCTTACCGATTCGATGCAAGGCAGGACACTCTATGCAATCCCTTTTTGTATGGGGCCTTTGGGGTCTCCTTATGCGAGATATGGCGTACAGGTCACCGACTCAGAATATGTAGTTGTCAACATGAAAATCATGACCCGTATGGGCGATGAAGTGATGCCCTACTTGCAGAGTGACAACTACGTAAAATGTATTCACACCATTGGCGCACCACTCAGACCTGGGCAAGAAGATGTCAAATGGCCTTGCAATCCGGAAACCAAATACATATCCCACTTTCCGGAAGAACGCATGGTCATATCTTATGGCAGCGGCTACGGCGGTAACGCATTGATGGGGAAAAAATGCTTTGCTTTGCGCATTGCATCCGTGATGGCGCGGGAAGAAAATTGGCTGGCCGAGCACATGCTCATCATGGGGGTCGAATCGCCCGAAGGAGAAAAAACCTATCTGGGAGCAGCTTTCCCAAGTGCTTGTGGCAAAACAAATTTTGCTATGCTCATTCCACCCAAAGAAATGCAAGGGTGGAAAGTAACCACCATAGGCGATGATATTGCCTGGGTACACATCCGAAAAGACGGGAAATTAACTGCTATCAATCCTGAATCAGGCTACTTTGGCGTGGCACCGGGCACCAACTACGAGACCAATCCGAACGCGATGGAATCTATGAGAAAAAACACGATTTTCACCAATGTTGCTGTCACACCCGGTGGAGATGTTTGGTGGGAAGGCCTGACTCCACAACCACCCAAAAACTTGATTGATTGGCATGGATTGCCTTGGGATCCAAAAAGCGGGAAACCAGCAGCCCACCCCAATTCCAGATTTACCGCACCTTCCTATCAAAATCCGGCTATCGACAGCGAATGGGACAACCCGAATGGCGTGCAAATCGAAGGATTTATTTTTGGCGGGCGAAGGACAACCACCGTACCGTTAGTCTATCAGTCATTCAACTGGAATTTTGGGGTTTATCTTGCTACCACCATGGGAAGTGAAACCACCGCGGCGGCCTTCGGAGAAGTCGGAAAAATTAGAAGAGACCCCTTTGCAATGCTCCCTTTTATGGGCTACCACATCGGTGATTATGTCAATCATTGGTTGCAATTTGGCCGTGATTTACCGATGACACCTAGGATCTTTGGTGTAAATTGGTTTAGAAAAGATGAACATGGCAAATTCTTATGGCCTGGTTTTGGCGAAAATATGCGCGTACTCAAGTGGATTGTGCAACGCATCAAAGGCCAAAATTCTGCTATTGAAAGCCCAATCGGCTGGATGCCTACCTATAAAGATTTGGACTGGTCTGGATTGGAAAATTTCACCAAGGATGATTTTGCCAAAATCATGGAAATAGATCGTGAACTTTGGAAAAAAGAATTATTATCACACGAAGAATTGTTTGAAAAAATGTATGATAAACTCCCGAAAGAATTCTTCTTCATGCGCGAGCTTCTACTTTCCTCTTTGTGGCGGTCACCCGAGCACTGGGGATTACAACCCGAATAAAATGACTCCCGCTAATTTTAAAAACAAACGGCCTGTTTATACTGATAGGCACAGGCCGTTTTGGCATAAAAACTGATTTTTAAAAATTATACATCGCTTACATGAATTGGTTTTTGGATTTGTTCCAGTCACAGAGCATTGCGCAGACCGTAGTTGTCTATGGTTTGGCTATATCACTGGGAATTTGGTTTGGAAAAATTAAAATCTTCGGTATTTCGTTGGGTGTAACCTGGGTCTTGTTTGTCGGGATTATTTTCTCTGCCTTAGGATTGACAATCCATCTGGAGACCGAACATTTTTTGAAAGAATTCGGATTAGTCCTTTTTGTTTATGCCATCGGATTGTTGGTAGGCCCTGGCTTTTTCGTGTCGCTTAAAAAATCCGGATTGCCTTCCAATTTGATGGCAACAGCCATTGTAGGTCTCGGTTTTTGTATCACCTTGGTTTTGTTTTACCTGAGCAACACCGACATTTTTGTCATGACGGGAATCATGAGTGGAGCCGTTACCAACACCCCCGGACTGGGCGCGGCACAAGCCAGCTTGAGCAGCCTCAACCGTTTGGATGTAGATTCTTCCATGATCACACTGGCCTATGCCGTGGCTTATCCTTTTGGTGTTTTTGGCATCATAGCTTCCTTTTTGATGTTAAAAAAAATCTTTAAAATAGATATAGAAAAAGAAAATGAACTTCATCGCAAACTGTCTTTTCTGAAAAAAGACAAAGTGGTGTCCGTTCACCTAACAGTTGAAAACAAGCAGTTGGATGGAAAACAACTACTCCAAATATTCGAAATGATAGAAGAACCCATTGTAGTTTCTCGGATGATGCACAAAGGTCAAATCATCACACCTAAACCCAATCAGGTGGTGTCTGCAGGAGATACGCTTCTGATTGTCACCCAAAAAAACTTGCTATCCAAACTCAAATTGCTCATTGGAGACGAAAGTTCCATCAATCTTAAATCCGAGCCCGAAAGCAATTTGGTATCCAATGAAGTGGTGGTTACGCGCAAAGAAGTTACACACCACCGGATTGGTGGGATTCCCGAACTACACCAGCATCATTTCACGCTGGTAAGGGTAAAACGTGCCGGTATCGAAATGATTCCGCATGGCAATTTACATCTACAATTGGGTGACGTGGTGCGAGTCGTAGGAACGGAAAATGGCGTTAGCAGAATTACGGCGGCATTGGGGAATTCACTAAAAAAATTAGAAACCCCAGACTTAGCTCCTATTTTCTTTGGCATCGTGCTGGGCATTATTTTAGGAAGCATCCCTTTGTCTATCCCCAATATTCCAATACCCGTAAAAATTGGGATGGCTGGCGGGCCACTAATTGCCTCATTACTTCTGAGTCGATACGGAAATAAGCTGTATTTGAATAACTACACTACCTTTAGTGTTAACATGATGATGCGCGAACTGGGCATCGCTCTGTTCTTGGCTAGCGTTGGTTTAGGCAGCGGGCACAATCTGTTGAAAGCGTTTACGGAAAATTCGGGTTGGTATTGGATTTTTTTTGGAATGCTCATTACAATTATTCCACTTCTAACAGTAGGATACATTGCCAAAAAATATTTTAAAAAGACCTTTTTTGAAGTCTGCGGTTTGTTGGCCGGAGCTTCCACAGATCCGCCTGCGCTTAATTTTGCTTTGAAAATGGCAGGGAACGATATTCCTTCTGCAACCTACGCCACCGTTTATCCCCTAACCATGATTTTGAGAATCATCGGGGCACAATTGCTCATTTTAATGTTTGCCTGAGAAAAAAAGTCACCCGTGAAAATTGTAACGGGCAATAAACAACCCGTCTGTAACTGACGGTATCTGACCGAAAGTTCGGGCGGGTAGGCAATGTCGGAAACGGGAAGCATTTGTGGGAAGCAAACTTTTGACTTTAACCCTGAGTCTTGATTCCCGAGTCCTAAGCCCTGTTTCTTGTTTCAAAAAAATCCCGACTTCATCATCAATGTTAAATTGTATTTAAGAATTTGCTTAAATACTAAGATTTTGTATATTTGCTCAGAAATTAATTTGTCTCAAATGAGAGAAGCAGAAAAAGAACAAACGTGCATCCGGCTTTTTGCCGATCAGGTGCAAATTAGCGGATGCAAAGAAAAATTATTCTCAAACGCAGATACATTTTACCAATTGAGCAACTTATTGTCACTGGCAGGAAATGAAGTGCGGTTAAAAATCCTATTCTTGTTAGAAGAAGAGGGTGAACTTTGTCCCTGTGACTTAGCCGACATTTTAGGAATGAGTGTTCCTGCCGTCTCACAACATTTGCGAAAACTTAAAGACGGAGGTGTGGTGGTTACCAGACGAGATGGACAGACTATATTTTATTCGCTTAAATCCGAAAATTTAAATTTACTAAAACCACTTTTTAAACACATCGTTAATCAAAATTTGAATACAAAATCCCATGAACAAATCCTCTGATTCCACCAAAAAAAAGACAGGCAAATTCGCCGGAGCGGGATTGCTCGTTGCCATTTCTGCCTCATTATGCTGTATTACACCGGTGTTAGCCCTTATTTCGGGTACTTCCGGTATCGCCTCCACATTTTCATTTATGGAACCCTTTAGGCCTTATCTGATTGCCATTACCATTTTGTTGTTGGGTTTCGCTTGGTATCAAAAGCTAATCCCGATGGCTATCGGGACAAGATCGACAGAAGAAATTGCATGCGCCTGCGAAGACAATGCGTCTGCCGGCAAGGAAGGAAAAAAACCCTTTATACAGACCAAAACATTTTTGGGAATTATTACAATTTTTGCCGCCTTGATGCTTGCCTTTCCAAACTACGCCCACCTATTTTATCCCAAGACTGAAAAAGAGGTGATGGTGGTTGCTGCAAATAACATAAAGGAAGTAAAATTCAATATAAGCGGCATGACCTGCAGCGGTTGTGCCGAACACATTGAACATAAAGTGAATAATCTCGAAGGAGTAATGTCATCAATAGCATCCTACGAAAAAGGCGATATCATTATTCAATTTGACAGCAGTATAACATCAAGAGAAGAAATAGAAAAAACCATTAACGCAACAGGCTATACAATTGTCAATAACAAATGAAAACGTATTCTACCATTACCTGCCCTACATGCAAACACCAAAAAACCGAAGAAATGCCGACCGACGCATGTCAGTTTTTTTATGAATGCGAGAATTGCCATAACATTCTGAGGCCTCTCGAAGGCGATTGTTGTGTTTATTGCAGCTATGGGACCGAAAAATGTCCTTCCATTCAAGAAAAAGGATGTTGCAATTAAAAGAATAAGTTCTTCGAATTAACACTTCTTTTTGGACTTTCCCCCAACAAAGCCTATTCCATAGCCTTGTTGGGGTCGGGCTATCCGTTTCAATCTTTTTTTATAGAAAACCAAAAAAAGGATTTACACTGTTATCCCTAACGCAAATTTATTTATTAAATTAACATGATATTTGAAAACATGAAAACCACCTACCATATCTCCGGAATGACCTGCAATGGTTGCCGGAACAATGCCGAAAAATCGCTCTCTAAAATAGATGGCATTATCGGTGCATCCGTTAATCTGGAAAAACAAGAAGCGGTCATCGAATCAAAAAAAGAACTGCCGATTACGACATTGCAAGAGGCTTTGATAAAAGATAAGCTACATTACACCATTCACCCCGCAGATGGAAAACCACATCATCAGCACGAACATCATCATTCAAATGAATCAACGGGTAGCGGCGTGTATGAATGCCCGATGCACTGTGAAGGGGATAAAACCTACGACAAAGCCGGCGACTGCCCGGTTTGCGGCATGGATTTGACCGAACAACCCAAAATCACTTCCGGTTCGGTCAAATACACCTGCCCGATGCATCCGGAGGTCATTCGCGACGAACCCGGCGATTGCCCCGTCTGCGGTATGGATTTGATTCTTATCGAAACGGAAGTTGAAGTAGAAAACAAAACCTACGACAACCTCCTGCAAAAATTCAAACTTTCCGTGCTATTCACCTTGCCGGTTTTTCTCATCGCCATGTCAGAAATGATTCCGGGCGAGCCTCTTTACAAATTGTTTCCGCAGCAATATTGGAATTGGATTCAATTTGCCTTGTCACTCCCCGTGGTGTTTTACACCTGCTGGATGTTCTTCGAGCGCGCTTATAAATCGGTTATCAACCGCCATCTGAATATGTTCACCCTCATCGGAATCGGTGCGGGGATTGCCTTTGTGTACAGCACTTTCGCACTGCTTTTCCCAAGTGTTTTCCCAGTTCAATTCAAAAGCAGCAACGGAACGACTTTCGTGTATTTTGAAGCGGTCACTGTGATTCTCACTTTGGTCATGTTGGGCCAGCTGCTCGAAGCACGAGCGCATTCTCAAACCAACGGAGCCATCAAAGCATTGCTGAAATTGGCTCCCAACACCGCTACAAAAGTGGTGGATGGCAAAGAAATACGCGTCGCAGTCGATACCATCCAAAAAGGAGACTTGCTTCGTGTCAAGCCCGGTGAGAAAATTCCGGTGGATGGAAGTGTTACAGAGGGAGAAAGCAATGTCGATGAGTCGATGATTACAGGTGAACCTGTTCCGGTCAATAAAAAAACAGGAAATACCGTGCATTCCGGAACGGTCAACGGCAATCAATCTTTTGTGATGGTTGCCGAAAAAGTCGGCTCCGAGACGCTCTTGGCGCAAATCATCAAAATGGTCAACGATGCGAGCCGATCGAAAGCGCCCATCCAAAAATTAGCCGACCGTGTCTCCGGATATTTCGTCCCAATCGTAATTGCGATTTCTGTACTTACTTTTGTTATTTGGGCAATTTTCGGCCCCGAACCTCACTATGTCTTTGCCTTTGTGAATGCCATCGCAGTGCTTATCATTGCCTGTCCCTGTGCCTTGGGATTGGCCACACCGATGTCGGTCATGGTGGGTGTAGGCAAAGGGGCGCAAAACGGCGTACTCATCAAAAATGCCGAAGCACTTGAAAAACTCAACCGCATCGATGTGCTCATCATCGATAAAACCGGAACTGTGACTGAAGGAAAACCTTCCGTGGAGCGGGTGGTTGCCACTGGCGGAGAATTTTCGGATGAAAAAGTTTTACAGATTTTGGTTTCCATCAATCGGCAAAGCGAACATCCGCTGGCAGAAGCCATCGTGAATTACGGAAATAAAAAGGCAGTTTCTCCGCTTGATATTAAAGATTTTAAAGCCGTGGCCGGCATGGGCGTGACCGCCAAAGTCGGGAGTCAACATGCCGCCTTGGGTAATCGCAAGCTGATGGAACGCGAGGATGTTTTGATTCCCGAATCGCTTGAACAGGAAATCATCAGCGAGCAGAAAAAGGGGAAAACCGTTTCCTATTTGGCAGTTGAAGGGAAAATTGCAGGCTATGTAACCATCAGCGATGCCATCAAAAAAACCAGTAAAGCTGCCATCGAAGCACTTCAAAAAGGCGGTTTGGAAGTTATCATGCTGACGGGTGACAATGAATTTACCGCGGCGGCAGTCAGCAAAGAATTGAATCTGAAACATTTCAGGGCAGGCTGTTTACCGGAAGACAAACTCGAAGATATCAAACGCTTGCAATCCGAAGGAAAAAAAGTGGCCATGGCGGGCGATGGTATCAACGATGCTCCGGCTTTGGCACAATCGGATGTGGGTATCGCCATGGGGACTGGTACGGATGTTGCAATCGAGAGCGCCGGCATAACCCTTGTGAAAGGCGACCTTAACGGGATTGTCAAAGCTATCAAACTAAGCCACAAAGTGATGAGAAACATCAAACAGAACTTGTTCTTTGCGTTTATTTACAACTCCATCGGCGTGCCGGTTGCTGCGGGCGTTTTGTTTCCCGTCTTCGGCTTGTTGCTTTCCCCGATGATAGCTGCCGCCGCAATGAGCTTCAGTTCCGTTTCCGTGATTGTCAATGCACTCAGGTTGAGAACGGCCAAGCTTTTGTAAAAAAATATTTAAAACTGTTAAAATATCAGTTTGGTTCATTCGTTATTTCAGTCTAAACACTAAACTAAACGATGATGAAAAATTTGATTTCAGCAGCTTTTTTTGTTGTATTCGTTTCTGTCAATGCGCAAACAAAAATAGGTGGCAAACTTGCCTACGGAAGTGAAATAGAAAGTTTCGGTATCGGCGCAAAAGCAACGTTTGCAATTGACAGTAAGTTTTCTATTTCTCCCGAAATTCTTTATTTTACGGAAAATGACAACGTTTCCCTTTTCGAATTGAATGCAGATTTGCATTATCGTTTGGATGACAATTGGAGCGGGTTTAACCCCTATCTGATTGGGGGGTTCAATTATGTTGACTTGAATGTGGATAACCGGTTCAATGACAGCTCTGATTCTGAAGCCGGCCTCAATTTGGGTTTGGGAACGGAATATCCTATTTCCGACGAATTTTCATTCATTTCTGAAGTTAAATATGTGTTGAGTGATTTTGATCAATTGGTTATTGGGATTGGTTTTTTGTATCGTCTTTAGTTAAATTCTATTGCCTAGGTTTTGCCGTCTGCAAATTTTTCTTAGATTCGTGGACTAAAACAAAACCTTATGACCCCTTTTTTAGCCGAACTGATTGGCTCCATGCTTCTTATTTTATTTGGGGCTGGCGTTTGTTGCAATGTAAGCCTGAGCAAAACATACGGCCATCAATCCGGTTGGATTGTGATTGTGTTTGGTTGGGCAATTGGCGTTTTTGTAGGCGTTTTTGTTGCCGGATCGATTTCAGGTGCACATCTCAACCCCGCCGTAACAATTGGATTGGCTCTCGTAGGTTCTTTCCCGTGGGAACAAGTCCCAATTTTTATCCTTGCCCAGTTGTTGGGGGCAGCTTTGGGGGCAGCTATAACTTGGCTTCATTACAAACCTCATTTTGACGTAACCGAAAATGCGGATACTATTTTGGGTGTCTTCAGCACAGGCCCGGCTATAAAACACACTTTTCAAAACTTGATTTCGGAAATCGTTGGCACCTTCATCTTGGTGTTTGCTGTATTTTATATTTCGGGGGCAAGTGTCGGAGAACAAAAAGCTTCTTTGGGTGCTTTAGATGCATTGCCGGTAGCCTTGTTGGTATTAGGCCTAGGCGTATCCTTTGGTGGGACTACAGGCTATGCCATCAACCCCGCGCGTGATTTGGGACCGCGTATCGTGCATGCCTTTCTCCCCATTCCACATAAAGGGGACAGCAATTGGCAGTACGCTTGGATCCCGGTTATCGGCCCGGTTATCGGGGCAAGTTTGGCCGCAGGTTTGTTTTTGATTTTAAAATAAATTCGTTTTTTGACAAGAAAAAACCCTTAACTCGCTGAAATAAAGCAAAATAAGGGTTTATCTATGTACTCGGAGTGGGACTTGAACCCACACAGGCATTTCTGCCTACAGGATTTTAAGTCCTGCGTGTCTACCGATTCCACCATCCGAGCCAAATAAAAAAAGAGCGAAAAACGGGATTCGAACCCGCGACCTCAACCTTGGCAAGGTTGCGCTCTACCAACTGAGCTATTTTCGCAATCTTAGAAAAACGCAGTTGCGTTTTATATCAAAAAAGTAAAGTCTATTTAACTTTATCAGAACGTATTTTCTTTCTAATGCGGGAGCAAATTTAATACATTTATGAGAATTTCAAAGAAAAAATTGTATTTCTCCGAAATCGGTTTGTCAAAAACCTCAACTTATTCAGTCTGTGCGTGAAATAAAGTTTGATAATTGATTAAGTGTTGGTTTTTTTATGTTTTTGATGTACTTTTATTTCTTTCCAACATCCGTTTGATTTCGTTGAGCTTCATCAACGCTTCAACCGGTGTGAGGGTGTTGATGTCAATCAAAGTCAGTTCGTCCCGGATTTCTTCCAACAGTGGATCGTCCAAATTGAAAAAACTAAGCTGGTAATCGGATGATTTTGCTTGTTTGACTTGCTCGGCGATGCGGTCTCCTGAATGAGATTCTTCCAATTTTTTCAACATTTTATTGGCCTGGTCAATCACCTGACGAGGCATGCCCGCCATCTTAGCCACGTGAATCCCGAAACTGTGTGCACTGCCACCTTCCACCAGTTTCCTCAAAAACAACACCTTGTCTTTGAGTTCTTTGACCGAAACATTGAAGTTTTTGATACGTCCGAAACTTTCTGCCATGTCATTCAGTTCGTGATAATGTGTTGCAAAAAGAGTCTTTGGGTGATGGGGATGCTCGTGCAAATAAGCCGCGATGGCCCAAGCTATCGAAATGCCGTCATAGGTGCTGGTGCCGCGCCCAATTTCATCTAACAAAATCAAACTCCGTTCCGACAGATTGTTCAAAATACTGGAGGTCTCGTTCATTTCGACCATAAAGGTTGATTCGCCGGAGGAGATGTTATCAGATGCACCTACTCGTGTAAAAATCTTATCAACCAAGCCAATGTGTGCTTTTTCGGCAGGAACAAAGCTGCCCATTTGCGCCATGATGACCACCAAAGCCGTTTGGCGGAGAATGGCAGACTTTCCGGACATGTTCGGCCCGGTTATCATGATGATTTGTTGACTATCGTTATCCAAAAATAAGTCATTGGCAATGTAGCTCTCCCCCAAAGGCAATTGTTTTTCAATCACCGGATGCCGTGCTTGTGTCAACACAATTTCAAAATTTTCGTCCAAAGTTGGGCAGACATACCTGTTTTCTTGTGCCAAAGCTGCAAATGAGGTTAGGCAATCCAACTCGGCTGCCAGAGCCGCGTTTTGCTGAATTGGCGCGATGTATTCCTGAACTTCAGCCACCAATCTGGCAAAAAGTTCTTGTTCCAACTGAAGTATTTTGTCTTCGGCACCCAATATTTTTTCCTCAAATATTTTAAGTTCTTCGGTAATATACCGTTCTGCATTGACTAAGGTTTGCTTTCGAATCCATTCTGCCGGCACCTTGTCTTTGTGGGTGTTGCGGACTTCGATGTAATATCCGAAGACGTTGTTGGACGCAATTTTCAAAGAACTGATTCCAGTGCGTTGCGATTCTCTCAAAACAATGTCATCAAGGTATTTCTTGCCTGAGTGCGCAATGTCCCGTAGCGCATCGAGTTCTTCAGAAACGCCGTGGGCGATGGCATTGCCTTTGAGGATGTTGACCGGAGTTTCGGAATGCAAAGTTTGGGCAATTTGTTTGCGTAAAGTTTCGCAATGCTGCAACCGGTCGCCGATGGTGCGCAACGCTTCTTCTTTGGCATTCATCGCCGTCCGTTTAATCGGGATAAGTGATTCCAACGACAGGTAGAGCTGATAAACCTCTCGCGGAGAAATTTTCCCGGTGGCTGCTTTAGAAAGCAATCGTTCCAAATCGCCGATTTGTTTGAGTTGTTTTCGAACCGTTTGCAGTTCGGTTTCCGTTTCTAAAAAATAGGAGACGATGTTATGACGGCGCGCTATTTTTTTTAAGTTTTTGAGTGGCATCGCAATCCAGCGTTTCAGCATCCGCGCCCCCATTGGGGTGACGGTTTTGTCCATGATGTCGAGCAGTGTTGTGCCGCCGGCATGAGGTGTAAAATACAGCTCCAGATTGCGCATGGTAAAGCGATCCATCCATACATATTCCTCTTCGGGAATACGATGGATGGCGGAGATATGCTGCAACCGGTGATGTTGGGTTTCGGAAAGGTAATGCAAAATGGCACCCGAAGCCACAATTCCTTCATCGAGAGCCTCGATCCCAAAACCTTTGAGCGATTGGGTTTGAAAATGTCGGGTAAGAATTTCTCTGGAAAAATCAATTTGAAAAGCCCAATCTTCCAAATAAAACGTGTGATGTTTATCACCAAAAGCATCTATAAAAGTATTTTTCTTGGGTTTGGAAACAAGTATTTCGCTGGGGGAAAAATTTTGAAGGAGTTTGTCGATGAGTGCCGCGTCTCCCTGAGTGGTCAGAAATTCGCCGGTAGAAATATCAAGAAAGGCTATACCAATGTGTTGCAGGCCAAAATGAACGGCACTTAAAAAATTGTTGCTCTTCGATTGCAAAACCTCATCATTGAGTGCCACGCCGGGTGTGATGAGCTCGGTTACACCCCGTTTGACAATGGTTTTGGTGAGTTTAGGGTCTTCGAGTTGGTCACAGATGGCAACCCGAAAACCGGCTTTGACCAATTTGGGCAGATAGGTATTGAGCGAGTGATGTGGAAAACCGGCTAAAGCAGTTTCGCTTGCTGAGCCTGCACCGCGCTTGGTGAGGATGATATCTAATATTTTGCTGGCACGTACCGCATCTTCCCCAAAAGTCTCATAGAAGTCTCCGACTCTAAAAAGCAACAATGCATCGGGATACTTGGCCTTGATGCTGTTGTATTGTTTCATTAAGGGTGTGGTCTGTTCGGATGCTTTCACTTTTGATGTTTTCTTCGCTCAAAAATACAAATTTAACCGGAAGCAAATTTTAAAAAAAAACATGCTTTTCTGTAATCAAAACGCTCATTTTCGGTAGTTATATTTTATTATCAAAGTTTAAATCTGTACATAAAACAAGTGCTTTGTACGGTTGATATAACTAATTTAAAATTCTATCTTTGTCGTTTAACTCAAAAAAATGACCCAAACCGTTATCTTTGATATGGATGGCGTAATAATCGACAGTGAGCCACTCCATCACATTTCTCAAAAAAAATTAATTCAAAGGTTAGGGTTTTCGCAGACTGATGAAGAAATGCAAAATTTTATTGGCACTTCTTCCAAGAATATGTGGCAAACCCTCAAAAACCAATATACGTTGCCTCATTCGGTCGAAGAATTGATGGAGATGGGGCTTCAGTCTTATTTTGAAATATTGGATCAAACAACGATTGAGCCGATTGCCGGTGTCCGGGAATTGATTGAAAATTTATCTGTTCAGAAAATCCGACTGGTACTGGCTTCCTCCTCTGAGCGGAAAAGTATCGACAAAGTACTCAAACTCTTTTCGCTCGAAAAATATTTTGATTGTTGCATCAGCGGTGCGGAATTTATCCAATCCAAACCCCACCCAGGAATATTTCTGGCCGCTCTTCATAAAACACAAACCCAACCCCATCAGGCAGTTGTCATAGAAGATTCTACCAATGGAATCAAGGCAGCCAAGGCGGCGGGAATCTTCTGTTTCGGGTATGACAATCCCCATTCGCCCGGTCAGGCTTTGCACTTGTCGGATTGTGTAATCGACAGTTTTCTACACCCGGGCATCACAGATATTATTTTGAGAAAATGAACATTTTCATCACAGGTATCGGGACGGATGTCGGCAAAACGATAGTTTCAGCGATTGTTGTAGAAGCCCTGCAAGCCGATTATTGGAAACCCATACAGGCAGGTAATTTGGATTGGACGGACACCCACACGGTGGCATCGCTTGTAAGCAATAAAAAATCAGTCTTTCATCCGGAGGCATTTCGGTTGAAAACACCCATGAGCCCGCATGCGGCCGCAGAGATTGAACATGTTGATATCAATCTAAAAAAAATCAAGCGGCCAAAAACAAAAAACCGATTGGTCATTGAAGGAGCCGGTGGGCTATTAGTCCCGTTAAACAACCAAAATACCATCGTCGATTTGATACGACCCGATGATTTTGTATTGGTGGTATCGAAACACTATCTCGGCAGCATAAACCATACTTTAATGACGCTGGAAATCTTAAAATCCAGAAAATTAAAAAATATCAAACTAATCTTTAAAGGCATCCCAGACCTATCGGCCGAATCAATCATTGAAAAAATGAGCGGAATAACGGTTATCGGCCTGATTGATCAGGAAAAACAAATCACCCCGGAAATGGTATCAAAATATGCATCCCAACTCAAACCTATACTTAAAAAATTAACTGACTCACAAACATGATTTTTCACGATATCGACAAAAACCACCTGTGGCATCCTTACACCCAACACAAAACTGCCGAACCACCCATTTGTATTGTCCGTGGTAAAGGCGCACTGCTTTGGGACAAAGCAGGAAAAGAATACATCGATGCCATTGCTTCTTGGTGGGTGAACCCTTTTGGGCACGCCAATGAATATTTGGCAACGAGAATCCACGAACAGTTGCTCACGCTTGAGCACGTGCTTTTTGGTGGATTTACCCACACACCTGCCATCAAGTTGGCAAAAAAACTATTGCCTCTACTGCCTGATAACCAACAAAGATTATTTTTCTCAGATAACGGCTCAACAGCTGTAGAAGTTGCCATCAAAATGGCATTTCAATATCACCTCAACAAAGGGCAAAAGAAAAGGGTTTTGATTGCTTTTGAAGAAGCTTTTCACGGCGACACTTTTGGAGCAATGGCTGTTTCAGGCATCGGATTGTTTACCCAAGCTTTTGACGGCAACCTGCTCAATGTTGTCCGGATTCCGATTCCCAAGAAAGGAAAGGAAGACGAAAGTATTCAAAAATTGGCAGCTGCCCTCGCTGCCAAAGATGTGGCAGCATTCATTTTTGAGCCCTTGGTGCAAGGTGCAGCCGGTATGCAAATGTATGCGCCTGAAGCTTTAAACAAACTGATTGCCGTTTGCAAATCGCACCGCGTATTGACTATTGCCGACGAAGTGATGACCGGCTTTGGTAAAACGGGCAAAAATTTTGCCTGTGGTTATTTGACCGAACAACCGGACATCATCTGCCTCTCAAAAGCACTGACAGGCGGGACTGTTCCGATGGCAATAACTTCAACTTCCGAACAGGTATTCGAGGCATTTTATGATGATGACCTCAACAAAGCTTTGTTTCACGGGCATTCATTTACTGCCAACCCAACGGGATGTGTGGCAGCTTTGGCGAGTATCGAGTTGTTGCTTTCTGCGCCCATGCAGCAGAACATCGTCCGAATCAACACGGCTCACCACACATTTAAGCAAACCTACAACAGCCATCCAAAGATAGCTGAACTTCGCATACTTGGGGTAATCATGGCAATTGAACTGAAAACCGAAGAAGAAAATTCGTATTACGGTGAATTGAGAAACAACCTCTATCAATTCTTTATCGATAATGGCATCATTTTGAGGCCGATAGGAAATGTTATCTATATTTTACCGCCGTATGTGATTACCAACAAATCTTTGAAAAAAATTTATGATACCGTTATATTGGCTATTGAAAAATTCGTTTAAATTTGATGAAAATTTCACGGCTGTCTTAACTCAATTTTTGACCTAATTCTTCTGTCAAACTATGATTCACCCCGACACTGAGGTGCGGTTCATCAACGATGAAATCGGCTATGGCGTAGTTGCCAAAAAACTAATCCCAAAGGGAACGATCACTTGGGTTCAAGATGATTTGGACATGGTTTTTTCATCGAAGGAGGTTGATAAATTTTCTCCTGTCATTCAAAAAATGATTGACATTTATTCATTTCGAAACAACAAGGGCGAATCTGTGCTTTGTTGGGATATTGCAAAATATATCAACCACAGTTTTGATTCCAATTGTCTATCGACAGCTTATGATTTCGAAATAGCCATACGCGACATCAACCCGGGCGAGCAACTGACAGACGACTATGGCTATTTGAATATTGCTGAACCTTTTGAGGCTTGCGATGAAGGCACCGATCGCAAAGTGGTTTACCCGGACGATTTGGTTCGGTACCACAAAGTTTGGGACGAAAAACTCACGGAAGCTTTCCCGTTTGTCACCAAGCAAAACCAGCCTCTTAAAATTTATTTCTCAGCAGAAAAATGGAAATTAGTCGAACAAATCGGCGTTGGGAAAAAGAAAATGGATTCCATACTGTTATGTCTTTACCAAGTTTAAAAATGGAAATTCGGTTTTTCGATTTTTCAACTTTGTAAATTTCAAATCTTCGTATTCTTTTGTTTTAAAAGGATTGATACTCCTCAAAAAGTTTGGATATTTGCAAAACAAAATCATGTTTTGAAACCACCAATTTCTATCACGGCCTATTCTTCAATTTCCCCTTTGGGAAGCAATCCTCTGGAAGTGTGGAAAAACTATCAAAGCTCCAAACACTACTTAAGAAGAAATTCTTTTGCTCATTTTGAGTCATGGGTGGGATCATTACATCAGGTAGAAATTGATAAAGTTACCGAGCTTAAAAATTCCAATCCGCATTTCAGGCAATTGGATTTATCGGTATTGTACGCAATTTTTGTAAGCCGAAACGCCATAGCCCTGACAGGCTGGAGCAGCAAAGAACGAATCGGAGTCAATTTTGGATCTTCTCGCGGGGCTACTGCACTTTTTGAAAAATATCACCGCGAATACATTCAGACCGGGCGTTGTGAGACAGTCACTTCACCGACCACGACCTTGGGGAATATTTCTTCATGGGTGGCACACGATTTACAAATTTCGGGGCCGGACATCAGCCATTCCATCACTTGTTCGACTGCTTTGCATGCTTTACTGAACGGTGTGGCTTGGCTGCGGGCCGATATGGCAGATAAGTTTTTGGTAGGCGGAAGCGAAGCTTCACTCACCGGGTTTACGATTGCACAAATGCGGGCATTAAAAATTTATGCAAAAACAAGCCAAGCCTATCCGTGCAAAGCATTTGACTTGAACAAAGAAGAAAACAGCATGGTTTTGGGTGAAGGAGCAGCCGTATTTTGTTTAGAAAAGGGGGTTTCCGAAAAAAGTATCGCGCTGGTAGAAGGGTTAGGTTATGCGACCGAAGTGCTCACACATCCAGTTTCTATTTCTACAGATGCGCGATGCTTTCAGAAATCGATGCAAATGGCTTTAGACGGAAACGCGCCCGAATCGGTTGATGTGATTGTGATGCACGCGCCCGGGACTATCAAGGGAGACTCTTCAGAATATAGTGCAATTCAAAAAGTTTTTGCAGACAAAGTCCCGGCACTTACTTCCAACAAATGGAAAATAGGCCACACCTTTGGCGCAAGTGGATTGTTGAGCGCAGAGTTGGCTCTCTTGATGATGCAACAGCAAGAATTTATTCCGATTCCTTATCTTAAAAACGAAAAAATCCCAAAAAAAATTCAAAAAGTAATGGTAAACGCTGTCGGGTTTGGCGGGAATGCAGTGAGTGTATTGTTTTCAGTTCCGGGCAAATAGAATCACTTTTTAAGTCTAAACAATTTATGGTCTATATTGTGTCGCAAAACACAATGATATATTGTTGATATTCAATAATATATTGTTATTATTGTCCCCTACAACTTAAAACCTTCACTTAAAAGCCTGCAAACCCGTGATATCATTACCGGTGATGAGCAAGTGGATATCATGTGTGCCTTCATAGGTAATCACAGACTCAAGGTTCATCATGTGGCGCATAATCGAATACTCGCCGGTGATGCCCATGCCGCCGAGCACTTGCCTCGCTTCCCGCGCGATTTCGATTGCCATATTGACATTGTTCCGTTTGGCCATCGATATTTGGGCAGTGGTCGCTT
Organism: Flavobacteriales bacterium CG_4_9_14_3_um_filter_40_17; assembly: GCA_002790195.1. Lineage (GTDB taxonomy): Bacteria > Bacteroidota > Bacteroidia > Flavobacteriales > Flavobacteriaceae > UM-FILTER-40-17. The sequence continues at coordinate 30,650 of PFUR01000072.1, forward strand.
TTCCTTGATCGCGCAAAACGCCTAATCGCCATGCCAGCAATTGAGCTTTGGTGATTTTGGTAATCATTTCAGCCAATTTTTTTTGTTGAAGTTGTGTCGCACCGATGGGTTTATCAAACTGAATCCGTTCTTTGGCGTAGCGCAAAGCGGTGTCGTAGCAGTCCATCGCTGCACCGATTGCGCCCCAAGCAATACCGTAACGCGCCGAATCAAGACAACCGAGTGGCGCGCCCAATCCGCTTTTCCCGGGGAGTAAATTTTCCTTGGGGACTTTCACATTGTCAAAAATCAGTTCGCCGGTAGCAGATGCCCGCAGCGACCACTTGTTGTGCGTTTCGGGAGTCGAAAAACCATCCATCCCGCGTTCGACCAACAGTCCGTGGATGCGCCCGGTTTCGTCTTTAGCCCAAACGACCGCCACATCGGCAAAAGGCGCGTTTGAAATCCACATTTTTGCACCGTTGAGTAAAAAGTAACTGCCTTTGTCTTTAAAATTGGTAACCATCCCGCCGGGATTGGAGCCGTGGTCGGGTTCAGTCAAACCAAAGCAACCCATCATTTCGCCGCTTGCCAATTTTGGAAGGAATTTTTGACGTTGTGCTTCGGTGCCGTATTTCCAAATCGGGTACATCACCAAAGAAGATTGAACCGAAGCGGTAGAGCGAATGCCAGAGTCGCCGCGTTCTATTTCCTGCATAATCAACCCGTATGAAATCTGATCTAAGCCTGCGCCGCCATATTCTTCGGGAATATAAGGACCGAAAGCACCAATGTCTGCCAATCCTTTGATGAGTTGTTTGGGGAATTGTGCGCGTTGGGCATAATCTTCAATGATTGGCGTTACCTCTCGCTTGACCCAATCGCGGGCAGATTGCCTCACCAATAAATGTTCTTCGGACAGCAGGTCGTCAAGCTGGTAATAATCGGGGGATTGAAATTGATCTGTTTTCATTTGTGTTTCTCAGTTTGAAACAAAGTTAGGCTTTGTTTGAAAAACTATCAATATTTTTATTTCTTTTTATCTCCATTGCAAGGTTAGTTTCATAAAGCATTTTATCTTTAAAAATATTTACTCAAACAAAAATTATCATCAAGCTATGATAGAAATAGAAAGAAAATTTTTGGTTAATTCCAATCAATTTATGAAAGAAGCCACGCGAAGCTACCTCATTTCGCAAGGATTTCTCAATACGCATCCCGACCGGACGGTGAGAGTCCGGATTAGGGACAACCAAGGCTGGCTGACCGTCAAAGGAAGGTCTGACGAGCGTGGTATCACCAGATTTGAATGGGAAAAGGAAATTCCGGTTGGCGAGGCTTTGGAATTGATGAATTTATGCGAAGAAGGAATTATCCAAAAACGCCGGTTTGAAGTACTTGTTGGGGTACATTTTTTTGAAGTAGATGTATTTTCAGGGTTAAATGAAGGATTGATTTTAGCAGAAATCGAACTTACGGAGACAGATGAACCTTTTGAAAAGCCTGACTGGCTGGGGAAAGAAGTAACCGGGGATTTGCGGTATTACAACTCGCGGCTCAGTCAAAACCCTTATAAAAATTGGAAATAATTTTGTTTTAATTTTCACGTTATTTTCATGTTACTAAACCGACTATTCCTCCGTTTGTGAATATCAAATTTAAGCAAACCACTTTATGACAACAAAAACCTATCGAACAGCAAAAGAAGCCTCCGGTTTGAAAGTTGGAGAATATGTGAAAAATTTTATCGCCGTCGATTTGCACGGCAAGCCTTTCGAGTTGAAAGAGGCTCTGCAAAAAGGCTCATTGGTACTTATTTTCTATCGTGGGCATTGGTGTCCGGTGTGCAACAAACACTTGAAAAAATTAGAAGCAGGTTTAGACAAAATATATGCGAAGGGTGCGCAAGTAATCGCTATTTCCCCTGAAAAATCAGAATTCTTAAAACTTACGGCCGATAAAACAAAGGTTTCGTTTCGTTTGTTGTTCGATGAAGATTATCGGATTTCAAAATTGTTTGATGTCTATTTTAAGCCGGGTACCATTCATCGCTTAATGTACAATAACCTGTTGGGTGCCAAACTCAAAGAAGCTCATTCGGATGACAGCGAACAACTGCCAATTCCAGCTACTTTCATCATCGATTCAAATGCAAAAATCGTTTGGCGGCATTTCGATCCCGACTATACAAAAAGGTCATCGGTTGAGGATATTTTAGCCCATTTGCCGTAACAGATACCGCAACGGGCAAATGAACAGCAAACCGGGTTACTCCGATTTCGAATGCTCGCCGTGTTTTCCGTTAAGAATACATAGCCTCTGACGTTGACACGGCGTATCGAGGTTGAAACTATAAGCACTTGTGGCTTCAAAAGTTCCCTGCAATTTCGCGAAAGATGAAAAACTGACAAATAAAACCACAACAAATAAACACAATTTTTTCATTTATGATGTTTTATAAATAACAGCAATCATTAAATTTATCCATTTAAGGAAGTTTAAAATTAACTAACCCGATTGAATTATTCTTATAAAAAGAAGTTGATTTTTTGTTTGCATTTAGAGAAGTAAATTTTTGTTTTAAACCTGAGTTCGATTAATCCAAAAGTGTCGGTTGAGTAAATTCCGAGTGGTGTTTTGTATCGAAAACCAACATTTTGGATACAGAATCCTATTTTCAATACGCTTTCCCGCCAAATTCTTGGGGATCAAAAGCACTCGAATTGATGGTTTTTGTATCCATTATAAAAATAATCGAACTCAGGTTTTAAGGTCATTTGAGCGTTCTAAAATATTCCAACAAGGCTCTTGCCTCATCTTCCGGAACGTTTTGATTGGTCATCGGAAGGTTGTTGTATTCAGCCAATAATGCTTTGGCTTCTGGATCTTTAGACAACATTTCGATGGGATTCATAATCATGTTCATAATCCACTCAGGGCGGTGTCTTTCCACCACAGCGGTCAAGTCGGGGCCAATCAATTTTTTACCGATGATGTGGCAAGCTGTACATTTTTGGGTAAAAACTTGTTTTCCTGTTTCAGCCAAGGAGGCATCGACTGTTTCGGGAAGCCGGAATACCTTAACTGGGCCTATGCCACTTCCTTTTTTGAGCGTTGTTGCATTCTGTTCAGAATTTGAATCTGATTCAGTAAGTTCCGATTTTTTACCATCATTACAAGCAATGAACAAAAGGAAGCTAAATAAAAGGGAAATTCGAACAGTCATGATTTTGTGTTTTTTGGTTGTCGCTAATTTATAAAAAACGCATTAAGTATTGACCTTTAAATTAAAGTTTCAAAAAAATCTGCCGCTCGTCGTTCGCTATAAAACAAATTCTTAGCTGCTACATACCCCACATGGCCTCCATATTTGCTTATTTCTAACTGAATATAGGGATTCTCGTCTGCTTGTGATGTAGGATAACAATCTCCTGCCAAAAAGGAGTCGTTCTTTGCGTTTAGGATTAAAACCGGGTGTTGGATGTTTGTCAAATAGGCAATACAACTGTTTTTTTGGTAATAATCTTTTGCGTCCAAAAAACCGTGTGCTTTGGAAGTGTAGCAATTGTCGAAATCGATTAAAGTTTTGATTTGTGGAAATCCACCGGGAAATCTTTCGGGAAACATTTGAAACTTTTGTTTGAACTTCTTTTTTAATTGGGCTAAAAATTTTATCCGATAAGCAAAATTTGAAGGAAGATTAAGTTGCTCCAAAGAAGTGCTGAGCGAACAGGGCACAGAAATAGCCACACCACCAATCAATCCGCGTGGATATTTTCTCCCTTCGCCCAAATATTTCAACAGCAAATTGGCTCCCAAACTAAATCCCACCAAACCCATTCTGCAATAGTTTTTATTCTTTTGAATCTGTTGCAAAATTAACTCCAAATCGTCGGTTGCGCCACCGTGATAACTTTTGTACAATCGGTTGGGGACTCCGCTACAACCCCTGAAATTTACTGCAATCACATCCCAACCCCTGCGATTGAATGCCTTGGCCATACCGAGCATATACGGCCGGGTTGAGCCGCCTTCCAAACCATGAAGCAACACCATCACCCTATCAGATTTTGACTCCGAAAAAGACCAATCAAGGTCTAAAAAATCGCCATCCGGAAGTTCGAGTCGTTCTCTGTGGTAAACAACGCCTTTTACTCTTCGGAAAATTGCGCTATAAATAGTGGATACATGCCCGTTTCTAAAAATAATCGGCGGTTGATAAGGACAGTTTAAAACGGACATCTTATTTTTGGGCAAAATAACAAATAAAAGATGTTTATCAAAAATTTTGAAGTCCGATGGTCCGATTTGGATGCCAACCGTCATTTAGCCAATTCCGCATATGTCAACATGATGAGTCACACCCGCATGGAATTTCTCAACAGTTTAGGACTAACTCTCAATCAGATGGCGCAAAATCAATTGAGCCCGGTGGTTTTTCATGAGCATATCTATTATTTTCGTGAGGTGTTTCCGGGCAAGCCAATTTCGGTTTCCTTGGAAGTGAAAGGCTTATCAGAAGACGGTACTTTTTTTGAATTTGAACACAATTTCTATACCCACGAAGGCAAAAACATCGCTACTTGCGACATGATGGGTGCTTGGATCCATCTTCAAACACGCAAACTTGCATCGCCGACAGCCACGATGTTGGCTGCTTTTGAAAATGCCGATCGAAACGAAAATTTCAGGATACTGACCAAAGAAGACACCCGCAAATTCGGAAGGAAACCCAAAGATTTACCTGCTTTCTAACAATTTGTTTGGCTTGGTAACCAAATAAACACCGGAAAAAATTATGGCAGCCGATATAATTTTCATCTCATTCAACGTATCGCTTCCCGCCAAAACAGCGTGAATTCCTGCTACCAACGGCTGAAGGTAAATGAAAACCCCAACCGTTGTCGCCGAAAGTGTGCGGACGGCAAACAGATTGAACAAATACGTACAACAGGTCGCAAAAAACAAGACATATCCGATATTGAGCCAAATGGCAAACGGTATTTTATCTAGCTGCATCGCCAAAACTTCATGGATGCCAAAAGGCAAAACCAAGATTAAACCTGCCAAATAAAACCATTTGATAAAAGTAAACGGATGGTATTTCTGCGTGAGTTTCCTGACAATGACTAAATACAACGCATAGGAAGACGCATTCACAAAAATCAAAAAATTTCCGAACACTACATGATTTCCAACTGAACCTACTTCCGTTTTGCCTTGAAGAATCACCAAGAGCGTTCCGATTAAACCCAGAAAAACCCCGGCGATTTTTCGTGTGGTCAGTTTTTCACCCCGCAACAACCACGAAAAAAGCATAACCATCACCGGGCTGGTTACCATAATGATGGAAGCACTGATGGGTGTCGAATAACTCAACCCTTTGAAAAATGCCAACATATTGATAGCTACGCCAAACAAAGCAGCAAGTCCGATTCTCGGGAAATCTTTCCGGTCGATTTTTTCCTTGGGACCAAAAAAAGATACACTCCAAAAAAAGATAACCCCAAAAGATACGCGCAACAGAATAAACCCATACGGTTGTACATACGCCGGCATGGCTGCTTTGGCAATGGTAAAATTCAATCCGTAAATCAAAGCAGCAACAAAAGCGGCTAACAATGCCCAACTTCTTCTATCCATTCGATGAAATTAATTGCCGGACTTTCTGTAGATTTTCATCAGAAGAACCAATGAAAATTTGTTGATCAATCACGCAAACCGGCCTTTTCAAAAAAGTGTAATGATCCAAAATATAATGCCGGTAATCGGCCTCTGTAAGCGTGGCGTTTTTAAGCCCCATTTCGGTGTAAAGCTTAGACTTTCTGCTGAACAAACTTTCATAACTACCGCTCAAAGCTTTTAGTTGTTCTAATTCAGCAGCTGTAATGGGTTGAGATTTTACATTTTGCAAAACAACATCGGGGGTAAGTTGAAGTTTGTCTAAAAAGCGCTTGCAAGTGGAACAGGTTTTCAAGTAATAAATCTTTTTCATTCCTATCAGATTTTTTGCAAAGAAAATCGTTTTTGACTTATTTTCATTACTTTTATGCATGTAAAAATCACCTATTCAATTTATCAAACCATGGCAATAGATTCTGTTTTTTCTGTCAATTATAAAAACCGTGATTTGCTCGAAAAGATTTTCGACAGCCTCACTTTGGAAGAGCTTCTGCACATACCCGAAGGCTTTTCAAACAACATACTTTGGAATATCGGACATGTGATAGCCGTTCAGCAACTATTGGTTTACAAACGCTCGGGTATCGAGACTTTTGTACCGGGCAGTTTTGTCAAAAACTTTGCGCCAGGAACGTTCCCTTCAGACGAAATCACGTTAAAAGAAGCCGAAGAAGTCCGGTCTTTTCTGCACAACACCATTCGCCAAACCGAACAGGATTTTCTTGAACACAAATTTCAGTCCTACGAAATCTTCACGGCTCGGTCAGGCTTTGTGATTGACAACGTGGTCAAAGCAATTATTTTCAACAATTTTCACGAAGGCGTGCATTTGGGAATTATCCTTTCGTTGAAAAAGTTTGTCTGAGGTTAAAACGATGTATGCAGCTTATCTTGAAAGGAACTTCTGTGGATACATGGAAAGATAAAACATCCATAACGAAAAACCAATACACAGAAGAATGATTATATGGATGTTACATATCTCTGCTAAAAAACAAAAATACAATCAGGCGAAACCTTCATGAACGCGTAAATTGATTGTAGCGGAATCAGTCACAAAAGGGCACGGATAATGTTTTGGAGGCCAGAAGTTAGAAAATGGAATTGTTAGCAAGTTGATGTAGGTTCTTTTGTAAGCTATTCAGTATTCGTAATCACAAACACTTGATTATTTAAAAATATAACTATTTAACCTAAGTTTATTCGTATGAAATTAAAGTCAAAGCAAATAGCGGACGCTTCACATACAAACAATTGGGATTTTGTGGTGAACTTCCAAAATTTACCCAAGCGGTGCTAAAAAACATTTGCATATCCCAACCAACCGACGTAAATTTGCCTCGTTGTGTTGGAGCGATTTTTTTGCTCAACTGTTGTTAACCAATGAGAAGCTTTCCTGAACAAGGAGGCTTTTTTTATTTTGTGGTTATTTTATTTTAGAAAGTTTGCTATTTCTTCAGGTAAAGCCACTTGCCTTTGTAGTCAATCATGGCTTTTCCGCGTCTGAGAATATCCGCCCCGAGGATGCCGTCAACTTCCTCAGCCCCGTGGTTTTTGAGCGCCGTGTTGACATGTTTCAAATCGAACAAAACCCAGTGCGAGCTTTTGTAAACCCATCCGCCTATCTCGAAAAGGTTTTTTTTGGATAGCAGCGTGGGCATATCTGTTGCGCCTGCTCCGGCAGCCAGCGTATCGGTAGATTCGGTAGTGAGCACGAAGGTTTTCGCAGCTTCGAAGCCGAGGCAGGAATTGGATGCCCCTGTATCTATCAAAAATCGTCCTTTGACTTTGTTTAGTTTCCCGCAGACTTCGATATGATTGGTCTTGGTGAGTTTAAATTTCACCCGCACGTATCCATTTTCCAGCAATTTTTTATTCATGGCAACCGCTTCACTTTTGTGCAAAGATAAACAAGCAAAAGTTTTATTTTTGCATCATGAATCTAACCGACACACATACCCATCTTTACAGCGAAGCATTTGACCAGGACCGCAACGAGGCTATCCAAAGAGCAATAAGCCAAGGGATCTCTCGTTTTTTCTTGCCCGCGATAGATACTACTTACATTCCGAAGATGCTTCAACTCAAAAACGATTATCCGGAAAATATCTACCTGATGGCGGGATTGCATCCGACGCATGTCAAAGAAAATTATCTCGAAGAACTTGATGCGGTTGAGAATATGCTCAAAGAACATCCTTGTGTTGCCGTTGGCGAAACGGGGATTGATTTGTATTGGGACAAAACATTTCTCACCCAACAACAGGATGCTTTCCAAAGACAAATCCGGTTGGCTAAACAGCGGAAATTGCCCATAGCCATTCATTGCAGAGATGCCTTTGAGGAAGTTTTTGAAGTGTTGGAAGCCGAAAAAAGTGAAGATTTGTTCGGCATTTTTCACTGTTTCACAGGCACATTCGAACAAGCTCAACGAGCGATTTCCCTCAAGCTAAAATTGGGAATCGGTGGCGTGGTCACATTTAAAAACGGAAAACTCGATCAGTTTTTAAGCCAAATAGAGTTAAGTGAGATTGTCCTTGAAACCGATTCGCCTTATCTCGCGCCTGTTCCCCATCGCGGGAAACGAAACGAGAGCAGCTATCTGAATTTGGTTTGCCTAAAAGTGGCGGAAATATACAATCAGACACCCGAACAAATTGCCCGTCAAACTTCTGCCAACGCGGATGCAGTTTTTAGAGTTTAACACGAATTTAAAAACCCTTGTCAGATTATTTTTGTTAATTTGTGGAATTATAACCGACCCAACCCTTGAATAACTTAGATTATATTCGTCCTTACCACGACCACGAAGTAAATGAAGGACTGAAAGAACTCCGCAAACACCCAATGATTAAGGCCTTGTTAACTTTTGCTTTGCCCGACAAATCATTGGATGAAATGGATGAGATTTTAGACAACTGCCACTCCATCCGTGATTTTCAATCCCAAATTATTTATCATGCTGTCCGGCAGGTAATCGAGCGAAGTTCTGAAGGGCTTTTCTCCGAAGGGTTTGACAAGTTGAAACCCGGTGTTTCTTATCTTTTTATCTCCAATCACAGGGATATCGTATTAGACACCTCGTTTATCAATACCATTTTATTTGAAAAAAATCTTGTAATGACTGCTTCCGCCATCGGTGACAATTTGGTTCATAAACCATTTTTGTTGGGTTTGTCAAAATTGAACCGCAATTTTTTGGTGCAACGCAACCTGCCACCCAAAGAAATGTTGGAAAGTTCAAAAATGCTGTCGGAATACATCCGCTATTTGCTCCAAAAAGACCATCGCTCGGTGTGGATAGCACAACGCGAGGGAAGAACCAAAGATGGTGACGACCGTTCGCAACAAGGCGTTTTGAAAATGATTGGTTTGGCCAAAGGCGAGTTGCCAATCATGGAATACTTTAAATCACTGCACGTAGTTCCGATTTCCATATCTTACGAGTACGACCCAACAGACATTTTGAAAATGCCTGAATTGATAGCCAAAGAAAATGAGGAAACCTATGTGAAATCTTCCAACGAAGATTTTAATTCGATTCTTCAAGGTGCTTTGGGAAACAAAAAACGCATTTGCATCATCGCCGGTGAAGTTTTGAATAAAGAGTTTGATGCCATCGCCTTATCCGGTGAGCCTATCAACAAACAATTGGGCATGTTGGCAGAATGTATCGATCGAAAAATCCATCAAAATTATCGTTTGTGGCCATCCAATTATGTGGCTTATGATTTGTATCAACGCACCGAAAAATACAGCACGCATTATGATGACAAAGAAAAAAGGCAGTTCGAACGGCGTTTGGAAAAACGAATTGACACTTCAAATCCTATAGCCGTCAAGAATTTTCTATTGATGTATGCCAATCCAGTCATCAACAAAGAAGCATCGGCGCAAAAATGAATCGCAAACCGAATATATTGCTGTTTTACACAGGTGGGACGATTGGCATGATGCGGAGTTCACAGACAGGGTCGTTGAAGCCATTTAATTTTGATAAACTACTGCGAAAAATACCAGAAATAAAGCTTTTAGACTGTTCGGTAGAAACCATTTCCTTGCATCCGCCGATTGATTCTTCCAATATGTGCCCGCAACATTGGATTGCCATTGCCGAAATAATCGAGTCAAATTACGGCAAATTTGACGGTTTCGTTGTGCTGCACGGCTCAGACACGATGTCATATACCTCGTCGGCTTTGAGTTTTATGTTTGAAAACCTCGGAAAGCCAATCGTCTTTACAGGTTCACAACTTCCCATTGGAGATTTGCGAACCGATGCCAAAGAAAATTTGATTACGGCTATACAAATAGCAGGGCTACAAAAAAACGGAGAAGCAGTCATACAAGAAGTTTGCCTCTACTTTGAATACAGATTATACAGAGCAAACCGGACTACAAAAATCAACGCGGAACAATTTCAAGCATTTGCTTCCTTAAATTATCCACCGTTAGCAGAATCCGGCGTACATTTGAAGGTCTTTGAAGAAAGCTTATTAAAACGAGATAAAAGTAAACCCTTAAATGTTCACAAAGAATTGGATACCCGCGTGGGCTTGTTGAAAATTTTTCCCGGTATCCGGCCCGATTTTATCAAACATTTTCTCTCCACGCCCCAGCTGAAAGGATTGGTATTGGAAACTTTCGGCTCAGGAAATGCTCCCTCAGATGATTGGTTTGTGGACATTTTGGAAAGGCATATAAAGAGCGGATTGATTATTGTCAACGTCACCCAATGCTCAGGCGGATCGGTAGCGATGGGTCAATATGAAACGAGCGAGCGGCTGAAACAAATTGGATTAATATCTGGCAACGACATCACTACCGAATCAGCACTCGCGAAGATGATGCTTTTGTTGCCAAAATATAAAAACGCTAAGGACTTCAAAATCAATTTTGAAAAGGCGGTTTGTGGAGATATTTCAGAAAATTAACGATTTTTTTTTCTTAAACTAATAATTTTTTTGTTATTTGGCGCATTATTCTGATAAGCGTAAAGAGAGGTGGCCGAGTGGTCGAAGGCGCACGCCTGGAAAGTGTGTATCCGCTTATCGGTGGATCGAGGGTTCGAATCCCTTCCTCTCTACTATGTTTTTTTGAAAGAATATTTTTATATATTTGAAACCTGTTTAACACAAAACCATTTTTAAACTAAATTTAAAACTTTAAGACTTAGAACAATGAAAAGATTATTTTCCATTTTGACAATTGCAGGGGTGATGACATTCGGAACTGCCAATGCGAGCATTTCAGCTGCACCTGCCCAGACTGTTTCAACAGTTATTACTTCAATTAGTGCTGTGGCATTACAAGATGAAGCTGCCGCAACGGCAACGGATGAAAGTTTTCATCAAGAACTCAAAAAACGATTCATCGAAGGAGGTCCTGGATTTATGGGAATTGTTCTTATTTGTTTGATTTTAGGTCTGGCTATAGCAATTGAAAGAATTATATACCTAAATCTTGCCACTACAAATTCTAAAAAACTACTTGATTCAGTTGAAGATGCCTTGAAATCTGGCGGTGTTGAGGCTGCAAAAGAAGTTTGCAGAAACACCAAAGGTCCTGTTGCTTCCATTTTTTACCAAGGATTAGATCGATCACATGAAGGAATCGACATGGTAGAAAAATCAGTTATTGCTTACGGTGGTGTCCAAACCGGTCAGTTGGAGAAAAACGTTTCTTGGATTTCCTTGTTTATCGCATTGGCTCCGATGCTCGGGTTCATGGGTACGGTAATCGGTATGATTCAAGCGTTCGACAAAATCGAAGCAGCCGGCGATATGCAGCCTTCATTGGTAGCCGGTGGTATCAAAGTGGCTTTGTTAACTACCGTATTCGGTTTGGTTGTTGCGATTATCCTCCAAGTATTTTATAACTATATTATTGCTAAAATTGACAGTATCGTAAATGATATGGAAGATGCATCTATCTCTTTGATTGACCTTTTGGTGGCAAACAAAAAATAATTTTTCAAATCTTATAATTTTAGCACAATGAAAAGTAATAAATTATCAACCCTTTTTATCATCGTGGTAAGCGTGATAAGCCTATTCTTCTTGATAAGGATTATAGGGGCGGGTGACGAAGAAATTAAAAGTTCATTTGATTTGCAAGATGGAATTATTTCGCCGTTTATATCACTCGCTTACGTTGTTTTTGCAATAACAATAGCTCTAACACTGTTTTTTGTTTTTAGAAATCTTTTTACACACAAAGATTCTTTAAAGTCTGCTTTGGTTTCCGGAGGCTTGTTTTTAGCAGTCGTACTTTTAAGCTACGTGCTTTCAACCGGGCATGAAGTGTTGGATAAAAATGGGTATTTAATCCTTTCTGAATCCGGCGATAAACTGGTTGGAGCGGGAATTATTTCATTTTATATCCTCTCTATTGCAGCCGTTATATCTATGTTTTTCTTTGGAATCAAAAAAATGTTAAAAAATTAAAATATTATGGCAAAAAGAGCAGCACCGGAAGTAAATGCCGGATCGATGGCGGACATCGCGTTCTTACTCCTTATCTTCTTTTTGGTGACCACTACCATTGCAAGCGATTCAGGGATTAGCAGGATGTTGCCGCCCATAAAACCACCGGATGAAAAACCGGATATTATCAAAGAGAAAAATATCTTTCAGGTAATCGTAAATAAACAAGACCAATTGTTAGTTGAAAACGAAGTTATGGAGTTGAAAGATTTGAAGGAGGCAACCATTAAGTTTATAGACAATGGTGGCGGTACCGGAGAAGATGCTTGTGACTATTGTACTGGCGAAAAAAATCCCGCCTCGTCTGACAATCCATCTAAAGCTATTGTGTCGTTGCAAAATGATAGGGAGACTTCCTACAAGATGTATATCTCCGTACAAAATGAGTTGGTCGCTGCTTACACGGAGCTTCGTAATAAAACAGCCAATAAATTGTACGGCAAAACGTTCACGGAAATGGAAGCCAATGCAAATGATGTCAACTATTCAGGTGACAAGGACAAATTGAAAGAACAAGTGGATAAAATTAAAAAAATGTATCCACAAATTATTTCGGAAGCAGTAGCGAAAAAGCAAAATTGATAATCAGTAATACATAGATTATGTCAAAGTTTAAAAAAGGAGGAAAGAAGGAATTGCCGGCTATATCGACAGCTTCCTTGCCAGATATCGTCTTTATGTTGTTGTTCTTCTTTATGGTTGCAACCGTCATGCGGGACGATACCTTGATGATTGAAAACAAACTCCCGCAAGCCGACCAGCTCGAAAAATTGGAGAAAAAAGACCGTATTATTTTTATTTATGCCGGAAAACCAAATAACAATTACAGAGGTCAGTTCGGTACAGAAGCTCGTATCCAACTGAACGACAAGTTTGCGGATGTAAAAGACATCAAACAATATATACTCGCGGAAAGAGCTAAAAAAAGAGAAGAACTTATACCTTTTCTCACCACGGCTTTAAAAGTTGATGTAGATACCAAAATGGGATTGTTGGGCGACATCAAACAAGAGCTGCGCGAAGTAGATGCACTCAAAATCAATTACACAACTCGCAAAGGCGAAGTTCAGGGAAATTTCAATAATTAAAATCTCTGAATCTTTTCATGCTATAAATCCGGTTTCTCTCGAAACCGGATTTTTTTATAACCAAAAATAAAGCATCGAAAGTTGAGAGATGGCACCAATCAAAACACCAAGATAAACTTCTTCCTGATTGTGTGCATTGAGCCGAAGCCTCGATGAGGCTACTAAACCAGCTATTAAAATACCACCCATAAAAGTCAGCCGGACAGGCAAGCGGTATTGAATGTCAAACATACCTATAAAAACCAAAGCAACAGTCAAATAGACTAAGTGCAAGCTTATTTTTTTGTCTAAATACAACAAGATAAGCACAAAAATATGTGCCGTAAATAATCCTGTGAAGAACATTTTCAGCGGTAATAAATCCGGAATTCCCGTAAATCTTATAATAATCAAAACCAACAAAGCCATGTAGAGCAATACCGGTATTTTTCTTTGCTCGGCGGTATCCAAAAAAATTGAATCGCAATACTTTCTGTTTTTTAAAAAAAAATAAAACAACACAGGGAAGAAAAAATCAAGCATCAAGACGAGCCGAAATGTGTTTATCATTTGTTCTTTATCAAACAAAAAATAGGTTTGATAGAAGAAAAACCCGGTCACGTATATCGGAATCAGTATGGGATAGAAAAGATAAGAAATGACCTTCGCAAGCGATTTTGACATGGCTTTTTTTTATTGAAATATTCAAAAATATTAAAGCTGCTTTCTTAGGCGCGCAACCGGAATATCCAATTGCTCTCTGTATTTTGCAATGGTTCTGCGCGCAATCGGATAGCCTTTTTCTTTCAGGATTTTAGCCAATCGGTCATCGGTCAAAGGCTTTTTTTTGTTCTCGGCTTCGACTACTGTTTCCAATATTTTTTTAATCTCAAGAGTCGAAACCTCCTCTCCCTGCTCATTGGTCATCGACTCAGAAAACAATTCTTTGATAAGCTTAGTTCCATACGGCGTGTCCACATACTTGCTGCTGGCAACCCGCGAAATCGTCGAAACATCCATCCCGATATCTTCAGCAATGTCTTTGAGGATCATAGGCCTGAGTTTTTGCTCGTCGCCAGAAAGAAAATATTCTTTTTGGTAGTTCATGATACTGTTCATGGTGAGAAACAAGGTGTGTTGCCTTTGTCTAACTGCATCGATGAACCATTTGGCAGAATCGAGTTTCTGTTTAATGAATTGAACGGCTTCGCGTTGTTGATTAGATTTTTCACGAGCCTTCTTGTACCCTTCAAGCATGTCCGTATAGTCTCTTGACACGAACAAATCGGGCGCATTCCGGCTGTTGAGTGTCAGATTGAGGTTTCCATCAATGATTTTTATGGAAAAGTCAGGTATGATGTGTTCGATACTCTTCGAACTCCCACTAAATGCATTTCCGGGTTTAGGATTTAATTTTTCAATTTCCTCCAAAGCACTCCTCAGCTCATCCTCCGTGGTATTCAATCGATGAATGATTTGATCGAAATGACGTTTACTGAGCTGCTCAAAAGTTGTGTCAATTATCTTATGCGCCAAAGCAACATTGGCGGTCTGCTCTTTCTGCCTGATTTGAATGAGAAGACATTCCCTGAGATCTCTCGCACCAACACCAGCCGGATCTGATTCCTGCACGATTTTTAGAATCGACAATACTTTATCCTCATTTGTATAGATGTTTTGTGTGAATGCCAAATCGTCAACCAAATCCGTTAGGGAACGTCTCAAAAAACCATCTTCATCGATAGAACCAATGATAAACTCAGCAATTTCAGCCTCTTCTTCATCAAAGCGAAAGGTTGCAAGTTGCGATTGCAAATGCTGATAGAATGAGATGCCCGAAACCATCGGTGCAGATTTCTCTTCGTCGTCAGCACTGTAATTTCCTGCCTGAAGCTTATAATCCGGTGTTTCATCGTCACTCAAATATTCGTCAATGTTAATGTCTTCCGTATCAATTTTCTCAGAATCATTTTCAAAATCCTGATCTTCGGCAAAATCGTCTTCGACTGTTTCCCCGTCAGCTGTCGGTTCTTGATACTCTTCTTGTTCTAAAGCCGGATTCTCTTCTAATTCTTGCTTGAGCCGCTGTTCAAAATCCTGTAGGGGCAACTGTATCAACTTCATCAGTTGAATTTGTTGAGGAGACAGTTTCTGCGATAACTTTAGTTGTAATCCTTGTTTAAGCATAAATTTTTATTCAAATCAGAGTGGAATATTCATTGACTAAAATACGATAACAACTCAACCCACGCAACAGTAGCAGTTCTTTTTTAAAATTCAAATCTTTCTGGAGCGATGACGCGGTTTAGATATAAAAAGCCTTTGAAATATTTTTTATTTTTCCTGTAAATTTTAAGCCTGAATGACGAATTTCCAATCGATAAATCGACAAACAGAAAAACGTTTTCATTTGACAAACAAGTTGACTATCTCAAATTCTAATCCCGGAGGGATTAAACGTTCATAGGCAATGAAGGTATGAAGCACCCGGTATCAGGCAAATAGGCCATGCTAATTCTTTAAGAAAAAGTTATTAAATCCTAGCCCGATATTCGGAATGATTCGTATTGCCAAAAGCTGCTTTTCCTATAAAAAACATGGGTGGGCTTGGTGATTAATTTTTAGTAAAATAGCCAATTAAAAAATATGTTGATAAATTTCATCTCCCGATAGAAATTTTGAAATTTGATTTGCAACAGGATTTATTATCTTTAAAAATAATTTTTTTTGAAAAAACACAGCATGTACCTCATTTTCGACACCGAAACCACCGGACTTCCCAAACGCTATGATGTACCTGTTTCCGAAACGGACAACTGGCCACGATGTGTTCAGTTGGCATGGCAACTGCATGAAAATGACGGGCAATTAGTCGAACATAAAGAATACTTGATCAAACCGGATGGCTTCATCATTCCATTCGATGCCGAAACTGTACATGGAATTTCAACCGAATTAGCAGAGAGCGAAGGTGTCCCCATTGCAATGGTGCTAAAAGAATTTCAAACCGCCTTAATCAAATCCGACTTTTTGGTTGGCCAAAACCTAATGTTTGATGTCAATATCCTTGGTGCAGAATTTTACCGATTGGGTATCGAAAACACCTTGGATAAAAAACAGATACTAGATACGTGTACCGAGGTTACCGCCGAACTTTTGAAATTGTCCGGAGGCAGAGGTGGAAAGTTCAAATTACCGACACTTTCGGAATTGCATCAATTTCTTTTTGACGAAAAGATTGAAGATGCCCACAATGCATCGGCAGACGTGGAGGCAACAGCCCGCTGTTTTTTTGAATTGAAAAAGCGCAAAACATTTTCACTTGCAGAGCTGAAGATGGATGAATCCCAATTTGAAGATTATCTTCTGAAAAATCCAAATCGAATTGAATCTTACAGCATCCCACATCGGAATTTAAAAAAACTATCTGACAAGCTCCGAGTTTCACAGCAGCAGGAAAGCGGGGCTCAAAAAGCAGATGAAGATTTGAGTAAAGAGGTGAAAAATATTCGATTTTCTCACCTGCACACCCATTCCCGATTCTCCGTACTGCAAGCTACTTCAACGTTCGCCGAATTGGTTCAGGCTGCGCATGCCGACCAAATGCCTGCCTTGGCACTGACAGATGTTGCCAACCTGATGGGTGCTTTTTTGTTTGTCAAAGCGGTCAATGATTTCAACAAGAAAAAAACAGAACAATCTAAAAACGGAGAAAATGAGCCAGATTTCAAACCGATTAAACCCATCATAGGATGTGAACTTTTTGTTTGTGATAACCATCTCGACAAAAGCCGGAAAGACAACGGTTACCAAATGGTATTTTTAGCCAAGAACAAAAATGGCTACAGAAACCTTTGTAAGCTCTCTTCCTTGGCTTATGTAGAAGGCTTTTACTATGTACCGAGAATTGACAAAGAATTAGTCAAGAAATATGCCGGTGATTTGATTGTATTATCCGGAAATACGTATGGGGAAATTTATTCCAAAATACTTACGCTTGGCGCACATCAAGCAGAAGAAGCATTGTTGTGGTGGAAGGAAGTTTTTGGAAATGATTTCTATTTGGAAATTATGCGTCACAAACAGGAAGACGAAGACCGCGCCAACGAGTTTATCATTGCTTTTTCTAAGAATCACAAGGTTAAGTTAGTGGCTACCAACAACACCTATTACACCAAAATGGAAGATGCCGAATCGCATGATATTTTGATGTGTGTGAAAGATGGGGAAAAGCAATCAACTCCTATTGGCAGAGGCAGAGGCTATCGGTATGGTATGCCCAATCAGGAATACTGCTTCAAATCGACGGATGAAATGAAACAATTGTTTTCGAACCTTCCGGAAGCCATTATCAACGTACAAGAAGTTGTCGATAAAATTGAACCATTTTCGCTGAACAGAGAGATTCTTCTTCCCAAATTTGACATTCCAAAATCTTTTTTAAACAGTCCATCTGAAACATTGAATGGCCAAGAAGGCGAAAACAACTACCTGCGTCACCTTACCTATGAAGGTGCTAAAAAAAGATATCCCGAATTGACAACTGAAATTCGGGAAAGGCTTGATTTTGAATTGGAAACCGTTGCTAAAACAGGATATCCCGGCTATTTTCTCATTGTACAAGATTTAATTGCCGAAGCGCGAAGAATGGATGTAACCGTCGGTCCCGGCAGAGGGTCAGCCGCCGGATCCGTGGTGGCTTATTGTCTAGGAATCACCAACATCGACCCGCTTAAATACAATTTGCTTTTCGAGCGTTTTCTCAATCCGGAACGGGTGTCACTCCCCGATATCGACATCGATTTTGACGATGAAGGCAGAAGCAAAGTTATGGACTATGTCATTCAAAAATACGGCGCCAATCAGGTAGCGCAAATCATCACCTACGGTACGATGGGCGCCAAATCTGCCATCCGGGATACCGCCAGGGTTTTGGATCTCCCATTGAGCGATGCAGATCGTTTAGCCAAACTTATCCCCGATTTGAGTAAATTCAGATTGTCCCAATTTATAGGACTTCCGTTGGATGAATTGAAGGAAAAGTTGCGATCGGAAGAATTTGCCTTGATAGAGGAATTGCGCAACATGGCCAATGGCAATGATTTGACCGCACAAACCATTCGTCAGGCGAGTGTGCTGGAAGGATCTTTGCGAAACACCGGAATACACGCCTGCGGCGTCATCATCACGCCGGAAGATTTGACGAATCTTGTTCCCATCGCCACCGCCAAAGACTCCGATCTTTATGCAACTCAGTTTGACAACTCGGTAGTGGAATCAGCCGGATTGCTCAAGATGGACTTCTTGGGGCTCAAGACACTTACTTTAATCAAAGACACAGTCAAACTTGTCAAATATCGCCGCAAAATCACGCTCAACCCGGATGAATTTCCCATTGACGACGCAAAAACCTACGAACTTTTCCAGCGAGGCGAAACGGTCGGTATTTTTCAATACGAATCACCGGGCATGCAGAAATATTTGAGGGAACTCAAACCGACTGTTTTTGAAGACCTCATCGCAATGAATGCGCTTTATCGTCCCGGGCCAATCGAGTATATTCCAAGCTTCATCCGGAGAAAAAACGGAGAGGAAACCATTTCGTATGACCTTCCCGAGATGCAGGAATTTTTAGAAGAAACTTATGGCATCACGGTCTATCAGGAGCAGGTGATGCTACTCTCACAAAAATTGGCAAACTTCACCAAAGGCGAAGCCGACCAGTTGCGAAAAGCCATGGGTAAAAAGTTGATTTACATCATCAATCAAATCAAGCCGAAATTTATCGAAAACGGAAAAGGAAATGGACATCCGGAAGAAGTACTTGAAAAAATTTGGAAAGACTGGGAAGCTTTTGCATCCTATGCCTTCAACAAATCTCACTCTACATGCTACGCTTGGATTGCTTATCAGACAGCCTATCTCAAAGCCAATTATCCGGCAGAATACATGGCGGCGGTGTTGAGCAACAACATGAGCGATATCAAAAAAGTATCATTTTTCATGGAAGAGTGCAAACGCATGGGTCTGCAGGTGTTGAGCCCCGATGTCAACGAATCGTATTTTAAATTTACCGTCAACGAAAACAACGCCATCCGGTTTGGCATGGGAGCTGTCAAAGGTGTGGGAGCAGGAGCGGTTGACACCATCGTGGAAAATCGAAAAAACAGCAAATACAAATCTGTTTTTGATCTGGCCAAGCGCATTGATTTGAGGGCGGCAAACAAAAAAGCTTTTGAAAACTTGGCTCTGGCAGGCGCGTTGGATTCTTTTGAGGACACCCATCGGGCGCAATACTTTCATGACGAAGGAGATGGAGTCGTGTTTCTTGAAAAAGCACTTCGTTACGGAGCCAAATTTCAGGAAAATGAAAACGCATCCCAAATAAGCCTGTTCGGAGAGTCGAGCGATGTTGTCTTGCCCGAACCGCAAGTGCCGCCTTGCGAAGCATGGAGCACCATGGAAAAACTCAAAAGAGAAAAAGAAGTGGTGGGAATTTATATTTCAGGCCATCCGTTGGATGATTATTCCTTCGAAATCAAATATTTTACCAATGCGGATTTGAGTATTTTAAAGGAATTAGACAAGCTAATCAACAAAGAATTGTCTTTTGCGGGCATCGTTTCGAATGTGCAGCATCGGGTCAACAAAATGGGCAAGGGTTGGGCAACATTCACCGTTGATGATTACTCGGAATCACACGAATTTCGAATATTTGGAGATGAATATTTGAAATTCAGGCATTTTTTGGTGAACAATTATTTCCTCTTTATCAAATTATCAGTTCGGGAAGGTTGGGTCAACAAAGAAACCGGGAAACTCGGCGATCCTAAAATCCAATTCAACAACGTGCTCATGCTCCACGATGTGATGGAGCAATTTTCGAAGAAAATTAGCATTCAATTGGACATAGAAGATGTTACGGAGCCTTTAATTGATAAACTTCAAAACGTTTTAAAACGATTCAAGGGAAATCATCCGTTGCAGATTGTTATCAACGAGCGTGAAGAACGCTGGAGAATACCGATGGTAAGCCGTGTGATAAAAGTCAATATCAACCACGAATTGCTCAACACGCTTCAAGAAGGACAGTTTGAATTTTGGTTAAATTAAAGCTTGTATTTTACGGTAAAAAGATAGATTCTCGGCAAGATAAAAATTGTTTGCTCGCTCGATAGAATTTCCGAAAAACTGTTGTTACTTTTAGTGGGGTTATTTAAAAAATTGGTCACATTAAACTCAAATCCCCACGGGCTTTTTTTGTTTTGATAGGTTAGCGAAGCGTTTCCGGTCTCAAAACGGAAAGTTTGGTCTGAAATCACGTTTCGGTTCGTGTTGTTTGAATAGTCAGCGCGGAGAGTCCAGTTTTCGATAAATTCGTAATTTAATTCTGCTTCAAAAGCTTCATTTTCAAATCTTGATAAATTTTGGGCAGATGAAAACGAGTTCCAATTCTTTCTAAATCCTGCTTTTAGCGTAGGGAATTTTTTGAAATTTGTTTTGACACTTCCGCCCATGCTCGTGTTGATGTTCGTATTCTTGCTGTTCAATCCGTTTACATCTTGAAAATAATCGGAATGGCTCCAACGCGGTTCAAACAAGAGTGTGAATTTGTAAAGTATTTTACTGATTCGGGCGGTAAAATTCCAGTTGTTTTCCGGATTGTCGGTCAGAAAGGGAGTCGTAAACCGATTGATGCCGGTTTGGCCAATTTGATTGCGCAAACTTCTTATTTTTCGGTTATAAGTCAGATTTGAAAAAATCATCAATCCTTTATAAACACTGGTTTTGTTATAGAACAAACTCGATGTATGAAACCTTTCCATGTTCAAAAACGGGTTGCCTCTTGACACAAGATTATACGATTGAAGCGTGAAATTTTTGGTAAAATCCTGCACGTCGGGCAATCGGTTGTTTAGTTTATAGCGGAAAGTGAGTTTTTCGGAATTGTTAAATTCTATTTCCGAATACCATTCGGGTTGAAACCGGATGTTTTCCGTGGTTTTCGTGTTGAGTTGATCGACATCCCAATTGTAATAATGAACAAACATACTCGCTTTGTGCGTGCTGATCCCGAATCTGAATTTGTATTCCAAACCCGTATAAAAATCGTTGAATCGCAGTGCGGTTTCGTTTCCAAAACCATTGTCGGCAAAGTCATTGACGGAATCATCGGACAGCAATTGCTTTTCGGAGGTCAAAAGTCTTTCTTCGGAATAAGTATTGCCTGCTATGGCATAAATATGATTGTTGGGGTTTACAATCCAATAGTACTTGAAAAGCGCATCGAAGTTGTTGGCAGTTTTCTTTTTGATTTGTTCAACAATAATCGGGTCATCGGGTTGCAAAGGAATCAAACCGGGTAAAAAAGGTTGGTTGGTAATCCAATTATTCCGAGGAGTTTCCCGATTATAGCCGTGGCTCACGACCAACGAAGTAGTGTGATTTGGATCTATTGAGCGATGCCATTCCGCGTATTGCTTGAGTTCAAAATTATCGGCATTCCGGTCTGTATCGAACAGCGTTGTACTCGCGCCATCAAAGATATCCAATAACCGTTCGTCCGAATTATCGGAAGCTTTTACGTTCAAATCGTAATACCATTTTGAATCTCTGTTGGGCGAATAATCCACGCGGAATTTACCCATCCCGAGCGTGTTGTTTGTTTTCCCGCGTTCCAATCGATTTTCGATTTGTGTCCCGGTGTCTAACAAAAACTGATTAAAAGTAGCTGAACGATTGCGCATCAGTCGGTTGGAAAAAATGCCGTAACCAGACAGTGCAACTTTGCT
>PFUR01000010.1 GCA_002790195.1 Flavobacteriales bacterium CG_4_9_14_3_um_filter_40_17
TAAGGGGAATTTTACGTTGAAAAGATAGGTTTTAAAAGTGTTTTGTCTTAAATCGTGAGTGTTAAACGTAAGTCTGAATACTGGGCGTTAAACTTTAAATTGAATTATAGCAACCTTCCGGTTATTTCTTAGTTAAAAATTCAAATTTAAAGCCTTCCAAATACATTTCCTTTTTAAGTGGGAAGAAGTCGTTAGAGTCTTTGAAATAGTTCCATTGGAATGAGCCGATTGTGTCAAAACTGTTGGCACGTCCGGGCGGAGTGATTCCAGTTATTTGATTAATTGCAATTGACAGCAGAGGTTCATTTTGATCTCCGAGCACGCCTAAGTCATTCACAAACTCTTGTTGAATGATATCCGGAGTCAAACCGCTTGAAAAATCGGTCATTCCATCGCGGTTGGCTAACTTCAGCACCAAAGGTTGCATGGCGTATTTGTGGTTTGGATTGGCTCCTTGCCGCCCGAAATCGTCTGAGTCATAAAGTGTAATGGAGGCTTGAAACTTACCGGTAGTGGTTGTTCCAATTTGAACGACATCAATGTAAGGGCTGAGGGAATTGATGAGCAGTTCGCTGGCGGAAGCAGACGAGCCGGTGGTTATCACATACACCTTTGTCAGATTGAGGCTGTTGACTGTGTTGCCGTTGAACGAGTTCACAAAATTGTCGTTAAGTGCGCTTGGGTTGTCTTGCGTGATGATCTGCTGAATTTTAGCATTCCATATTTGCTTGCTAAAAACCTGCCCGGTAAACTGCCCGGTAATCATGCTGCCCAAGTTTCGAGCCGTGGCCACCGACCCGCCCGGATTGTACCGCAGGTCGAGCACCAAATCGGTAATACCGGCAGTTTTAAAAGTTCCGAATACATCATTGAGCTGGGCATCAAAGTTGGAAGTAAAACCGTTGTACATCAAATAGCCTATTTTGTGGCCACTGATGTCGAAGGTTTTATTGATAAAAATAGGGTTTTCGGTAAGTGTGGTTGCTGTCAATGTTTTCGAAGTACCATTTTTGACAAACGAAGGCGGGTTGCCCTGAACAAAATCTGCCATCGACAATACAATGACATCGTTGCCGAAAAGCAAATTGTTGAAATTATCTACAGTCAAGGGAGTGCCATTGACTTCCGTAAAAAAGTCGCCGCGTTGGATGCCATTGTTTTCAGCACTCGATCCGGGTAGGGCAAACCGGACGAAGCCAAACAATTGTGTGCTGCTGTTTGGCAAGAACGACAAACGGAAATCCATGCCGTTTGATTTGGAGACACCTTGAAAAGATTGTTCCAAAGCGATAAAATCTTCTACAATGATGCTGAACCGATCGACCGTTTGCCTTTGATAGAGAAGGCTTTCAAACAAATCATCCGGCGAAGCAAAGGTGTTTAGAAAAACGTCTAACTCGGTTTGGTTTGCAAAGCGCGTATCGGCTAAGTTGGAGACTTCGGCTTGATATAAATAAAATAGATTTAAACCTTTCCAAATGAAATTCTTAACCTCGTCGGAATTTAATGAAGATGGATTGTCATCTCTGTCGTCACCCGAGCAGGCAACCAAAAGGAATCCGAGGATTGCAATATAAAACCAGCTATGTATTTTTTTCATCGTCCAATTTTTATCGAAAGTAAATAAAAAGATATATTTTTAGAAAACTTTGTAACAAATAATTTATTGTATCGTCGTAGAGTTGTCATCAAAAGTTTAACAAGTGGAAATTGCCATGCAATCAACAGAATTTACAAACCTCATAAGGCCTTTTCAAGACAAGGTTTTCAGGTTGGCCAAGCGGTTGCTGGTTTCCACGGAAGAAGCGCAAGACGCGACACAAGAAGTGCTGTTGAAATTGTGGAATAAGAATAAGGAAATCAAACGGCTAGATAATTTGGAAGCTTTCGCCATGACTGTGACTAAAAATCATTGTTTTGACCGCCTCAAATCGAAACAAGCCGGTGTATTGACTTTGGTTCATTCCAATTATACAGACGGAAGTACAACAATTGATGAGCAGATAGAACAGCAAGATAGTGTTTCGTTGGTTGAACGCCTGATGGCTCGCCTGTCCAGGCAGCAACGCATGATTGTTCAACTTCGAGATGTGGAAGGTTACGAATTTAGAGAAATTGCCTCGATGCTTGATATGAACGAAACAGCCATCCGCGTTACTTTATCGAGGGCGCGAAAAATACTAAGAGAACAATTAATAAAAAATCATTCCTATGGAATCAATTGAGAAATTGTTGGAAAAATACTTTGAAGCTGAGACAACTCTGCAAGAAGAAGATCAACTTAAGGCTTATTTTACTGAAGAAAAAATTGCGCCTCATTTGGTTCAGTATGTATCACTTTTTGGGTATTTTGAACAATCAAAAAAGGAGTTATCGCCGGGATTGGCTTTCGAGATACCAGCAAGATTTAGATATGTTCGGTGGATGTCTGCCGCAGCGGTCTTGATAATTGGATTTTCAGTTTATTTTAATTACCGGCAAAACCAACAGCAAAAACAAGCTGAAAAAGCTTATCAACAAGCAAAAGAGGCTTTGGAAATACTGTCTGCCAACTTTAACAATGGAGCCAAGGAATTGGCGTATCTCGAAATGTTTGAACAAACTAAAGCTAAAATATTTGAATAATAATAACTGTAATATAAACAAAAATACCATGAAAAAGATAATTTTAACTATCGCGACAGCCGCTTTTTTTGTGGCTTCCCATGCCCAAGCTTCATTTGACAAGTTTGAGGAGATGGACAACGTGACTTCGGTCATCGTCAACAAGACCATGTTTAAAATGTTCAGCTCCATGAGTGGAGCGGCAGATGACAAGGATGCAAAAGAGTTCATGGAATTGGCGGAAACTTTAGAAAATTTGAAGGTATTTACCACTGAAGACAAGAAAGTTTCTGCCGATATGCTCAATTCATTCAACAGCTATCTGAAAACCTCAAAATTGGAAGAATTGATGCGTGTGAAAGACGGAGGTAACAACGTGAAGTTTTATGTGAAACCCGGGAAAACCGAGAATTTGGTTAACGAGTTGCTGATGTTTGTCGAATCGAAAGATTCTTTGGGCAAGCAACGTACCGTGTTGATGAGCCTCACCGGGCTAATCGATTTGAACAAACTTTCTGCATTGACCGATAAGATGAATATCCCGGGTGGCAATGCATTTAAAAAAGAAAGTAAATCCAAGTCGAACGAATAAATTTTAAAAAATTATATCATGATCAAAATCATTCAACTAATAATATTTTTTTCGATGGCTGCGGTATTTTTTACGGCTTGCAACAACCAATCATCACTTCAAGCATATTTGGTTGACAAGCGCGAAAACAATCAATTCATCAATATCGACTTGCCGATTAGCCTGTTCAAAATAGATTCGTTGGCGCTGAACAAGAATCAAAAAAATGCTTTAGAATCATTGCGAAAAATAAACGTGCTGGCTTTGAAAATAGACAAAGGCGGTAAGGCTTTGTATGATTCAGAAAAAGAAAAAATCAAACAGATTCTAAAATCAGGTGACTATCATGAGTTAGTAAAGTTTGGGTCTAACCAAAAAGGTGCTTCTGTGAGTTATTACGGAGAAGAGGAGTCCGTTGACGAGGTCGTATTCTTTGGTTCAGACAACGAAAAAGGATTGATTTTGCTTCGGGTTTTGGGCGACGAGATGAATCCTGCACATATTGCCCAACTGCTTTCAGTTGTGCAAGGGGTTGACAAAGAAAATCAAGGTTTCGAATCTTTGATGTCATTGATGAAATAATTTTCAGGAGGTAGCACTAAAATAAAATTCCCGAAGTTTGCACTTCGGGAATTTTAATTAAGTAGAATGGATACCTTAACTAATTGTTTTCAAGGCTGTCAATTTTATCTTTTAATGCCTTAAATTTTTCGACTTCGTCAAGCGAGCCATAGATGTTTTTGAGGACTTCCATGATTTTTATATCATTTGGAGTTATCGCAATAACCTTTTCAAGATATCCGGCAGCAGTTGTATAAAGTTTAGCCTTTTCTTCTTTCAGTTGATCGTATTTGATGTTATCGGCTTTGGTATTTCCGAGTTTGTTCATTTCGTCATTCAAAGCATTTCCTTTGTTGATGTAAATATCTGCCATTGAAGAAAGTGCATCTGCATAATCGGGTTTTAATTCAAGCGATTTTTTGAAATAATTTTCGGCAGACGCATCGTTTTTCAAATCTTTCTCTGCCAAACCCGCATTATAATAAAGCTCGTAATTATCCGGCTGGCGGGTAATTGCCTCATCAATCAATCTTTTAAAACTGACAATGTCATCTTTTTTAATATAAAGATTGGCTTCTGTTTTGATCAATTCTACATCATCCGGATTGAGTTCGCGTGCAAGGCTAATCGTTTTGATGGCTTCATCTATTTTGTCTTGCGTGGTGTAAAGCAAGGCTACATTGCTCACGATTTGCGGGCGGTTGCTTTTACTTTTTCTGTCAACCGGATTGGTTGCTATACCTCCTTTGACTTCAATTTCCCTCAAGTTTTTGTTTCCGTAAACTTTTTCCTCTCCGGTTTCTTTGTCCGTAGCTATATATTCTGTCTGAATACCTGTATACCCCAATTCCATTAATTTGACATAGTAGTTGAGTGCAGTAGGGTAGTCATTCGCGTTAAGTGCCGAAGCAGCAGCGTAATACAAACGGATTGTGTCTTGTGGGCTTAACGAATAAAGTTTTTCAAAGCCTGTTGCTGCAACAGTAAAATTTTTGCTGTTGAATGCATCGGAAGCATCTTTGATGAGTTTATCCTCAAGTGCCTTTTTCAATCCGTTGATTTCTTCTGTGTATTTAACTATCCCATTCGCCTTTTCAAATTCAATTAATTTATTAAAAGCATTTACGCTCTGATCCAATTCTTCTCCTTTCGGGTCACCGACTCCATAGGCTGCTTTGGCCACCAAGTAATAATATTTGTCTTTGGTTTTGTCATCAGTTGCTTCAATCAAGCTTTCTGCTTGGGAAAGAATGGTTTTGGCTTCGGCAAAATTGCCGCTTTTGACAGCTTTTTCGGCATTTTTAATTTCATCTTTTTGAGCAAAAGCCACGGATCCAACCAATAAGGCAATTGCGAAGACTTGTTTTTTCATTGTCAGGATTTTATAAATGTTTAAATTTTCTGTAAAAGTAAAAAAATAATTTTATTCTAAAGAAGAATCTGTCGCTTCGTTGTTCTCTGTATTTTCTTCGGCATCTTCTTCGTTGATTACTTTGGCAACAGCTGCAATAGAATCTTCTCCTTTGATGTTGATAAGCCGCACGCCTTGCGTGGCTCTTCCCATCACCCGAAGGTCTTTCACAGCAAGCCGAATAGCCACTCCCGATTTTTTGATGATCATCAAATCGTCGGTGTCAGCTACGTTTTTGATGGCGACCAAAGCACCCGTTTTTTCTGTAACGGAAATGGTTTTAACACCTTTTGCTCCACGGTTTGTCACACGATAGACTGCATCGCCCGTTTCGGGGTCATCCAAATAGGAGCGTTTGCCATAGCCGTTTTCGGAAACGACCAAAATAGTTTCTTCTTTCGGATTTTCAATGGTAATCATGCCGACTACTTCATCTTGGTCTCCGGCAAGCGTAATGCCAATCACACCCGATGCATTCCTGCCCATCGACCTGATTTTCTTTTCTTCAAACCGGACTGCTTTTCCTGATTTCACAGCCAACATAACTTGACAACTGCCGTTGGTCAATTTTGCTTCAAACAATTCATCGTCCTCACGAATGGTAATCGCGTTGATACCGTTTTGGCGCGGTCGTGAGTATTGCTCCAACGAAGTTTTCTTGACAATGCCTTTTTTGGTTGCCATGATAACGTAATTATTGTTGACATAATCAACATCTTTCAAATCGCCGGTACAAATAAATGCTTTGATTTTATCGTCTTGTTCAATGTTGATAATGTTTTGGATGGCTCGCCCTTTGGATGTTTTGTTTCCTTCAGGGATTTCAAAAACACGCAACCAAAAGCATTTTCCTTTTTGGGAAAAGAATAGCATGTATTGGTGATTCGTGCCAATAAAAAGATGTTCGAGAAAATCTTCATTGCGTGTGGCTGAACCTTTTTGCCCTACACCGCCGCGATTTTGTGTTTTGTATTCACTGATGGGTGTCCGCTTGATGTATCCGGCATGCGAAATGGTAATGACCACTTGTTCGTCCGGTATTAAATCTTCCATACTCATATCACCTCCGGAAAACTCGATGTTGGTTCTTCGTTCGTCCCCGAATTTTTCTTTGACCTCGCGCAACTCTTCCTTGATGATTTCCATCCTACGGTCTTTGTTGGCCAAAATATCCTTCAGGTTTTCAATCAATTTCATGATGTCTTCATACTCGGTTCTGAGTTTGTCCTGTTCCAGTCCGGTAAGTTGACGCAAACGCATTTCGACTATAGCTTTGGCTTGGATTTCGGAAAGGCTGAAACGAGCCATCAATTTTTCTCTTGCCTCATCTGCATTGTTTGAAGAACGGATAAGCGCGATGACTTCGTCAATATTGTCACTGGCTATAATCAATCCTTCGAGGATATGTGCCCTTTCTTCGGCTTTTCTCAATTCATATTGAGAACGGCGAACCACTACTTCATGGCGATGTTCTACAAAATGATGAATCAAGTCTTTTAGATTGAGCATTTGAGGCCTTCCATGTACCAATGCAATGTTGTTCACACTAAAGGAAGACTGGAGGGAAGTGTATTTGTAAAGGGTATTCAAAACTATGTTCGGGACGGCATCTCTTTTCAGGATGTAAACGATGCGCATTCCTTTTCTGTCTGATTCATCACGGATATTGGCGATGCCTTCTATTTTTTTCTCATTGACCAAATCAGCCGTTTTCTTAATCATCTCTGCCTTATTGACTTGGTAGGGTATTTCCGAGACAATGATGCATTCTCTTCCGTCCACTTCTTCAAAATGGGATTTTGCCCGCAAAACAACTCTTCCGCGCCCGGTAAGAAAAGCTTCGCGAACGCCTTCGTATCCATAAATGGTTCCGCCTGTTGGAAAATCCGGAGCTTTGACATGTTGCATCAGTTCGTCTATGGTAACCTCATTGTTGTCAATGTATGCAGAGATTCCGTCTATTACTTCTGAAAGGTTGTGCGGAGGCATATTGGTAGCCATCCCGACAGCAATACCCGATGCGCCGTTAATCAATAAATTGGGTATCCGCGTTGGCATCACGGTCGGTTCTTCGAGTGTGTCGTCAAAGTTCAATTGGAAATCAACCGTT
The DNA here is from genome assembly GCA_002790195.1 of Flavobacteriales bacterium CG_4_9_14_3_um_filter_40_17. Lineage (GTDB taxonomy): Bacteria > Bacteroidota > Bacteroidia > Flavobacteriales > Flavobacteriaceae > UM-FILTER-40-17. Next base: position 7,258 of record PFUR01000010.1, read on the forward strand.
TCTTTATCGATATCAGCCATGATGTCTTCAGACATCTTCCGCATTCGGGCTTCCGTGTATCGCATGGCAGCCGGATTGTCACCGTCTATCGAGCCAAAGTTACCCTGGCCATCCACCAGCATGTAGCGCAAACTCCACTCTTGTGCCATGCGGACCATCGCGTCATAAACGGAAGTATCACCATGAGGGTGGTATTTACCAAGGACTTCACCGACTATCCTCGCAGATTTTTTATAAGCTCTGTTTGAAAAAACACCCAACTCATACATTCCAAATAAAACGCGTCTGTGAACGGGTTTTAAACCATCCCGGACATCAGGCAATGCGCGTGATACAATAACGGACATAGAGTAGTCTATGTATGATGATTTCATTTCATCCTCGATGTTAATCGGGATTAGTTTTTCTCCTTCTGTCATATTCTACTTTTAATAAATAAACATTAAAATTCAGCCTGCTAATATATGGTTTTTCATCCTTTTTTGCTTGCTTAAAATCCAATAAAAAATTCTTTTTTATTAACAAAAAATTAGCCTAAAACGGTTGATAATTTAACATTTATTTACTTTGCTTAAAGAACAAAATTTCGTCTATTAGCAAATACTTATAGGTATAAAAACGATTTTTTGTAGTAATTTCGTAGTGTCAAAATTTTAATCTAAACAAAACGCCCGTCATGGACGATAATTTTTCACCAAGAGTCAAGGATGTCATCGCTTACAGCAAAGAAGAAGCACTTCGTCTAGGCCACGATTTCATAGGTACTGAACATTTGGTTTTGGGTCTGCTTAGAGATGGCAGCGGTAAAGCAGTAGGCATTTTACAAGCAATGGATATCGATTTGAATCATCTGAGGAGAAAGGTAGAAATACTCAGCCCTGCCAATCCGGTCATTACCCAAATGCCCAATGTCAAAAAAAGTTTGCACTTGACTCGGCAAGCAGAACGAGCCTTGAAAACTACTTTTTTGGAAGCTAAGCTCTTTCAAAATACACTTATCAATACGGCTCATTTGTTGTTATGCATTTTAAGAAACGAAAATGATCCTACAACCAAGTTGCTCAATAAGTTAAATATTGATTACGAAGGAGTTAAAGAACAATTTAAATATTTAATCATGGGTGAAGAAGATGATTTTACACAAGCCCCGAAAGCCGAATCTTTTTCAAGTGATGAAGGAAACTCAGATGATTTGTCTCGTGACAATCCTTTTATTCAAAACACACCTAAAACAGTCAGGAAATCCAAAACCCCTGTGTTGGATAATTTCGGAAGAGACCTTACCGAATTGGCAGAAGAAGGAAAATTAGACCCGGTAGTGGGTAGGGAAAAGGAAATAGAGCGCGTGTCTCAAATCTTAAGCCGGCGTAAGAAAAATAACCCATTGCTCATTGGTGAGCCTGGCGTTGGTAAATCTGCCATTGCAGAAGGATTGGCATTGCGGATTATCAAGCATAAAGTGTCTCGGGTTTTGTTTAACAAACGCGTGGTAACGCTCGATTTAGCAAGTTTGGTAGCCGGAACCAAATACCGGGGGCAATTTGAGGAACGCATGAAAGCGGTGATGAATGAACTCGAAAAGAATGATGACATCATCTTGTTTATCGATGAAATCCACACCATCGTCGGAGCCGGTGGTGCAACGGGTTCGTTAGACGCTTCCAATATGTTCAAACCGGCTTTGGCTCGTGGTGAAATACAATGCGTAGGTGCAACAACGCTGGACGAATACCGCCAGTATATTGAAAAAGATGGAGCTTTGGAGAGAAGGTTTCAAAAAGTAATGGTAGAGCCAACAACGGAAGAAGAAACCATAGAAATACTCAACAACATCAAAGACAAATACGAAGACCACCACAACGTCTCCTATACCGATGAAGCGATTGTGGCTTGTGTGAAACTGACCAATCGTTACATGAGTGATCGTTTCTTGCCCGACAAAGCCATCGATGCGCTCGATGAAGCAGGTTCTAGAGTGCACATAACCAATATTCACGTGCCGGAAAAAGTCCTTTCTTTGGAAAAACAATTGGAAGAAATCAGAGAACTCAAGAACAGCGTAGTCAAAAAACAGAAGTATGAAGAAGCCGCCCGGTTGCGGGATGATGAAAAAAGAATTGAAAAAGAGCTTTTAGAAGCGCAAACCAATTGGGAAGAAGAAACCAAGCTGAACAGAGAAGTTGTATCTGAAGAAAACGTAGCGGAAGTTGTTTCTATGATGACAGGAATTCCTGTCAATAGAATTGCACAATCTGAGATGAACAAGCTTTCTGAACTTCCAAAATTGCTTAACGGTAAGGTTATCGGTCAAGATGAAGCCGTCAGTAAGGTTGTGAAAGCCATTCAACGAAATAGGGCAGGGCTGAAAGACCCCAACAAACCAATAGGCTCTTTTATCTTTTTAGGCAATACCGGTGTGGGCAAAACCCAGTTGGCCAAAGTTTTGGCAAAACAATTGTTCGACTCCGAAGAAGCGTTGATCCGTATCGATATGAGCGAATACATGGAAAAATTTGCCATTTCCCGATTGGTAGGAGCACCTCCCGGCTATGTCGGCTATGAAGAAGGCGGCCAACTTACCGAAAAAATCAGACGAAAACCTTATTCAGTGGTTCTTTTGGATGAAATCGAGAAAGCGCATCCCGATGTATTTAACATGTTACTTCAAGTGTTGGATGACGGATTTCTCACTGATAGTTTGGGTCGAAAAATCGATTTTAAAAACACGATTATTATTATGACCTCCAATATCGGTTCGAGAAAATTAAAAGATTTTGGCCAAGGTGTTGGTTTTGGGACAGCCGCCAAAACTTCACAATCAGACCAATACGCCAAAGGAGTCATTGAAAACGCGCTCAAGAAAGCATTTGCCCCCGAGTTTTTGAATCGAATTGATGATGTTATCGTGTTTAACAATCTCGAAAAAGAACACATTGATAAAATTATCGACATAGAACTCAGTAAATTGTATCAACGCATAAATGATTTGGGATACAAAATTGTATTATCAGACAAGGCAAAAAGTTTTATTGCGGATAAAGGTTTTGACAAAGATTATGGTGCAAGGCCGCTCAACCGAGCCATTCAAAAATATGTGGAAGATACTTTGGCCGAGCAAATCATCAATTCGCAACTGCAAGAAGGCAACACCATCACCTTGGATTATGAAGACGGAAGCGATACCCTTTCTGTCCTCATAGATAAAAATGAAGCAACCAAAGAAAGTGAATGAATCAGTTGTAGTTAGCAAACATATGACCAAAAAATGAAAAGTTTTGGAATAATCATAATCCTACTTTTAACTTTCAGTTGTTCTGAAAAACAAACCGACCTACGAATTGTGGAATTTGAAAAAGAATTAGGAAAAAAGGAAACCAAATCGCTGAATTCGCTCGTGTCTGACTTTGAAAGGAATTTAAGAAATATTTATCCTGATTTACCAATACAAAAGTGTTATGAAAAATATCTGACTGATATGACTTCTGAATTGACAACAGATTGGGAAAAATTTGAATTTCAGTCTGACAAAACAAACTCTGAATTTCATCAAAGCGGATTATGGAATGAAATCTATGAAGTCAATTACTTTCAAAAACCAGGTTCACAGGATTCTATTAAAAGTTTAAATATCAACCGAATCGGAAAATATATGCGAGCAATCTATGCGGTTAAAGATTCAGATTCTTTACTCAAAAAATATTGGGATAAGAGAGACGCTGCTGGATTAATGCAAAACGAATTAGTCATAAATGGAATTTTAAGTTCGAAACCAGATTTTAATGATTATTTTCACAAACGAATTGTGGTCGTTGAATTTAGCTTCTGACAAAAATACGTTCGCTAACTTAAGGCGTGTATAGTAACCTTATTCCGCTCTTTTTTCTTTCTGATTAAGTACTAAAATTAGTGAATTGTAAACTTAAGAAAGTCGTATATAATTTATGCTTACATTTGAACTAGTACAAATCGACAAACATTCAACAATAATATTGCTTCGGCGGAAAAATCTCTGATTTTTACGTCGCACAAATCATAATACAAACACGTTGCCAGTAATGTGGAGAAAAATTTGCAAAAAATTTGTACATTTTAATGTAAATGAAAAAATATGAAATCTGTTAATATTCAAATATCGGACTTTGAATTCAACCAACTAGGATTGAACAAAAGCACCCTGTCTTTTTCCGAACTGATTGAAATAATTGGAAAAAAAATAACGAAACAAACGCTTGAAAAAAGTATACAGTTAGCAAATAAACACGGACTTTCTAAAATGACAATGGAAGAAATCGATGACGAAATAAAAGCGTATAGGAATGCAAAAAATAATTCTTGATACCAACGTAATCGTATCTTCCTTAATTCAAAAAAATTATCCCTATTTAATCGTTGACCATTGTATTGAGGGAAATGCAATTATTTGTTTATCAAATCCAATTATAAAGGAATATATAGAAGTTCTGAATCGACCAAAATTTTCAAAATCTGCAGACTTTAAAACAAATGCAGACTTTCTCATTGCCAGATTAAGCGAGATTTCAGAAATCTATGAGCCAAAATAAAAACTGAGAATTATTAAAGACGAACCCGATAATAGACTTTTAGAACTAGCAGAGATTTCCAAAGCTGACTTTATAATTACGGGAAACACTAACGATTTTACAATGAAAATTCATAAAAAAACCAAAATTGTAACACCAAAAGAATATTGGGAAGAATTTAAGTAGTGAAAAAATAGAATTACTGCCAACAACGCATATACTTTATGGCGAGTTAGATGCTAAATCGAAAATTATTGTATTTTTAAAAACGTAAAACCTAATCCGAAAAATTAGCGCGTATTTGCTCGGCACAAAGCATATGCGCGGAACGTTGCCAGCAATCCTCCCTATACCGAAGCATAGACTTCTCCCGCTAACGAGAGCGGATGATATTGAATAATTTCGTAAACTTGTTGAGCTCTATGCAAGTCCGATTTTCAAACTGTTACTTCGAGTACGGGCGCAATCCTGTTTGAGATGCTTGCGATGACTTCAGTGGCGGTGCCGACCAATCGGCAACCCCGTTCAGAATATTTATTCTGCCAAAAGCACAAATCCTTAGTGTATTTGTTTTACTTATAAATTAATATTATGGAACAAGAGGGAAAAATTGCAATGGAAATCATCAATCCCCAAGCTGCGGGCATTAATGTGGGCAGCCGTTCCCATTGGGTGGCTGTGGAACAATCTGAACAAGATGTCCACGAGTTTGAGGTTTTCAATGAATACCTATCTGCAATGGCAGATTGGCTCCACCAAAACAAAATCAAAACTGAAGCCATGTAAAGTACAGGTTCTTATTGGCAAAATCTCTATGCGATTTTATTATCGCTTGGATTTCAGGTAATACTCTGCAAAGGCAAGTTTACCAAAAATATCAAAGGGAAAAAGACAGACATCAAAGATTCTCAACGGATTCAAAAGCTACAGTTTAGATTTGCTCAGCAGTAGTTTTTTACCTGATGGAAAAACAGAACAACTCAGAACATATTGCAGACACAGAGCCAATCTACTGCACAATGCTGCATTCACCAGCAAGAAAATTGGCTGTTATTATTTGGAATATGGTTGTAAAAGTAACATCCTACATCAATCCGGAAGGATACTTGTTTTTGGATCAAAAAAGAAAACTCGGCATTGCGAAAAGAATCCAAAAACAAATTGATAAATTTGACCTGACTAATTCAGATTTGAATCTTACAACTGATTAGTTTATTTTTATTTATAAATACGTTAGGCAGAATTAATTATTCATCAGAGCAATCGTGGTTTATACACCCACAAACTCCACCATCCAACTATTCTTCCCAATCCTTCCGAGAATGCCTGATGACGTTTTTGAGTGGTCAAAACATTGATAAATCGAATGGCAGTAAGCAACCAGGTGATAGCATGCCATTTTAGTTTTGCTTTGAACGAAGGGTTCGGATAGGCTACGCGCCAAACATACCAACCGTTGCGCACGACCATTTTTCCGTATTCATACAAATCAGGCCTGCCGGAAGGGACGTGAAAGTGTGCCAACCGGGCAGCAGTGTTTACATAGAGTCTGCCGAGTTTCGACAAACGTAACGTGAAATCAGCGTCTTCATACAAGCCGTAACCCTCAAAATAGGTGGAAAACTGCTGGCTACCAAAAACCGATTTTTTAAAAGACGAAACGCCGCCCATCAACTGTTTGGTTTCGTAAACTTTGCCGGAAGGCGGAAGAAAACCAACGCTTCGTCCGTGACCGGATTCCGGGAAATAGCCCGGTGGCAAATCCGTATCCAAACCAAGCCGTTTGCGCAATACAAAACGGCTGCCGTCCGAACGTTTCCAACCATCATAACAAAATTCGATTGTTTTGGGAGTGTATTTTTCTCCGGCAAATTTCCATATGACTTCGTTTGTGATGTATCCACCCACTCCCAAAGCCTCCGGAAAACGATGATAAGTTTCCAATAATTTTTCAAAATAATCAGCTTCCAGAAATGTATCATCGTCCAAAAAGCAGACAATTTCACAAGCCGGACTGGTCTTGGAAATGCCCACATTCCGCTGCCGGGTCAATCCTCTTTCTTCGGAGGAAACTTTTAGATAGTGTAGATTTTTTAAAGGGTTTGAATCTAATGCAAGTTTCGTTTTCTCATCCGTTGATCCGTCGATAATCCAAATTTCATCGGGATACAAGGTTTGTGAATTCACTGATTGCATCAGCTTTATCAGTGAATCCGGGCGCATATAAGTGCAAACAATCAGGGAGAAATTCATAGGGATTATTAAAAGACTCAGGAATCAGGAATCAAGACTCAGGAAATTTATAATCATTTATCCTTTGAGCCTGAAACAGGAATCTGTTTATCAAACACTTAAAACTTAAAACAATTGTCTCAATACTTAAATATAGTTCACTTCAAAACCAATTTCTCAATCATTTTTTTGCCGAATTCCTCATTTATCATCTGGATTATTTTGTTCTTGCCGTAGCTCAATTCTTCTCTCAGCACAGATGAGCTGAGGGATACGATCAGGGTTTCCCCTCTGAGCTGCACATCAGTTGTATAAGCTTCAATCGGTTTTCCCATCAGCCGATTCCATACTTCACGTATGCGTATCCTGTCAAAACCTTGCTCGAGGTGGTTTGCCCGAACAAAATCTTGTATCCCTTCACTGATAGAAATAAGGTTGCTTTGTTTTTTTGACATGTGGCTAAGGTAACAATTTGATTAAAGAAAAAAAGATTCTGGGGAATTAAATTTCTTCTTCCCGCAACAAATCAGGCCGTCTCTCTTTGGTATGCTGATAAGCTTGCTCATCGCGCCATTTTTCAATCTCGGGCAAGTTTCCGGATATCAATATTTCGGGTACTTTCCAGCCTTTGTATGCTGCCGGCCGGGTATAGACAGGAGGAGCCAATAATCCATCTTGAAAAGAATCGGTGAGGGCGGAGGTTTCGTTGTTGAGCACACCGGGAATCAGCCGGATGATGGCATCCGAAACCACGGCGGCTGGCAGCTCGCCACCGGAAAGCACATAATCGCCTATCGAAATTTCGTGTGTGATGTAGTGGTCACGGATGCGTTGGTCAACGCCTTTGTAATGTCCGCAAAGCAAAAGGATGTTTTCGCACATGGAAAGCCGGTTGGCAAGTTGCTGATTGAATCGTTCGCCGTCGGGAGTCATATAAATCACCTGGTCGTAGGAGCGTTCGGATTGGAGTTGAAGGATGCATTTTTCGATGGGTTCAATCATCAAAACCATGCCTGCACCGCCACCAAACTGGTAGTCATCCACCTGTTTGTGGGGTTTGTCCGAATAATCTCTCAGGTTGTGCAAATGGACTTCCACCTGGCCGGCATCGATGGCGCGTTTCAAGATAGAAGCTTCAAAAGGGCTTTTGAGCAATTCGGGCAAAACGGTGAGAATATCAATGCGCATGGGTTTAGATTCCGGTGTAATTGAATGGTGTGATTTGTTTCAACTCCGATTTGAGGTCTTCGGCTATGTCCAAAGAGTCGATGAATACTGCCAAACTTTCACGGGTCACTTTTTGATGTGTCCGTGTCAGGTTTTTCAATGCTTCGTAAGGATTTGGGTAGTGGTGTTTGCGGAGGATGGTTTGGATGGCTTCGGCGACCACGGCCCAATTTTCGTCGAGGTCTTGGCGGATTTTATCGGGATTTAAGACCAATTTTTCCAGCCCTTTTAGGGTCGATTCAAAAGCGATTTTGGTATGTGCCAAGGGCACGCCGAGGTTTCGGAGCACAGTGCTGTCTGTCAAATCTCGTTGTAGGCGGGAGATGGGCAACTTGGCTGAAAAATGTTCGAACAGCGCGTTGGCTATACCGAGGTTGCCTTCCGAATTTTCAAAATCGATGGGATTTACCTTGTGTGGCATCGCGCTAGAACCAATTTCACCGGCTTTAATTTTTTGTTTAAAATAATCCATGGAGATATAGGCCCAACAATCCCGGTCTAAATCGGTGAGGATGGTGTTGATGCGTTTTAGTGCATCACAGAAAGCGGCCAGATTGTCGTAAGGTTCTATTTGGGTAGTTGGAAAACTGTGTGTTAGTCCCAAAATATTTTCCACAAAACCGGTGCCGAATTCTTTCCAATCGACTTCAGGAAAAGCCACTTGGTGTGCATTGAAATTTCCGGTGGCACCGCCAAATTTTGCAGAGAAAGGTATTTGGATTAATAATTTTTTTTGGGATAACAGCCGTGTGGCGAAAACATCGATTTCCTTACCCAATCGGGTAGGAGAGGCAGGCTGTCCGTGTGTGCGGGCGAGCATCGGGATGTCTTTCCAATCGGAAGCAAAAGATTGAAGCCGGGAAATCAGCAAATCTAAATCGGGGAGATAAATTTTATGAAAAGCCTCTTTGAGCAATAGTGGAATGGCGGTGTTGTTGATGTCTTGTGAGGTCAGCCCGAAATGTATCCACTCTTTTTGGTGGGATAAGCCCAAAGTTTCAAATTTTTGTTTGATAAAATATTCCACGGCTTTCACATCGTGATTGGTGGTTTTTTCGATTTCTTTGACCACCAAGGCATCCTCTAAACTGAAATTGAGATAGATGTTTCGAAGTATGACAATTTCGGAGGGGGTTAATTTATTTTCAAAATAAGAAATATGGTTGATGAGATAAATAAAGTATTCAATTTCAATCAATATACGGTATTTGATTAGGGCCTTTTCAGAAAAAAAATCAGCCAACGAATGGGTTTTGACGTGATATCGGCCATCGACGGGTGAGACGGAAAGCAGGGGATGAAAATGTATCATAGGCATGGTTTAAAAAAACGGACTGCATCAAACAAGCCACAAAGATACTTTGAAATCGCGGTTTATTAAAATCTATAGAATCTAAAGAATATAAAAGATAAAAAAATTAAGATTTGATAAAAATTTAAAAGTGTATTAAACCCGGTCGGACGGAATTCGTCTAAAAATTATACTTTTACATTAATTTCACAAAACATTTTCCTTTATGAAAACATTCAAAAAAACCTTGATTGCCTTATTTGTTGTTTTGATTATCCTTCAATTTATCCGGCCTGAAAAAAATATGGCGCAAGGCGATTATGTGTCCACTTTTGTTTCGGAAACCCAACCTACACCCGAGGTAAAAACTATTTTGAAAACGGCTTGTTTTGATTGCCACAGCAACAACACGGTGTATCCGTGGTACGCCGAAATTGCACCGGTTTCGTATTGGTTAGCCGATCACATCGACGAGGGAAAGGAACATCTGAATTTTTCGGATTGGGTCAATTACGTACCCAAAAAGAAAGCACATAAATTGGAGGAATTGGTGGAGGAAGTTGAGAAGGGAGAGATGCCCTTGGAGTCTTATACATTTATTCACCAAAATGCCCGTTTGACAGCCGAGCAGACAGTCGCGTTAATCAGTTGGGCAAAAGGTGCACGAAGTGCTTACCCGGCTTCTGTGGAAAACAGAGGGGAAGAGGAAGAACATTGATAAACTTTTATTGAAAAATAGTTTCCCGCCGAGGTTATCCTTGTGCGGGATTTTTTTTGTTCACTACACGGTTCATTTCCGTCGCTAAACCAAACCGAACTAACCAAAAAGTCCCACCGAAGCAGGACTAAAGGTTTTCACCTACGGCATATAGCCTTATTGTGATAAGATTAAAGATTAGAATAAATCTTAACAATTCAAAAATAACAATTATTCCGAATAAATAATTATTTTTAGAGAATGTTTTTTTTTAAAATTTTATGTGATGACTAAAATATTAGGACTTGACTTGGGAACAAACAGCATCGGGTGGGCTGTGGTGGATGACAATGCCAATAAAATATTAGGTATGGGAAGCAGGAT